>JAOPZW010000486.1 GCA_025963905.1 Solirubrobacterales bacterium | reverse complement strand
CGCGGCGGGTTGGCCGCGGGTGCCGCGTTCCTGGAGCGCTCGGCGACGCTGACGCCCGAGCCCGCGCGCCGCGCGCAGCGGCTGCTCGCGGCCGCCCGGGCAAAACGCGACGCGGGCGCCCTCGATGCGGCGCTCGGACTGCTGGTCGCCGTCGAAGCCGCGCCGCTCGACGAGATGCGGACCGCCGAGGTGGAGCACCTCCGCGGCCAGATCGCGCTGGAGCAGCGACGTGTCGGCGATGCCGGCCGGCTTCTGGCGAGCGCGGCCAGGCGCCTGGAGCCACTCAATGCCGAGCTGGCGCGCGACACGCATCTCGAGGCGCTCGCGGCGGCCATGGCCGGGGACCTCGAGCTCCCCGGCGGTGTGCCGGCAGCCGCCCAGGCGGCGCGCGCGGCGCCTCCGGGTCCCGAGCCGCCGCGTGTGGTCGACGTCCTGCTCGACGCGTTCGCGATCCGGTTGACGGACGGATACGCAGCGGCCGCGCCGGCCCTCACCCGGGCACGCGAGCTTCTTCTCACCCTCGACACCGCCGGCGACGACGACGCCGGGGGCTGGCTCTGGCTCGCCGGTGGACGAACCAGCGCGCTCGTCGCCCTGGAGCTCTGGGACGCCGAGGCCTGGCATGTGCTGGCCGCTCGCGAGGCGCAGTTCGCCCGTGACGCGGGCGCGCTCGTGCACCTGCACCTCGCGCTCAACCTCCTCGCCAGAAGCCACCTCCTTGCCGGCGAGCTGAGTTCGGCGGCGGCCCTGATCGAAGAGGATCGCCTGATCGCCGAGGTGACCCGGAACCCGCGCCTGCGGAACACGGAGATGGCGCTCGCCGCGTGGCGCGGGCGGGAGGCACAGGCGTCAGAGCTGATCGAGGCCACCGCGCCGGAGGCCAACCGCCGCGGCTGGACGAGCAACGCCTACGCGCGGGCGGTGCTCTCCAACGGCCTGGGTCGCCACGACGTGGCGCGCGACGCCGCCTGGCACCTGTTCGAGCGCGACCGGGTGGGCGTCGGGCCGTTCGTCGCGCCCGAGCTGGCCGAGGCGGCATCCAGGACTGGCGACATGGCGCTCGTCGAGGCCGCACTCGGCTGGCTGTCCGAACGGACGCGCGCGACGCCCAGCGAGTGGGCGCTCGGGATCGAGGCCCGCGTCCGCGCATTGCTGAGCGAGGGCGAGGACGCGGAGCGCCTGTACCGCGAGTCGATCGCGCGGCTGGGCCGGACGCGCGTCCGCGTGGAGCTCGCGCGAGGCCACCTGCTCTACGGCGAGTGGCTGCGACGCGAGAGCAGGCGGGTCGACGCGCGCGAGCAGCTGCGCCCCGCCCACGACATGTTCGCCTCCATGGGGGTCGAGGCATTCGCCGACCGCGCCGGTCGCGAGCTGCTGGCCACCGGCGAGACGATGCGCAAGCGCACGGCCGAGACGAGCGACGAGCTGACCGCCCAAGAGGCCCAGATCGCACGGCTCGCCCGCGACGGGCTGTCGAACCCCGAGATCGGCATCCGCCTCTTCATCAGCCCGCGCACGGTCAAGTACCACCTGCGCAAGGTCTTCATCAAGCTCGACATCAGCTCGCGCAACGAGCTCGACCGCGTGCTGCCCGCCAATGACTGACCGCTCGGGCGGCGGCGTGGTGCTCGACGCGTACCCCGAGCTGAGCGACGGTCAGCTGGCGCGTCTCCGCGCCTACGGCACCCCCGACGAGCTGGAGGCTGGAGAGGCGGCGTTCGCAGCCGGCGATCCCACCTACGACCTGATCGTCATCGAGCAGGGCGCCATCGAGGTGGTGCGCGCAGCCACCCTCAATGCGCCCGAGGCGTCGGTCGTCACGTTCGGACCAGGCGCTTTCGTCGGCGAGCTCGGCATCCTGACCGGGCAATACACCTATCTGACGGCGCGGGTGGTCGAGCGAGCTCTCGTGCATCGGATCTCACCGCCGCAGTTGCGTCGCCTGATGGCCGAAGACCCGGAGCTCTCGGATCTCCTGCTCCGAGCGTTCCTCGCGCGTCGCCGGAGGCTCAGTGCAGGACCCGCGGCTCGCGTCCTGCAGATCATCGGAAGCGAGCTGGACTCCGAGGCGCTGGCGCTTCGCACCTACGCCGGCCGGCGGGTCCTGCCTCACGTGTGGCTGGACACGGACTTCCTCGAGGGCGGATCGCTGATGCGCGCCGCCGGCCTGAGGACGGAGGATCTGCCGGCGGTGATCGCCCCCGAGCGCACGCTGCTCCGGGCCACGCCGGGGATCCTCGCCGAATATCTCGGACTCTCGTACCGCCCCGCGAGCGACAAGCCCGCCGATCTCACGGTCATCGGGGCCGGGCCGGCAGGGCTGGCGGCTGCCGTCTATGGAGCCTCGGAGGGACTACGAACGATTCTGCTCGATGCGGTAGGCCCCGGCGGCCAGGCGGCATCGAGTGCGAGGATCGAGAACTACCTCGGCTTTCCGACCGGGCTGAGCGGCGCGCAGCTTGCCGAGAATGCCGTCGCGCAGGCGATGAAGTTCGGAGCGCAGATCTCGACGCCTTGCGAGATCACCGCCCTCGACACCGATGGCGAGCACCTGGCGGCGCTGCTCGCCGACGGCACGCGGATCAGCTCGAGGGCCGTGATCGTCGCCACCGGCGCCCGCTATCGGACGCTGCCGCTGGAAGGCTGGGAGAGGTTCGAGGCCGCAGGAATCTCTTACGCGGCCACCGAGCTGGAGGCTCGCGGCTGCGGGGGGCAGCCGGTGACCGTGATCGGCGGCGCCAACTCGGCGGGGCAGGCGGCGCTGTTCCTGGCTTCCTCGGACAGGCTCGTCACGCTCGCCGTCCGCGGCGCTGACCTGGCCGCCAAGATGTCCCGGTATCTCGTCGACCGGATCCTCGCCGATCCTCGGATCGAGGTCCGGGCCGCGACAGAGGTCACGCGGTTGGAGGGCGAGCACGTACTCGAGCGCATCACGCTGACGCACCGCACCACCCGGGACGAGGAGACTCGAGCCTGCCGCGGACTGTTCTGCTTCATCGGGGCAGAGCCGGCGACCGGCTGGCTCACCGGGGTCGCCGTCGATCGCCACGGCTTCGTCCGCACCGACGTGGAGCTCACTCCGGACGACCTCGACGGCACCTGGGCCGCGCTCGGTCGATCGCCATTTCCGTTCGAGACGAGAGTTCCCGCGGTGTTCGCCGCCGGCGACGTCCGCCACGGGTCGATGAAGCGCGTCGCGTCCGCTGTCGGCGAGGGCGCGAGCGCCGTGAGCTCGGCCCACCGTGCGATCGGTGCACGTTCGCGACATGACCAGGTTCGCGACTGACCACCGGCACTGTCCCCTGGCGGACGCGAGCCGGGGCGGTCTGCGACGACACTCGGCAACGTGAGCATCTGGTCGAACCCGCCCATCCAGATGCGGTTCCGGACGATCGACGGGTTGTCCATCCGCTTCGCCGAGAGCGAGGACCGGGACGATCACGCCCTCCTGCTGAGCCCGTGGCCGGAGAGCCTGCTGGCGTTCGAACCGACGTGGGCGCGACTCGCCGAGCGCACGCATCTGGTGGCGATCGACCTCCCGGGATTCGGTCACTCGCAGCGCCGCGATGCGCTGCTGTCGCCGCGCGCGATGGGCGCGTTCGTCATTCGGGTTGCCGACGCGTTCGGGCTCGAGTGCCCGCACGTGGTCGGCCCCGACGTCGGCACCGGCGCATCGCTCTTCGCCGCCGCCCTGCATCCCGGCCGGCTGCGCAGCCTCGTCGTCGGGAGCGGCGGCTCGGCGTTCCCGCTCCAGCTCGGCGGGGTGGTGCAGGAGTGGGTTGAAGCCCCCGATCTCGAGACGTACCGCACCGCCGATCCGCGCCAGATCGTCGCCGGCGCCCTGAACGACATCGAGCGATACCCGCTTCCCGGCTTTGTCCGCGATGACTACCTCTCGGCCTACGAGGGCGACCGCTTCGTCGAGTCGATGCGCTACGTGCGCGCCTACCCGGCGGAGCTTCCGGTCCTCCGCGACCTGCTGGCGGAGATCGAGACGCCCGTCCAGATCATCGCCGGCGCGCACGACCCGGCGGTGCCGCCCGTCAACGGCGAGTACCTCCACGACCGCCTACCCAAGAGCAAGCTCGACATCATCGACGCGGGGCACTTCACCTGGGAGGACGCGGCGGACGAGTACGGGGCGCTCGTCACGAGCTGGTGGGGCGGAGGCTATGCGAGCGCCGGATCGGCGAAAGCGCGCAGTCATGAGTGATCTGTTCGAGACGGCCCCCGAGCCCCTCTTCGTCTCGATCGACCTCAGCGAGATCGCGTTCGCGTGACCCGACGGATCGCCGTGCTCGGTGCGGGGCACGTCGGACCGGTGATCGCCCGCGTCGCGATCGCCGCCGGCTATGAGGTGGCGATCGCGGCTTCGGGTGACCCCGAGCGGATCGCACTCGTCACTCAGGTGCTGATCCCGGGGGCCGAGCCACGGTGGGCGGCCGACGCCGTCGACGGCGCCGACGTCGTCGTGCTGGCGATCCCGATCCACAGGTTTCCCGCGTTCGACCCCGCCCTGGTCGCCGGCAAGGTCGTGGTCGACGTCATGAACTACTGGCCGCCGGTCGACGGCGTCGTGGGGCTGTTCGAGGATCACCGGGACGGCAGCAGCGAGCTCGTCCAGGACCGGCTTGCCCGGTCGGCGATCGTCAAGACCCTCAACCACCTCGGCTATCATGAGCTCGAGGACGACCGCCGGCCGGCCGGCTCGCCGGATCGCCGCGCGCTCGGCGTCGCGGGCGACGACCCGGGTGCCGTCGACGTCGTCGCGGAGATCGTCGAGCGCATCGGCTACGACGCCGTGCGGCTCGGCAGCCTGCGTGCCGGCCGCCTCCTCGAACCCGGCGGCCCGGTCTTCGGTGTCGCGCTGCCCGGGCCCGAGTTCGAGCTCGCCGTGGGGGCGGAAGCCGCATTGGAGACAAGGAGCTCGACGTGACCACCCCGCTCGTCTTCGGCCTCGACACCTTCGGCGATGTGACCCACGACGGCGACGATCGCCCGCTCTCGCACGCCCAGACGATCCGGAACCTCGTCGAGCAAGGGGTCCTCGCCGAAGAGGTCGGCGTGGACTTCTTCGGGATCGGCGAGCACCACACCGACGACTTCCCGCTGTCGGCGGCCGATGTGGTGCTGGCCGCGATCGCCGCGCGCACGGCGCGGATCCGCGTCGGGTCGGCGGTCACGGTGTTGAGCTCGGACGATCCCGTCCGGGTGTTCCAGCGCTACTCCACGCTCGACGCCGTCTCCCGCGGCCGGGCGGAGGTCATCCTCGGCCGAGGCTCGAGCATCGACTCGTTCCCGCTCTTCGGCTATGACCTCGCCGACTACGAGGACCTCTTCGACGAGAAGGTCGACCTCTTCGCCGAGATCCTCAAGGGCGGACCGGTCACCTGGCAGGGCACGACCCGCCCACCGCTCAGCAACCAGGACGTCGTGCCGCACACCGAGTCCGGCCCCTTCCCGGTCTGGATCGGGGTCGGGGGCAGCCCCCAGTCGGTGATGCGCGCTGCGCGGTATGGCTTCTCGCTGATGCTCGCGATCATCGGCGGATCGCCGGCGCGGTTCGCCCCGTTCTCGCAGCTCTTCCGCCAGGCCCTCGAGAGCTTCGGCCGGCCCACTCTGCCGGTGGGGGTGCATTCGCCCGGTCACGTCGCCGTCAGCGACGAGATCGCCCGCGAGGAGTTCTGGCCGCGCTACCTGGAGGTCATTCGCCACGTCAGCGAGACGCGCGGCTTCGCGGTCCCGACCGAGGATTCCTTCATGTACGAGATCGGGCCGCGGGGAGCGCTCTACGTCGGGTCGCCCGAGACCGTCGCGCAGAAGATCGCGGGCAATCTCACCGCTCTCGGCGCGACCCGCTTCGATCTGAAGTACGGCATGGGCGGCCTCTCCCATCAGGCGCTCA
>JAOPZW010000288.1 GCA_025963905.1 Solirubrobacterales bacterium | reverse complement strand
CCGCGCACCCGCACCGCCACGCGTCCCGCGGCCGCGCGCTCGCGGGTGGTCCTCGGGGCCGTCGCGCGGCGCCTGCGCGCACTGCCCGACACCCGCCTGCTGGACCGGCTGGTTCGCGGCCGCGCGTGGATCGGGCTCGTGGCGGTGGCGCTGATGGGCATCGTCTTCATGCAGGTCTCGATGCTCCAGCTCAACGCCGGGATCGGGCGTGCGGTGACGAGCGCCGACACGCTCGACCGAGAGAACTCGACGCTGCGCGCGCAGATCTCCCAGCTCGACTCCGGCGAGCAGATCCAGAAGGTGGCCACCCAGCTCGGCATGGTGATGCCCGCCGCCGGTGACGTCCGCTTCCTCGACGCGCGCCAGGCCGACGGCGCGCGCGCCGCCGCGAACATCACGGCGCCCGCCCCGGCCGCCGCCACGCAGGCTGCCGCCGTCCAGGCTCCGGCCGTCCAGTCGGCTGCCGCCGCCGTCCAGCCCCAGTCCGTCCAGCCCGTCCAGCCCGTCCAGCCCGCCCAGGCGGCCGCGCCGCCGGCCACGGCGACGACGGCCTCCGCCGCGGCGCCCGCCGCGACGACGACCCAGGCTTCACCCCCGCCATCCCCAACCCCGGCGACCGCCGCCGCGTCCACCCCCGGCGCGGCGGCGGGACCGCCGGCGACCACGAGCGCGGGCGGCGTCAGCGCCCCGGCGGTCCAGAGGTAGGCGTGGCGCTTCTCGAGCGCCGCATCGGCCTGCTCTTCGCCTGCTTCCTGGGCCTTCTCGTCCTCGCCGCCGCCCGCGCGGTCTGGCTGGGCACCGTCAAGGGCGGCTCGCTCGCCAATGCCGCGGCCTCCCAGCAGGTCACGAGCCCGGCGCTCCCCGCCCGCCGCGGCACCATCGTCGACCGCAAGGGCGTGGAGCTCGCCGTCTCCGAGCCGGCCGACGACGTCTCCGCGACGCCCTACCTCGTCAAGAACCCGGTGCGCACGGCGCAGCGCCTGGCGCCGCTCCTGGGCAAGCCGGCCGACGCCGTCGCCCAGCTGCTGGCCCGCCGCAACACCGGGTTCGTCTTCCTGGCGCGGTCGCTCCCGGCCGACCGGGCGGCGCAGATCGACAAGCTGCACCTGCCCGGCATCGACCTCACGCCCGGGCACGTGCGGGTCTACCCCCGCCAGACGCTCGCCTCCCAGCTGCTGGGCAGCGTGGGGATCGACGGTCGCGGGCTCGCGGGACTGGAGTACTCCCGCGACAGCATCCTGCACGGCCAGGACGGGCGCCGGCGCGTGGTCAAGGACGCGCTGGGCCAGTCGATCAACGTGCGCGACACGAAGCCGGCGCGAGCCGGCGCGCGCCTGGAGCTGACGATCGACGCCGCCATCCAGGACAACGTCGAGCGCGTGCTCGCCGGCGTGGGCCAGATGTACCGACCCAAGGGCGCCACCGCCTTCGTCGTCGACCCGCGCACCGGGGAGCTGCTGGCGCTCGCCAACTGGCCCCGCGTCGACGCCAACCAGCCGTGGACGGCACCGCCCTACGCCAGCCAGGACCGCGCGGTCGGCTTCACCTACGAGCCGGGCTCGACGTTCAAGGCCTTCACCGTCGCCGGAGCGATCGAGGACGGCACCGTCAAGCCGGACACCGCGTTCAACCTGGCGCCGCAGATCCAGGTGGCCGACCGCACCATCGGGGAGTCGCACCCGCGCGGCCCGGTGACGCTGACCACCGCCCAGATCCTCGCGCAGTCCAGCAACGTCGGGGCGGTGACGATCGGCCTGAAGATGGGCAGGGTGCGCTTCGACCAGTGGGTGCGCCGCTTCGGCTTCGGCCGCCGGACCGGGGTGGACCTGCCGGGTGAGGAGCGCGGTCTCGTGCTGCCGGTCGCCAAGTACTCCGGCTCGACGATGGGCAACCTGCCGATCGGCCAGGGCATCTCGGTCACGCCGATCCAGATGGCGCAGGCCTACACGGCGATCGCCAACGGCGGCATCCTGCGCCCGCTGCACGTCGTGCGGCGCGTCGACGGCCGGCTGGTCCCCGAGCCCAAGGGTCACCGCGTGATCTCCCAGCGCACCGCGCAGGAGCTGCGCCAGATGCTCGAGGGCGCGTTCGCGCCGGGCGGCACGGCGAGCGAGGTCTCGATCCCCGGCTACAAGCTCGCGGGCAAGACGGGTACCGCGAACAAGTTCGACACCGCCACGGGTCAGTACTCCAAGTCGGCCTACATCGCCTCGTTCATGGGCTTCGCGCCCGCCCTGCACCCGCGGCTGCTCATCGGCGTGATGGTCGACGAGCCCCAGACCAACATCTACGGTGGCGTCGTGGCGGCTCCGGCGTTCGGGAGCATCGCCTCGTTCGCGCTGCCCTACCTGCGCATCCCGCCGGGGTAGCCCCGGCCGTCGAGCGCCACCCCGGGGACGAGGATCGTGACCAACCTTCTAGGCTCCCCGGCGATGACGCTCAGGGAGGTCCTCGGCGCCGCCGCCGCCGGCGCCCCGCCGGTGGAGGTCACCGCGCTGGCCTACGACGACCGCACGGTCACCCCTGGCACGCTGTTCTTCTGCGTGCCCGGGTTCACCCGTGACGGCCATGACTTCGCGCCCGAGGCCGTGGCGCGCGGCGCGGTCGCGCTCGTCGTCGAGCGCCCGCTCGGCCTCGGCGTTCCCGAGGTGCTGGTGCCCGACGTGCGCCGCGCGATGGCGCCCGCCGCCGCGGCGCTGTATGGCGATCCGACGGCCCAGCTGCAGGCCATCGGCGTGACCGGCACCAACGGCAAGACGACGACGGCGTTCCTCGTCCGGTCGCTGCTCGAGGCCGCCGGGCGCCAGACCGGCCTCCTGGGCACCGTCACGGCCGTCGTCGCGGGGCGCTCGCAGGAGGTGGCCCGCACCACGCCCGAGGCGATCGACCTCCAGCGCACCTTCCGCGAGATGCTCGACGGCGGCGACGCCGCGGTGGTGATGGAGGTCTCGTCGCACGCGCTGGAGCTCGGGCGTGCCGACGCGATCCACTGGGCGGCCGCGATCTTCACGAACCTGACGCAGGACCACCTGGACTTTCACCCGACGATGGAGGACTACTTCCTCGCCAAGCGCCGGCTGTTCGAGGTGGCCGAGGGCGTGAAGGTGGTCAACGTCGACGATCCCTACGGCCGGCGCCTCGCCCGCGACTTCCCCGACGCGCTGACGATCGGGATCGAGAGCGCGAACGCGGCCCTGCGCGCGACCGCGATCGAGTCGGGCTTCGATGGCTCCCGCTTCCGCGCCGGCGGCCTGGAGCTGAGCTCGCCGCTGCCGGGCCGGTTCAACGTGCTCAACGTGCTGGGCGCCGTCGCCGCCGTGCGCGCGCTGGGGGTCGACGACGCGACGATCGCGCAGGCGCTGCCACGCGCCGGGCGGGTGCCCGGGCGCTTCGAGCCGGTGAGCGAGGGCCAGGACTTCGCCGTGCTGGTCGACTACGCCCACACGCCCGACTCGCTGGACAACGTCCTGCGCGCCGCGCGGGCCCTGGCCGAGCGGCGCGTCGTGGTCGTCTTCGGCGCGGGCGGCGACCGCGATCGCGGCAAGCGGCCGCTCATGGGCGCCATCGCCAGGGAGCATGCCGACCACGTCATCGTGACCTCTGACAACCCGCGCTCGGAGGACCCCCAGTCGATCATCGACGAGATCCTGGACGGCGCCGGGCGCGACGTCGAGGCCTACGTCGACCGGCGCGAGGCGATCGAGCGGGCGATCGGCGAGGCCGGGGCGGGCGACGTCGTCGTCATCGCAGGCAAGGGGCACGAGCAGGGCCAGGAGTTCGAGGACGGGCGCAAGGTGCCCTTCGACGACGTGACCGTGGCGCGTGAGGCGCTGCGCGGAGCCGGGGCCAC
Organism: Solirubrobacterales bacterium; assembly: GCA_025963905.1. Lineage (GTDB taxonomy): Bacteria > Actinomycetota > Thermoleophilia > Solirubrobacterales > Solirubrobacteraceae > JAOPZW01. The sequence goes on along the minus strand of JAOPZW010000288.1, from coordinate 5,844 downwards.
CCACTGATGCAGGAGTGGGGTGCGTCGCGCGTCGCGGAGGCGGCGGGAGCCCGGCTGGCCGGACCGGCGCCGGAGGGCGCCGGCGGGCCCGCGCGCGTCGTCATCGACTCCCGCGAGGCCGGCCCCGGAGACCTCTTCGTCGGCCTGCCGGGCGAGCACGCCGACGGCGGGGGCTTCGCCGCCCAGGCGCTGGCGGCCGGCGCGTGGGGCGTCCTCGTCGCGCCCGAGCACGCCGAGGCCGCCCGCTGCGCGAAGCCCGGGGCGCTGCTGGCCGCAGCCGATCCGCTGGCCGCCCTGGGCCGCCTGGCGACGGCGTGGCGGCGCGAGCTCGCCTGCCCGGTCGTCGGGATCACCGGATCCGTGGGCAAGACCTCGACCAAGGACCTCCTGGCGGCCATGCTCGCCCCGCAGCGGCGCGTCGTCGCCAGCCCGCAGAACTGGAACACCGAGATCGGCCTGCCGCTCGTCGTGCTCTCGGCCCCGCCGGGCACCGAGGTGCTCGTGCTGGAGATGGCGATGCGCGGCGCCGGGCAGATCGCGGAGCTCGCCGCGATCGCCGAGCCCGACGTCGGGGTCATCACGAACGTCGGACCGGTGCACCTGGAGCTGCTCGGCTCGATCGAGGCGATCGCCGCCGCCAAGGCCGAGCTCGTCGCCGGGCTGCGCGCGGGCGGGACGGCCGTCGTCCCCGCCGGCGAGGCGCTGCTGGAGCCCCATCGCCGCCCCGACGTGCAGACGGTGACCTTCGGCGAGGGCGGCGACGTCGACGCGCTGCCGGGCGGTCTGGAGGTGCCGTTCTCCTCGGCGCACATGCGCCGCAACGCGCTCGCCGCGCTCGCCGCCGCCCGGGCGATCGGCGTCGAGCCGGCCGGCGAGCTGCACGTCGAGCTGTCCGAGCTGCGGGGCCAGCGCCTCGAGCTTCCGGGCGACGTCCTCGTCATCGACGACTGCTACAACGCCAACCCGATGTCGATGCGCGCCGCCCTCGACGACCTCGCCGCGTCCGCATCGGGGCGCCGCGTCGCCGTGCTCGGCGACATGCTCGAGCTGGGCCCCGACGAGCGGCGCTTCCACGCCGAGATCGGCGCCCACGCCCACGATGCGGGCGTCGACCTGCTGGTCACCGTCGGCCCGCTCGCCCAGCACATCGGCGCCGGCCACGCGGGCGCGGTGCACGCCGTGGCCGACGCGGCCGCGGCGGCCGAGCTCGTGCCCGGGCTGCTGGAGCCCGGCGACACCGTGCTGGTCAAGGCCTCGCGCGGCGTCGGCCTCGAGGTCGTCGCCCGGGCGCTGCGGGCGCGGGCAGCCTGATGGGCGAGGTGCTGATCGGCGGCACGGCCGCGCTGCTCATCTGCATCTTCCTCTCGCCGCGGTTCATCGCGTTCCTGCGCACCCGCGAGTTCGGGCAGTTCATCCGCGAGGAGGGCCCCGAGGGCCATCACGAGAAGGCCGGTACGCCCACGATGGGCGGCATCATCGTGTTCACCGCGGTCTCGATCCCGTTCCTCATCCTCTGCGACTACGACTGGCGGGCGATCGGGGTCTACGGCGCGGCGATGGCCTGCGCGCTGCTGGGCTTCGCCGACGACTTCACGAAGATCGTGCGTCGCCGGTCGCTGGGGCTGCGGGCGCGCACGAAGCTCGTCGTGACGATCGCCATCTCGCTGGGCCTGTGGTACATCGCGACGAAGCAGGCGGGCGTGTCGGGCACGCTACGCCTGCGCTCGATCGACGCCACGGTCGACCTCGGCGTGTTCTACCCGCTGCTCATCTACCTCGTGGTGGCCGGGACGACGAGCGCCGTGAACCTGGCCGACGGCCTCGACGGGCTGGCCGCGGGCTGCGCGGCGATCGTCCTGCTGGCCTACATCGCCATCACCTTCATCACCGCGGGTGAGGCCGATCTCTCGCTGCTGGCCGGCTGCCTGGTGGGCGCCTGCGTCGGCTTCCTGTGGTTCAACGCCTTCCCGGCGACCATCTTCATGGGGGACACCGGCTCGCTGGGGCTGGGCGGCGCGATCGCCGGGCTGGCGGTGATGACGAAGACCGAGGAGCTGCTCATCATCCTGGGCGGGATCTTCGTGGTGGAGGCGCTCAGCGTGCTGATCCAGGTCTTCTCGTTCCAGACCCTGCGCAAGCGGGTGTTCCTCATGGCCCCGATCCACCACCATTTCGAGATCCTGGGGTGGTCGGAGACGAAGATCATCCTGCGGTTCTGGATCGTGGCCGCCGTCTGCGCGGCGATCGGCTTCACGATCTACCAGCACTCGGTCGCTGCATGAGGCCGCGGCCGCCGCTGCCCGGCGGCCCCTACCTCGTCGTCGGGCTGGCGCGATCCGGGGTGGCGGCGGCCCTGGCGCTGCGCGAGCGCGGGTGCGACGTGACCGGCGTCGATCGCGGAGACCCGCCCGGAGCGCGCGAGCTGCGCGCCGCCGGCATCGCGGTCCACACGGGCACCGACGGCTTGGCGGCGCTGGCACATGCCCGCGCCGTGGTCAAGAGCCCCGGCGTGCCGCGCGAGGCTCCGGCGATCGCGGCCGCGCGGGGGCGGGGGATCCCGGTCCTCGGCGAGCTGGAGCTCGGCTGGCGCCTGCTGACCAACGAGACGATCGCCGTGACGGGCACCAACGGCAAGACCACGACCGTCGAGCTCATCGGCCACATCCACCGCGAGGCCGGCCTGGCCGTCGCCGTGGCCGGGAACGTCGGGACCGCGCTCAGCTCGCTCGCGGGCCGGCTGGATCCCCGGGCCGTGGTGGTGGCCGAGGCCTCGTCGTTCCAGCTCGAGGACACCTCTGCGTTCGCGCCCGAGGCCGCCATCCTCCTCAACCTCGCGCCCGACCACCTCGACCGCCACGCGACTATGGCCGACTACACCGCCGCCAAGCTGCGCGTCTTCGCCGAGCAGGGCAACGACGACATCGCGGTGGCGCCGGTGGGCCTCGGGATCGAGGACCTCGGCGGGTGCGCGCGGCGGGTGTGCTTCGGCACCGGGCCGGGGGCCGAGCTCGCCGACCGCGCCGGGCAGCTGTGGTGGGCCGACGAGCCGCTGATGCCCGTCGCGGCCATCCGAATGCGCGGAGCGCACAACCGGCTCAACGCGATGGCCGCCGCCGCGGCGACGCTGGCCCGCGGGATCGCGCCCGACGCCGTGCGCACGGGCCTGGCGACGTTCACGGGCGTGGAGCACCGCCTGGAGGAGGTGGCCCGGCGCGACGGCGTGCTCTTCGTCAACGACTCCAAGGCCACGAACGTCGACTCCACGCTCGTGGCCCTGGCGAGCTTCGAGGCCCCGGTGCGCCTCATCCTCGGCGGCCGGGGCAAGGGCCAGGACTTCACGCGGCTGCGCGCGCCCGTCGCGGCCCACGCCGCCGCCTGCTACCTCATCGGCGAGGACGCACCGATCATCGCGGCGGCGCTCGAGGGAGCCGTCGCCGTGCACGACTGCGGCGACCTCGAGCGTGCCGTCGCAGCGGCGACGGCGGCCGCGCGCCCGGGCGAGGTCGTGCTCCTGTCGCCGGCCTGCGCGAGCTACGACCAGTACGCGAGCTTCGAGGAGCGCGGGGCGCACTTCAAACGTCTGTCGAGCCCGTAGGAATCGGGGTGCGCGCGGCGAACCCAGGTCCGAATGCCTCGCGCCGCCGCCGCCAACGCGAAGCGCCCCCGGTCCCGTACCGTCGCGCAGCCGCTCGAGTACAACATCCTGCTCACCGCGACGCTGTGCCTGCTGGCCTTCGGCGCGATCATGGTCTACAGCGCCTCGTCGGCGCGCACGCTGCTGCAGGGCCAGGGCGACGGCAGCTCGTTCCTCGTCCGGTACGTGGCGTACGGCGCGATCGGCTTCGTCGCGATGCACGTCATCGCGCGCCGCGGGCTCGATGGTGTCCTGCGGCTCACCGGCCCGCTGCTGGCCTTCGCGTTGGTCTGCCTCGTGCTCGTCAAGCTGCCCGGCCTCGGCGTCACGGTCAACGGCGCGCGGCGCTGGCTGGGGGCGGGGCCGCTGCAGTTCCAGCCTTCCGAGGTGGCCAAGCTCGCGCTGGTCCTCTACGCGGCGAAGATCCTGGCCCACCGGCCGGGTCGCCTGAAGCACCCGCGCCAGGTCACGCCGCTGCTCCTCGTGACGGGCCTGGCAGTCCTGCTCGTGGCGTCGCAGCCGGACCTGGGGACGGCGCTCGTGATCTGCTTCACGCTCTGCGCGCTGCTGATCGCCGCGGGTCTGCCCATGCGCTACCTGCTCATCGGCGCCGGCGCAGCGGCGGTGCTCGTCCTCCTCTACGCGCTGAGCGCCAGCTATCGCCGGGCGCGGCTGACGACCTTCATCAATCCCTGGGCTCACGCCGGCGACGCGGGCTTCCAGGCGGTGCAGGGGCAGATCGCCCTGGGGTCGGGCGGCCTCTTCGGGCGGGGCCTGGGCCAGTCGGTCCAGAAGGTCTTCTACCTCCCTGAGGCCCACACGGACTTCATCCTGGCCATCATCGGCGAGGAGCTGGGCGTCGCCGGCGTGATGGCGGTGCTCTTCCTCTACGGGCTCGTCGCCTACGCCGGCCTGCGGGTGGCTCGCCGCGCGTCGGGCGCCTACGCCAAGCTGCTGGCCGCCGGCATCACGTCGCTCATCCTCAGCCAGGCCTGCCTCAACGTCTTCACCGTGCTGGGCCTGGCGCCCCTCACCGGCGTTCCGCTGCCGTTCATCTCTTACGGCTCGACGAACCTGACGGTCCTGCTGGCGGGCATGGGCCTGCTCCTGAACGTCGCGAACGGCGGTTCGGCGCACCTGCGGGCGGTCGCGCCGAGGAATGCGAAACGATCCCGCCATGGCGCCGACGATCGCGATCGCCGCGGGCGGGACAGCGGGGCACGTCGTGCCGGCGCTGGCCGTAGCCGACGCGCTGCGGGCTGAGGGCGCGCACGTCGTCTTCATCGGGGGCGAGCGCGCCGAGGCGCAGCTGGTCCCGCGGGCCGGCTACGAGCTGCACGCCATCACCGTCGAGGGCCTCAGCCGCCGCAACCCGGTCAAGGCCGCGCGCGCGGCGCTCAAGGCCGCCGTGGCGGTGCGTCAGGCGGGGCGCATCCTGTGCGAGGTCCGTCCCGACGCCGTCATGGGCGGCGGCGGCTACGTCGCGGGGCCGGCCGGGGCCGCGGCCGTCGCGCGGCGGATCCCGCTCGTGCTCAGCGAGGCCGACAGCCACCTGGGCCTGACCAACCGCCTGCTGGCGCCGTTCGCGCGGCGCGTCTGCCTGGCCTTCCCGATCGACGGGCGCGACGGCTCGCGCTATCGCCTCACCGGCCGGCCGGTGCCCGCGCCGGCCACCGACCGCGCGGCGGCCCGCGCGCGCTTCGGGCTGGGCGCGGACGACACGTGCGTGCTGGTCTTCGGCGGCTCGCTCGGCGCGCGCTCGATCAACGAGGCCGCCGTCGAGGCGTTCGCCGGCGCCTCGTTCCGGGTCCTGCACGCCGCCGGGGCGCGCGACTTCGCCGCCCTGAAGGATCGCGGCCTGGGCCCGCACTACGACCTGCGCGAGTACATCGAGGACTTCGGCGAGGCGCTGCTCGCCTGCGACCTGTGCGTCGCGCGCGCCGGGGGCTCGGTCTTCGAGATCGCCGCCCACGGCGTCCCGGCGATCCTCGTGCCCTATCCCTACGCGGCGGGCGGCCACCAGGCCGCCAACGCGCGCTGGATGGCCGGTGCCGGGGCGGCTGTCGTGCTCCAGGACGCCGAGCTCACGCCAGAGCGACTCGCCAACGAGGTCGGAGCGCTGCTCGGCGACCGCGCGCGCCTCGACGCCATGGCGCGCGCCTCGGCGGCGCTCGCGCGCCCGGCGGCCGCTCAGGACGTCGCGGGCGAGC
>JAOPZW010000469.1 GCA_025963905.1 Solirubrobacterales bacterium | reverse complement strand
GGCGGCGACCTCGTCGAGCGGCGCGCCGGCGCCCGCACGGGCGGCGGCGGCGACTGCGCCCTCGACGAGCGGCGCGTCGGACAGCACGACGCGCGTCCCCCCCTCGGCGGCGATCATCTCGACGGCCATCTCCGCGCTCATCACGGCGCTCCCCAGGTCCATCAGCACCAGGACCCCGTCGGGCCCCGCGGCGCGCGCGATCGCCTCGTACACGAGCTCGACGTCGGTGCCGATCGAGCCGTCGGCCATCCCGCCGGCCGGCTCGACGACGACCTGGCCGCCGCCCATCTGCCGGGCGAGCTCCACGACGCCCCCCGCCAGCGCGGCGCTGTGCGACACGATGACGAGGCCGACCACTGGGGCGCGCTCCGCTCAGTGACCGGGGCCGCTCAGCCCGGCGGCCCGGTGGAGGATCTCGATGGGATGCACCGTCCGGACGCCGGTCGCCTGCTCGATGTGCCAGCGACAGGTCTCCGAGTCGCAGACCGCCAGGTCGGGCCGCGCCTCGGCGATCTGCGCGAACAGTCCGGCGCCCACGTCCATCGCGATCTCGTACTTCTCGGTCTTGAGCCCGTAGGTGCCCGCGACCCCGCAGCAGGTCGCGTCGTTCTCGATGACCCGCAGCTCGGGGACGAGCGCCATGAGGTCGAGCGCCGGCTTGCCGATCCCGTGGCCCTGCTGCTGGCACGGCGCGTGGTAGGTGACCGTCAGCGGCAGCGGCTGGAAGTCGGTGCGCAGCTCACCCCGGTCGTGGAGCATCAGCAGGTACTCGCAGATGTCATAGACGTGGTCGCTGACCATCCGCAGCTCGGGGTCGTCGTCGAGCCCGAGGATCTCCCGCGCCTCGCGCTTGAGCATCAGCGTGCAGCTCGTCGACGTGCCGACGATGTCGATGCCGTGGCGGGCGGACGGCGCCAACCGCCGCGTCAGCCGTCGCACGTAGCGCCGAGCGGGCTCGAACATCCCGTTGGACTGCAGCGGCAGCCCGCAGCACCCCTGGCCGCGCGGCACGTCCACCTGGCAGCCCAGGTACTCGAGCAGCTCGACCGTCCGCCGGCCCGCGTCGGGCTCATACCAGTTCGCGCCGCAGCCGTGGAAGTACGCCACCCGCCGGGGCGCGGGCGGCGAGCGGTGCTTGCGCGCCCACGCCTGGAACGTCCGGCCCGCGAATGCCGGCACCGGCGCCCGCTCGTCGATCCCGAGCAGGCGATCGGCGATGCGGCGCGGCAGCCGGCTGTGCAGCATCAGGTTCGCGAGGGGAGCCACGGGCGTGCCCAGCCGGCCGGTCAGGTCGGGGCGGGCGATGATGCGGTCGCGGAGCCTGAACCCGGTGCGCTTCCTCAGCTTCGCGCGCGCCTGCGTGTTGATCTCGGCGATCTGCACGCCCTGGGGACAGACCTGCGTGCAGATCCCGCAACCGGAGCAGTAGTCCAGCGACGCGTCGGGGCTCTCCTCGCGGGGAACGCGGAAGCGCTCCGCCTGGGGCCCGACGTACTTGGGCCCGGGGAACAGCGGCGTGACGTTCGAGACGGGGCAGAACGTCTCGCAGATCGTGCACTTGACGCAGTGGTCCAGCGAGCCGCGCATGAGCTCGCCGAGCACGTCGTGTCCGGTCTCCGCCGCCATCTCGTCAGCCTCCCATCCCGACCGCCGCCGGCCCCGCGTGCGCGCCCGACTCGGCGAGCATCAGCCCGCCCGCCCGGTGGCCGGTCGCCAGGCTGAGTCCGTCGCCCGACTTCTCCCGCCACGGCTCAGCGCCCGCCAGCGTGGCGCCGGCGACCGTCACGTTGTCGAACGCCGGGGCGCCGTCGGGCCCGACGGGGCGCTGGTCGCCGTCCACCGCGACCCCGGCTCGGCCGATCGGGTGGTCGTCGAAGTAGCCCGGCCGGAACCGCGAGTCCCCGGGCGCGGGCACACCCGCCACCGGCAGCCCGAGCGCGGTCTCGCGCGCGACCCACCCGGAGTCCAGCTCGAGGCCGCCCGAGGCGAAGCCGCCCGTCGCGAGCACCACCCGGTCGGCCTCGTGGACGGCGTCCCGCAGGCCGACGCGCGCCCGCACCGCGATGATGCGGGCGCCCGCGCGCTCGGCGCCGGTCACGACCACGTTCAGGATGACGCGGCCTCCGGCGCGACGGAGGCGCTCGCGCAGGGTCGCGAACACGCGCATGCCCGGCACCGACGGCGGCAGGGTCGGCACCTCGAACACGGGGCGGCCGAGCCGGTCCTCCAGGTCGCGCCACGCCGCGTGCGGGTCGGCGATCCCGAGCACGGCGGGGAGCGCGACCCGCTCGCCGGCGCCGAGCCGGCCGGCGAGCTGCCCGATCACCCGGGCCCGGAAGGACGCGTCGTCGAACGCCCGGGCGAAGCCCAGTGCGTTGACGTCAGCCCGGTCCTCGGGCGAGACGTCCAGCTCGAGCCCGCGGGCCTGCACGCCGGCCGCGCGCCCGAGGTTGTCGGCGAGGAGCACCGGATGGAAGTCCTTGAGCGCCCGGAAGCCGACGACGCACACCTCGCCGCCCGCGCGCAGGTCGCCGGCCGCCATCGTCTCCGGCACGACGGCCGAGGGCCGCAGGACGCCCACCGCGGTGGGGAGCCGCATGTTCTCGTCGACGCTCCCGGCGTAGGCGTAGGGGCTCAGCGGCCCGTCCGCGAAGCAGCCCTTGAACCAGTCGATCGCGGCGGCGACGCCGTCGGCGCCCACGAGCCGGTAGGGGTGGTCGGGTCGCGCGTCGACGAGTCGCCGGAGTGCGTCGCGCGGGTGGTCCACCGGCTCGGGGTCGTAGCCCAGCACGTCGATCGTGCACGGGCTCAGATGCGTGGCGCCGACCCCCTTCGCCAGCACCAGCACGCTCGCGCCGCCCTCGGCGAGCCGGACGGCCGCCGTGAGCCCGGCGAGCCCGGCCCCCACCACGACGGCGTCGTGCCGGCTCATGCGGGGATCGGCTCCTCTTCGAGCAGGGCCGCGGGCGCCCCTGTCCCCGTCTCGGGCAGGTGCTCCACGTCGAGCAGTCCCTGGAAGATCCAGTCGTCGAGCCGCGCCTGGCGCAGCTGGTCGCCATAGAGGATCGGCCACACGCCCTTCCAGCGCTCCTGGAGGAAGGCGAGCAGCGAGGTGGAGGCCTGCGCCCCGCTGAGCCGGCCGACGCCGTGGAGGATCCCGGTCGCCCGGTAGATGCAGAACCCTCCCTGGCAGGGCCCCATGCCGAGACGGAGCTGCCGGCGGATGTCGTCGAGGTTGATGGTGCCGCGAGCGCGCATCGTCTCCTCGAGCCGCTCGCGCCCGACCAGCTCGCATTCGCAGATGAGCTGCTCGTCCAGCAACCGGGCCTCGCGCTTGGCCAGGCGCGAGCCGACCTGGTAGTAGCGGCCGTCCTCGTTGCGCGGCGGGCGCACCTCCGCCGTGCGGCAGGGCCGGTCGGTGCCCAGCTGCTCGCACATCGCATCCACGATGTCCTGCGCCATCAGCCGCAGCGTCGTCAGCTTGCCGCCGGACATCGTGAGCAGCGCCGCGATCCCGTCGCGCTTGCGGTGGTCGACCACCGCGTGCGTGCGGCTGACGTCGCGCGTGTCGACCTCCGCGCCTCCGGCCTTCTCGTCCTGGAACAGGGGCCTCACGCCGGACCACACCCGCAGCGCGCGCGCCCGGCGCAAGCCGGGCACCAGGCGCTCGCCCTCGGCGAGCATCTGATCGACCTCGGCCTGGGTGACGGGGATCTCGTCGGCGTCGGCGGCGCGGATGTCCGTGGTCCCGATGGCGCTGATCGTCCGGATCGGCACGAGGATGTCGCCGTCGGCGGGCATCGCGCAGCGGTTCAGGACGGTGTTCACCAGCCGATGATTCATGCCGATCATGATCCCCTTGCCGGGAATCACGCCGATGCCCTCGATCCCCGCCATGCGGACGATCTGCGCCGCCCACGCGCCCGAGGCGTTGATGGTGAAGCCCGCGTCGATGTCGAGCTCCTCCCCGGTCAGCTCGTTGCGCAGCCGCGCTCCGGTCACCGCGTCGTGCTCGGTGTGGAGGCCGATCACCTTGTGGTACGTGAGGACCCGCGCTCCGTGCGCGACGGCGCCGTCGGCGAGCGACCATACGGTCTTCCAGACGTCGATGGCCGCGTCCGGCACGATGAAGGCCCGCTGGATGGCGGGGTTCACCACCGGCTCCATCCGCAGCGCCTCGGCGACGGGGATCTCCTCCACCGGGAGGCCCGCCGTGTGGCAGCCGGCGAGGAAGCGGTCTCCGTAACCGGGGTCGTTGTCCTCGAAGGTGACGAACAGGCCGCCCGTGTCCTCGATGCACTGGGGGATCACGCGCCGCAGGATCGCGTTCTCGGCGACGCACTCGCGGGCCGCCACGACGTCCTTGACCACGTAGCGCCCGCCCGAGTGCAGCAGGCCGTGGAAGCGCCCACTGGTGCCGATCGCGAGGTCGGCGCGATCCACCAGCACGACGTCGAAGCCCCGCAGGGCCGCGTCCCAGGCGACGCCCGCGCCGGTCGCCCCACCGCCGATGACGAGCACTTCCGCTCGGAGCCGTGCCACGAACCCAATCCTAGGTCATGCGTCGTATCGGCTTTGGCGCCCGCGACCGCCGCGCCGTCCGCCCGCAGACGCGAGCGGACGGCGCGCTGCGATCGGGTTACTCCTCCGTCTCGAGCCAGTCGAACGTGCGCGTGACGGCCTTCTTCCAGTACTTGAAGTACTCGTCGCGCTTGCTCGGGTCCATCGTCGGCTCCCAGCGCTTGTCCTCGACCCAGTTGTCGCGGAGATCCTCGATCTCGTTCCAGAACCCGGTCGCCAGGCCGGCAGCGTAGGCGGCGCCGAGCGACGTCGTCTCGGCGACCTGCGGCCGGATGACCGGCACGCCGAGCAGGTCGGCCTGGAACTGCATGAGCAGCTCGTTGCCGACCATGCCGCCGTCGACCTTGAGCGACTCGAGCTTCACGCCGGAGTCGGCGTCCATCGCCTCGACGACTTCGCGGCTCTGGTACGCGGTCGCCTCGAGCGTCGCGCGGGCGATGTGCGCCGCCGTGACGTATCGCGTCAGGCCCGCCATGACGCCGCGGGCGTTGGACTTCCAGTAGGGCGCGAACAGGCCCGAGAACGCCGGCACGATGTAGCAGCCGCCGTTGTCCTCGACCGACCGGGCGAGATCCTC
>JAOPZW010000448.1 GCA_025963905.1 Solirubrobacterales bacterium | reverse complement strand
GGCGCTTCGAGCGGTCCTCCCTCGCCGGCCTCGACGAGCCCGTGCGGCGCTACCTCTGCCACGCCATCACCGACCGGGCCGCCATCGCCACGGCGGTCCGGCTGACCATGACGGGGCGCATCAACGTCGGTCGATGGCTTTCGTTTACCGCAGAGCAGGAGTTCGTCGGTCACTCCTTCGCGTGGAGGGCGCGCGCCGGGCTGGGCCCGCTCAAGCCGCTGCACGTGGTCGACGCCTTCCGCGACGGGCGCGGCCGCATGGACGGTCGGTTGTTCGGTCGCCTGCGGTTTCTGCACGCCGACGACGAGAACACCGCTCGCGCCGCCGCCGCGCGGGCGGCCGTGGAAAGCATCTGGGTTCCGGGAACGCTGCTGCCCGACCGGGGCGCGGCGTGGCGCGCCGAGAGCGACGACCGCATCGTCGCGAGCTTCGCCGTGCCTCCCGAGCATCCCGACGTCGTCCTGCGCATCGACGAGAACGGCGCCGTGCGAAGCGTCAGCGCGATGCGCTGGGGCAACGTCGGCCAGCAGGACTACGGCTACATCCCGTTCGGAGGACACATCCACGCCGAGCGACGCTTCGGCGACGTTGTGCTGCCCAGCGCTGTGACGGTTGGGTGGTGGTTCGGAACTCCGCGGTTCAAGCCGTTCTTCGAGGCGACCATCCAGGACGTCGCGCGCATGCCCGCAACCAAGACCCGATGAGCAGCCACCCGGCTTGGCTGGTGCCACAGACCTCAGTGTGATGGCCGTCGGCGGGATGCGCCTACGTCTGGAAAGCGGCAGCCGCGAGCTTGGACAGAGCACGCCGACCGTGAAATCCTCGCGACCATGGCAAGCGGGCGGTTGTCGCCAGCGGCGCTGGCCTTTCGGGCCGGCCACGGTGCAATCACCGTGGCGTTTCTCGGCGCCATCGTCTACATCTGGTGGTGTGCCCTCACGGGACGACGGGACCGCTGGCTACACCTCACCGTTGTCGCACTCGTGGCCGAGGGGGCATTCGTCGCCGCGAACCACGGAAACTGTCCCCTCGGGCCACTCCAAGCGCGTCTGGGCGACCCCGTCCCCCTCTTCGAGTTGGTGCTCTCCCCGACCGCTGCTCGCCGCGCGGTGCCAGCGCTTGGACTCATCACAGCTGCTGGTCTCATGCTTCTCCTACCTCGTGGTCCGGCGCGACCTGGCCAGCTGCTGCCTATGCCACACCAGGGCTCGGTCCAGCCAAGGACGGTGAGGACGCCCAGCGCTATGACCGAGACGGCGACAAGGCCGATGACGGCGGCGGTGGCCAACGTGTCTGCTCGGCCGAGCCGGTGCTCGCCCATGACGGCGGGGTGCCGCAGGCGCACCGTGTAGCGAGCCGGTCGAGGGTCCTCGTGTCGGAAGGCGAGCTCGCGGACCTGGCGGTCGTTGTCGTACAGCGCAACGCCCGCGAGGTCACCGAGGTGGTCGAGGGTGCCCCGGTGGGTCTTTGCTTCGAGCACGTCGGTGATGCCGCCGAGGTAGTTTGTCGCATCCGAGGGCGGGTCGCCGGGGCATCGCAGGACCACTTCGAGCGCGACGAGGCGGTCACCGAAGCCGGCGATTCGCGCGAACGCACGCTCGCGTGCGCGTCCGCGCTGGCGGCATGCGGCGCGCCGCACGGTCTGGGCATGGCAGTCCATTACGACCGCCGCCTGTTGCGTGGACAGCAAGCAGCAAGCCCGACGGCTGCTGGCCGGTCCAGGGCGGCCCCACGACGTTGCGTGGGTGCAAGCCACGTCGGCGGAGGTGGCGTGCATCGCCGCCCATCAGGGCTTCGTGCCGTCGTGCTGGCGCGGGGGAGACTGCTGTGTGGTCTTCGGCGCGGCCGACGACGTGAAGCGGTCGCGCGGCGAGGCACTGGTCGAAGTGGTCTCACTCGCCCTCCCCGGTCAGCTGCGCGCTTGGTGGGTTCCCTGGCGGCGTATCCGCCGCGCCTGGCGGCAAGGCGAGTTCACGACAGCCGAGCAGCTCCGGGCGCAGCCGGTAACGCTGGTCGATGATGTGCGGCCCTGCCACTGCCGGCTTTCAGCGCTCGTCGCTCAGCAGCACGAGCTGTGGCGTCGCACGTGGACGCCAACCGACACCCGGTCGTAGCCCGACGGCGCTTCGCTGCGCCAGTTGGCGCTGGCGGCAAGTGGAAGGCATCCTGAGTTGATGGCCAAGAAGTCGCGCCCGCCTCGGCTGGAGAAGAGCTGCCCGCTGCGGACAACCCACACACGGCTGCTCCGGACAACCCACACACGGCTGCATCAGCGGTCCGCGGCACGACGTCTGCGTTTCCTGCCGCGGTTACGCGGGCAGCCGCCGGCCCGCCCCTAGGCGAACGCCGGTCGCAGAAGCGGTGGTCGGGCCGAGTCCGCCCTTGGAGCGCGGTCCGCCGACGGCGCAGCCGCCATCGGAGGAGGGACCCGCGACCGCCGGGTCGCGCCGCGGTCCGGGCGGCGGGGTAGGCTCGCCCGCATGAGCACATCACGCCATGCATCCCCCAAGCGAGGGACTCGTTGATGGGGTCCCGAACCCAGAACGCAGAAACCGCGCCGTAGCGCGGTTTCCGAAGCGGCTGAAGGGACTCGAACCCTCGACCTTCTGCATGGCAAGCAGACGCTCTAGCCAACTGAGCTACAGCCGCGAGGGTCGGGGAGTATAGCCGAGGTATTCGTCGTGGGCGGGCTCGCGGGTGCGTCGTGGCGGGGGCGGTTCGGGGACGTCAGACTGGCCGGATGGCCCGCCAGACGATCGATGAGCTGCTGGCCGAGGCGCGATCGCGCCTTGACCGCTTGGGACCGCACGAGGCTGCCGCGGCGATGGCGGACGATGCGCTGCTGATCGACGTGCGCAGCGACAACCAGCGTGCCGCCGACGGCACCGTTCCCAGGGCGGTGCATTTGCCGCGCAATGTGCTGGAGTGGCGCTGTGATCCGGACAGCGATTCGCGCGATCCGCGGGTCGGCGGGCTGGAGCGCCGGCTGATCGTCATGTGCGATGCGGGCTATCAGTCGAGCCTGGCGGCGGCGACGCTGCAGGAGCTGGGCTTCGAGCGCGCGACCGACCTCGCCGGCGGCTTTCAGGCCTGGCGTGAGACCGGCCTGCCGGTCGAGCCGCCGGCCTGACGCCGCGGGCTGACCGCGCCCCTGGGCGCTGGTACCGTCGGCTCGTGAGCGACTACACCGTCGTCCGTGGCGCGGAGGTCACCGACGACACGGGTGACGGGCCGGGCGCCTTCTTCGGCTACGGCCCCGCGCTGGGCGCCGAGCAGCTGGCCGTGAACCTGCGTGTGCTCGAGCCTCACACGGCGCACGTGCCGCCGGGTGAGGATCCGGGCCGGGGCCACAGCCACCGGACGATCGAGGAGATCTACTTCGTTCTGTCCGGTGAGGTGACGGTCAAGCTCGGCGAGGACATCACCACGCTGCGCGCCCTCGATGCCGTGCGCATCGCCCCCGAGACGCCGCGGGCGGTGCGCAACGACGGCGACGCTGAGGCCGCCTTCCTCCTGGTCTCGGTGCGGGTGGAGGACCACCGGGCCGAGTCGACGCACCACGAGGACTTCTGGCCCGCCGTGTGATCGGCGCGGCGCAGGTCACGCCAGACCGCGATGGTGCGCCGCGCGCTGCCACCACGGCTCCGAGGCCGGCGGCAAAGGCCCCGGCGCCAGTGGCCGGTCGGCGCCCAGCGCGACGCCCAAGCCGCCGACGATCCCCACCACGTGCTCGGCGATGCCCAGCGACGCCGAGAGCCCCGTCGAGCGGATGGCGGCCACATGCACGAGGCCCGGGCAGCGCGGCGAGGGCCCGATCGCGTAGTTGACGCCGTCGCGCCCGGCGGGGCGTAGGCCGGCGTAGCGGAAGACCGGCTTGGCGCCCTCAAGCGCCGGGAGCATCGCCCGGGCCTTGGGCAGCACCTCGCCGGCCGCGTCGTCGCGCACCGTCCAGTCGTCCTTGTCGTCCTGGTCATACGCGGTGGGCCCGGCGACGACGTTGCCGTCGAGGGTGGGGAAGACCAGCACGCCCTTCGTGCGTTTGGTCGGGACGGGCAGCAGGATCCGCTCGAGCGCGCGCCCGCCGGGCGCGTCGAAGACGAAGAACTCGCCCTTCCGCGGGCGGATCGCGAAGTCGCCGTCCCCGGCCAGCCGAGCGACGTCGTCGGCGAACAGACCGGCGCAGTTGATCGCGACGGCGCAGCGCAGCGGCGACGATCCGCCCACATCCAGGACGAACGCGTCCCCGTCGCGGGTGATCGCCTCGACGCGTGCGCCGGTCCTGACCCGGGCTCCCGCGCCGGCGGCAGCTCCCGCCAACGCGAGCGTGTAGGCGACCGGGTCCGTCACCGCCTCACCGGGCACCGAGAGCGCGCCGTCGGCTCCCACCGTCACCGCCACGCCGTTGCGCGCCGCGTTCTCCGCGAGCGCCCGGACCGTCGCCTGCTCCGCATCAGACCCCGGCCGCAGCACCGCCCCGCAGCGCAGCACGGGCACGCCCAACCCGTCGAGCACCTCGTCGCGCAGCTCCGCCGAGCGCAGGATCAGCCGCGTCTCGAGCTCGCCCGGCGCCGAGTCGAACCCCGTGTGCAGGATCCCCGAGTTCGTCCCGCTCGCGCCCAGCGCGAGCGCCGGCTCGGCCTCCAGCAGCGTGCCCGCGACGCCGCGGCGCGCCAGCGCGTACAGCACCGCGCAGCCCACCACGCCCCCGCCGATGACCGCGACCTCCGTCTCTCGCATCGTGTGCGACCCTACGCGCCCGATGACCACGCAGACCACCACCCGCTCGCTCGCGGGCACCGAGATCTACCCGATCGGCCTCGGCGCGATGCCGATGTCCCTGGCCGGGCGCCCCGACGAGGCGCAGTCGATCCGCACGATCCACGCCGCGCTGGATGCGGGCGCCAACCTCATCGACACCGCCGACGCCTACTGCCTCGACGAGGCCGAGGTCGGCCACAACGAGCGCCTCGTCGCCAAGGCGATCCGCGATCGCCGCGACGGCGTCCTGGTCGCCACGAAGGGCGGTCACACGCGCCCCGGCGGCGACTGGGACGTCGACGGCAGCCCCGCCCACCTGCGCGCCGCCTGCGAGGCGTCGCTGTGCGCGCTGGAGACCGACCGCATCGACCTATACCAGTACCACCGCCCCGACCCGCGCGTCCCGTACGCCGTGTCGGTCGGCGCGCTCTAGGAACTCCAAGACGAGGGCAAGATCCGTTGGATCGGGCTGTCGAACGTCAGCGCCGACCAGCTCGAGGAGGCCCTGGGGATCGCCGAGATCGTGGCGATCCAGAACCAGCTGTCGCTCGAGTTCACCTCGCCGCTGGCCAAGGGCGAGGTCCAGGCGGCGACGGATCGCGACATCGCGTTCCTGCCGTGGTCGCCGCTGGGCGGGATCGGCAACGCCGAGAGCCCGGGCGGCGTGAACCCGGTCAAGCAGGC
>JAOPZW010000433.1 GCA_025963905.1 Solirubrobacterales bacterium | reverse complement strand
ATCGTGCGCCCCTACGGCTCGACGTTCCTGCAGTTCGCCGACTACATGCGCGGCGCCGTGCGCCTGTCGGCGCTCATGGGCCTGCCCGTCTGCTGGGTCTACACCCACGACTCCGTCGGCTTGGGCGAGGACGGCCCCACCCACCAACCCGTCGAGCACCTCGCCGCGCTGCGCGCGATCCCCGGGCTGACGGTCATCCGCCCCGGCGACGCCAACGAGACCGCCGCCGCCTGGCGCACGGTGCTCGAGGACCTCGAGGGCCCGGCGGTCTTCGCGCTCTCGCGCCAGGACCTGCCCGTGCAGGACGCCGTCGACCCCGACGGCGTGGCCAAGGGCGCCTACGTCCTGCGCGACGCCGACGACCCCGGCGCCGTGATCGTCGGCACCGGCTCGGAGCTATGGGTCGCCCTGGCGGCGGCCGACCTGCTGGCCGGCGAGGGCATCGACGCCCGCGTGGTCTCGATGCCCAGCTGGGAGCTCTTCGAGGCCCAGGACGATGCCTACCGCGACGACGTCCTGCTGCCGGGCGTGCCGAGCGTGTCGGTCGAGGCCGGCATCAGCATGGGCCTGGGAGCGCTGGGTGGATCGCAGCGTGAGCATCGAGCGCTTCGGCGCCAGCGCGCCGGGCCCGGTGGTGCTCGAGAAGCTCGGGATCACGCCGGAGCACACGGCGGCGGCGGTGCGGGAGCTGCTGGCGCTGGTGTAGGGCGGAAGGACGTGCGCCGACGCCAGCTCCAGTTGCGCGCGAGCTGGTCGTTACAACTGCAGACCTTCCATAGTCGGCATACGCGGCCCCGGGTAGCCGCCGCGACGGCGGTCGACATCCCGACCCGCTGACCCGACGCCGTCGGAGCCCACTCGAGTCCGGGGAGGTGTGCCGCGCCGACGGCTCGCTCAAAATCCGCAATTTGCGGAGAAACGGAAGCTCCTCCACGCCGTCGGGAATCGGACGGCCGTCCAATCTGCTTGGTGGCGGCGGCCGCAATGCGCCACCCTGCCGCACCCCCGAACCGGTCCGGCCCGGGGCATGACCAAGGAGAGGAACCATGTCGCGTCCTTCCCGCGGCGGCTCCATCGCGCCGTTGCGTCGTCCTGCCGTCTTGCGTGCGTTGCGACCCGGAAAGGGGGGAGTGAACGCGTGGCTCGTGACTACTTCCAGCATGCTCTCGATCACCGCATTGCTCACCACGCGCCTCCGCCGCCTGCTTCTCGGGGCGGCGCTCATGGCCTTCATCGCCGCTTGGCCGGCTGCCGACACCGACCCGGCGTTCGCCGGCGGGTTCGACCTCTACGCCTGCGGCGCCGACGGGGACGAGCGGCTGTTCGACTTCGTCGACTACAGCCAAGGCAGCATCTTCGCAGGACGCAACTGTCCGGCTGACTTCTCGAACCAGGGCGTCATGTCGCGCACCACCGGCGCCGCCGCGCTGCAGCACTGGACCGCGGCGTCGGTGTTCTACGCGCCGGCGGGCACGTCGATCACCGAGATCCATGGAGACGTCAACATCGTCAACGACCAGGTCGAGGCGACCGGCTGGACGGCGGGCCTCGCCGACGATGGGGATTACTTCTTCTGGGGCGGTCCGAATCACAGCTCGGGCGTCTACTCCTCCTACGCCCAGTGGGTCCCGTTCGACTACAACGTCGGCTCGCTGCAGCGGTTCGCCCTCTCCGTCGTCTGCGTGCATGCCGGTTGCCCGTCGAAGAGCGGCACTCCGTTCGCCTACATCACCATGCGCAACCTCCGGATCCATCTCGTGGACTTCAGCGCGCCCGCCCTTGCCAACGGCCGCGGGCAGATGTGGACCACCAACCCGAGCACGGACTGGCTGAGCGGCGTACAGAGCGCTGGATTCGACGCCTCCGACAACGCGGGGATCAAGCGCGCGTGGATTGACATCGACGGCGGGCTCGCCGGCGACCGCGCGGCCGGCTGCGACTACCACAGCCGCAAGCCGTGCGACGACTACGGCGCGAATCTGGATCTCGACACCCGCGTCCTCTCCGACGGCGCGCACACGGTCACGATCAAGGCCCAGGACCCGGCCGACAACGTCAACGCGATGTCACGCACATTCCGTGTCGACAACCACGCGCCGGCGGCGCCATCGACGCCCGAGCTGGCGGGAGCCGCTGCGTCGGCGTGGCGCACCACCAACGGATTCACCGTGAACTACACGAACCCAGGCACGGGCGGTGGCTCCGCCACCACGTCCAGTGACGTCCAGGTCTGCAAGATCGACCCCACCACGGGAAGCCCGGACATGACTCAATGCGGGACGCGTCAGTCCGGCGCCGCACCATCAGGCTCGAACACGTTCAGCGTGCCCGGCGTTGGGGAGTTCAAGGCCCGCGTGCGGGTGCACGACGCTCTGTATGCCGGGGCGTGGAGCGACTGGTCACCGCGACTTCGGTTTGATGACACGGTCCCTGAACAGGCGGTCCCGGACACGCGGAATGGCTGGATGAACGACACTGAGGCAAAGGCTGCGTACTACGTCCGCATGCCTAACCAGTACGTGGCGAGCCCATCCGGAGTTGCTGGCTACTCGGTTACCACTGATGGCACCAGTCCGGACACCACGATTGACTTGACGGTGGCGGATCAGACCCGGCCCTACCCCGCTCCGTTCGATCTCGGTGCCCTTCCGAACGGTGTCACGACGATCAAGGCACGTGCCGTGAGCGGGGCGCTGGTCCCAGGGACGATCGTAGGAGCGGAAGATGTGCGTATCGACCGCTTGGCGCCGACCGTCGACGCGACCGGTGGCTCAGACACCAAGTGGGTGCGCTCCGCCGTCGACCTGAACGTCATCGCTACTGATCAACCAGGGCTGTCTGGAATGACCGCCTCCTCGGACTCCAGCGATTATTCGGACGGCGCGTACCTGACTTACGAGGTCGACGGTGGCGTCGCCCACCACGTCCGTGGAGGGGCCGCGACGATCCCGCTGGCCGACGATGGCAGCCACATCGTCACCGTCCAAGCGACCGACCTGGCCGGCAACGATGGGCCACGCAAGTCGGTGACGGTCAAAATCGACCGTGAAGCCCCGACGCTGGCCATCGAGGGCGTGCCCGAGAACAACGTCCTGGTCAACGGCGACGTCACGCTGAAGATGGTGGCGACCGACAAGCTGTCAGGGATGGACGCCGCACCGGCGGATCAGGCGACGACCGATGGCGGCTACCTCGAGTACCAACTCGACGGCGGCAGCATGCAGGCGAGGCGTGGGGCAGCCACGTCGGTCACAGTGCCCGACGACGGCACGCACACGGTGCGGGCGCGTGCCGTGGACAACGCGGGCAACGCGAGCGCATGGAGGACGGTCACGTTCTCGCAGGACAAGACCCGCCCGGGAGGCGGTCTCGAGCCCGCCGATCCGAACAACCCTCGGCTCATCAGCTTCTACGTCTCAGAGGCCTGCATCAAGTCGGCGTCGATCGAGCTGCGCCGCCCCGGCGGAGACTGGTTCGCCCTCGACACGACAATCGGCGACCATCACGTCTCGGCGACCGTGCCCGATGAGGTCTGGAACGAGCGTGGCTCGTACGAAGTCCGCGCTCTGGTGACCGACTGCGCGGGCAACTCGGCGATCCTCGACCGGCAGTACGGCGGCTCCCACGACGGGGCGGCCGCGGTCGTGACGCTACCGGCACGGGTGGCGACGGCGCTCACGGCATCGTTTGCGAGGTTGACCGTCAGCTGCACCGCCAAGCGCAAGGGGTCGAAGGTTGCAGCTTGCAAGGTCAAGGTGAAGAAGACGACGCCAGTCGGCAAGCGCGCGAAGCACAAGCCGATGTCGGCGCGGGTGATCCACGGTGTCCTGATGACCGACAGCGGACTGGCGGTCAGCCGGCAGGCGGTGGACCTCCAGGTCCGGCCGCGCATGTTGGTGAGCGAATGGAAGACGATTCGTACGGCTCGGACGGATGCGAAGGGCCAGGTCGATCTCCGTCTCCCGAAGACCCCGTCTCTGGAGGCTCGGCTCGTCTTCCAGCAGACCGACGGGCTTGCGGCGTCTCAGTCGGCGCTGCTCCGGACGTCGGTCAGAGCCCGTGCCACGATCAAGGCGAGCGTGCGAGCGGTCCGCAACGGCGGCGCCGTGCGGTTCAGCGGGAAGCTGGCCGGCGGCTATCTCCCGAAGCGCGGGCGAGAGGTCGAGCTGCAGGGCTACAACCCCGCGAAGCGCCGGTGGATCCCGATCAAGACAGCCGGGCTCAAGACGGACAAGAATGGTCGCTGGAAGGCGAGCTACCGGTTCACAGCCACTCGTCGCACCACCACCTACGCGTTCCGTCTGAGGGTGACTGCGCGACCCGACTATCCGTTCGCCGCCGGGTACAGCAAGACGGTGAAGGTGACCGTGACGCCCTAGGCGCGACGGCACCCGAGCCTTCATCGCTGCGCCGGTCCGGGCGCGCTCCCTCGCCCGGACCGGCTCTGCGACTTGAGGCTACGGTTCGAATAGCCGAGTAGTTCCTTGGCAGCGCATCAGCCAACCGCGAGCGATTGCGCATCCGATCTGATGAAGACCCGGTCCACTTCCTCCGCCGCCGCGCTGCTGGCCATGATCAGCGGCTTCGTCCTGCTCGAGTCCCCTCACGCCGGCGCCGCACCGGACGATCGGTTGCGCGTGCGCGTGGCGCTTGAACCGGGCGGGTCGCCGTCCCGAACTGTCGCCGTCCAGCGTCCGCGGCTGACTCCCCGGGAGCTCCGGCTGGTGCGATCGCACAGCACCCCCGAACGCCTGTTGGCCAGAATCGCTTCACGGCAGCAGGACCGGCGCGCGCTGGATCTACGTCGCGTGTCGCGCGCCGTCCGAGCGACCGGTCGGCGGCTCGCCCTTCTCAGCGCTCAGCTCGAGCGCCGCGGGATGGTCGTCGAGAAGGTCGAGCCCCTTTCGGGGTCACTCGTGGCCCGCGTTGCGGCCGCTCAGCTCCCTGCCCTCAAGCAGATGCCGACGGTCGGCACCGTCAGCCCAGCATCCGAGCTCGTCGATCAGACAGCGGCGTATACGTCGGCGGCTATCGGCGCCCCCGCGTTCTGGGGTGCCGGCTTCATCGGAGGTCGTGGCAGCGCGGACGTCAACCCCGTGGACCTTCAGATCCTGGGCGACGTCGCCCAGCAGAGCAACCCGGCGCTCGCGGGGTTGACGTTCGTGGTGCCCCCCGGAGCCCCGCATGACGACCCGGCCGACGACTCGCACGGCACACCGGTGACCGATATGGCGGTGGGACACGCGGTCACATCCTGCCCTACTGGAGTTACCTGCAGCGATCTGGACCCCGCCCGCAAGGGCGCCGCTTACGGAGTGGACAAGGTCCTCAACTGGCCGAACTCTTGGGGGACGAGCGGCCAGCCAGGGGAGGGGTTCGACGAGGTGGCATGGGGGCTCGGCATCACTCAGGTCGGCAGCAAGGGCAGCCTCCTTGCTGGCACCGCGGATCCTGCCGAGGTCGACAACGAGAGCGCCGCCGGGTCTCCGCCGCAGCCCGCGGACAGCCTCGGTAATCAGCAGGGCGACAACTTCGTCTCGAACCTCGGCGTCGTCTATTTCAACTCCGCCGGCAACTACGGTGCCGCGGGGGTCGGATGCGTCACGTACGACTACGTCTGCGTCGGTGCCTTCGACCCCATGGGCACCGCTGACCCCGCGGACGACACAATCCCGAGTTACTCATCGCAGGGACCAACCGTCGGCGGCCGCAAGAAGCCCGATCTCGTGGCGGTCGGATCCAGCCAGCTGGCCCGTTCGGATTGGCAGACATCGGGAAGGCTTTGGCGTTTCGAGACCGGAACCTCGTTCAGTTCGCCGCAAGCCGCAGGTGCCGCGCTGCTCCTCATGGGGGCGGGAATCACCGATCCGCTCACGGTCAAGGCCATCCTCGTCGACTCTGCTCGGCAGGGCCGCAAGACCCCGTCCGATCCTATGGGGAGCCAGACCGGATGGCAGCCTGACTGGGGGTGGGGTGCCGTCGACATGACCCAGGCGCTGGCCGAGCGGACGAACTTCGCCGTCAACCCGGACACCGGTCGTCTGCCGGCCATCGGTCCCGAGGACGCGCACTTCTACTCGGGGACCACGACCACGGCTGGCGACCGTGCGACGCTCGTGTGGAATCGCCGGGTGCAGGGCTGTCCGTTCAACGCTACCGATTGGTCGTGCTCGGTTGCGCCCTACGCACTGACGAACCTCGACCTCGCGGAGTACGCGGCGGCCGCCGATCCATGCGCCACAGCGCCTCCCGCCAGGGATGCCAGCACGAGCGCCATCGACAACGTCGAGCAGGTCCGCTCGCCGGGGCCTGGTGACGTGATCTACAAGGTCTCCTCGGGGCCGGTCAGCGGGATCTCCGCCGAGCCTTATGCGATGGCCTCGACCCGCCAGACGACGCGCCTCGTGTCGCCCAAGCCCCAGGTCACCATCGCCGGTGCCGACGCAACGCTAGGCCCGGGCGAGCATGC
>JAOPZW010000267.1 GCA_025963905.1 Solirubrobacterales bacterium | reverse complement strand
TCGTCGAGGACCTGCCCTCGCCGGTGAAGCACGGCGCCCTCGAGCTGCCGGAGGTCACGCTGGAGCCCGACGAGGACAAGGAGCTGTTCGCCTACGTCTTCAAGACCAAGGCCGACCCGTTCGCCGGACGCATCAACTTCTTCCGGGTCTACCAGGGGACGATGCGCCCTGATGGCCACGTGCTGAACACGCGCGCCCACGCCAAGGAGCGCATCGGGACGCTCATCGTGATGCAGGGCAAGGAGACCGGCCATGCCGACGCCTTCGGCCCCGGCGACATCGGCGCGGTCGCCAAGCTCAAGGAGACTCGGGCCGGCGACTGGCTGGCCGCCCGCGACGAGCCGATCGCCATGCCGGCGATCAAGCTGCCCCAGCCGGTCATGGCCTTCGCGATCGAGGCCAAGGGCGACGAGGACAAGGTGTTCACGTCGCTGCGGCGCCTCCAGGAGGAGGACCCGACGATCGATCTGCACCGCGACCCCCAGACGGGCGACCAGATCGTGGCCGGCCTGTCGCAGGTCCACGTCGAGGTCGTCGTCGACCGCCTCAAGTCGCGCTTCGGCGCCGAGGTGACGCTCAAGCCGCCGCGCGTCCCCTACCAGGAGACCATCCGCCGGCCGGCCAAGGCCCACGGGCGCCACAAGAAGCAGACCGGCGGGCGTGGCCAGTTCGGCGACTGCCACATCGAGATCGAGCCGCTCGGGGACCGCGAGGAGGCGGGGGACTTCGAGTTCGTCAACGCCATCAAGGGCGGCGTGATCCCGACCTCGTTCATCCCCGCCGTGGAGAAGGGCTGCGTGGACGCCATGCAGCACGGGGCCGTGGCCGGCTATCCCGTCAAGGGCGTGCGGGTGCGCTTGCACGACGGCTCCTATCACTCCGTCGACTCGTCCGAGATGGCGTTCAAGATGGCCGGCTCGATCGCGATGCGCGAAGCGCTGGCCCAGGCGGGGCCGGTGCTCCTGGAGCCGATCATGCTCGTGACGCTGTCGGTGCCCGACGAGTCGGTCGGCGACGTGATCGGCGATCTCAACTCCCGCCGCGGACGGCCGCAGGGGATGGAGCCCGTGGGGGGGATGACCGAGGTCAAGGCCGAGGTCCCGATGGCCGAGATGCTCACGTACGCACCCGACCTGCGCTCGCTCACGGGCGGGCAGGGCGACTACACGATGGAGTTCCTGCGCTACGAGGAGGTCCCCGCCCATCTGGCCCAGAAGGTCGTCGACGAGGCGCGGAGCGGGGACGAGGCGGTCCGGGCGTAGCGGTGTCCCGCGTCCTGCGGTCGGTTGAGGGTTCGTTGCTACCCTCGATCGCCTTGTGACCCGAAAGTCGATCAACGCCAACGCCCCGGCCGTCTCGTGTGACGTCTGCGGCCGCACGCTGCTTCGCGGCGAGCACGCCGACGTGTTCCTGCACGGTGGCCAGCGGCGCATGGTCTGCGACCTGTGCACCCCTCGCGCGGCGCACGAGGGCTGGATCCGCGAGGGCCTGGACGACGCGATGGTGAGGTCGCGCGGCGCCGGCAACGGCCGCGGCGGCTCGTTCCTGGCCCGGCTGCGCCAGCGCCGGGCCGACGCGCATCCGGCCGCTGCCGAGCTGGGACCGGCCGACCCCTGGGGCGCCGACCCCGACCCCGAGCCCTTCGAGCCGGATCCGGAGCCCGAGCCCTTCATCCCCGAGCCTGAACCGGTCGCGCCCCAGACGCCGATCGCGGCAACGGTGCCGCGCGAGTCGCGCAACATCCGCGCCGTCCCCACGAACGCCGACCTGAAGATGGGCCGCGCGCTCGATCTCTTCAATGCCTCCGAGCACCGGCGCATCGTCGCCGGCGTCGCGCGCTCCCTGGGGGCGCCGATCGTCACCGTGCGCCCGTCGCTCACCGAGGGAAGCGTCGTGACGGTCGTGGTCGCGTGGGAGCTCAGCTGGTATCGCTTCGAGGTCGACCTCGCCAACGAGGCCGCGGGCGTGCGCGTGACCGCCCAGGGAGCCGAGCTCTCCGAGCTCGAGCCCGAGGACCAGGCGCCCAATGCCGCCGCCGACGACGGTGGCGAGTTGCACCTCGTCGTCCAGCACGCATAGCATCGGACGCCAATGCTCGCGACCGCCGACCGGCCATGATCTACAGCGTCGTCCCCGAGGAGCTCGCGCCTGAGCTCTACGACCGGCTGGTGGATTACTACAAGGACGACCCCAACGTGCGGGTCATCATCGACCGGCGCAAGAGCGAGCGCCGCGGCCACGCCGCCGAGGCGGACGAGGCGGCTCAGCAGCGCGCACGCCGCGACCGGCGGCGCGCTCGGATCCCGGGCGAGTTCCCGCAGCTCGACGGCCTCACCGACGACGACGAGTGAAGCTCGTCGTCCACGTGGACGGTGGTGCCCGCGGCAACCCGGGGCCGGCGGCCGCCGGCGCCGTCGTCTCGACGCCCGCCGGCGACGTCGTCGACCGCGCCCACGAGCTGCTCGGCGTGGCCACGAACAACGTCGCGGAGTACCGCGGCCTGCTGCTCGGCCTGGCGCGCGCGCGTGAGCTGGGCGCCACCGAGGTCGACGTCGTCAACGACTCGGAGCTCATCGCCAAGCAGGTCAACGGCGTCTACAAGGTCAAGCACGCCGACATGAAGCCGCTGCACGCCGCCGCCAAGGCGGCGCTGGGGGACTTCGAGCGCTGGAGCATCCGCAGCGTCCCGCGCGCGCAGAACGCAGAGGCCGACGCGCTCGTCAACCAGGCCCTCGACGCCGCTCGCTGAGACAGGCGCTCAGGGCGTCCGCCGTCGCCTGGCGGAGATGAGGATTTCCGGGGCCGCTGCCGATAAGAGGACGCATGAGCGTCACGGAGTCCCTGGCCCCCCAGCCGCCGGTCGGCCTGACCGCGCCCAGCGCGCGCAGCCGCTCGCCGCGGTTCATCGGCGATGTCGTCGTCGACCTCGGCTTTGCCGACCGCCAGGCGGTCGAGCATGCGATCAACGTCGCGCGCGCGAGCGGCCGGCGCACCGGCCAGGTCCTGTTGGAGCAGGGCACCATCACCGAGGCCCAGCTCGCGCGGGTGATCGCCGAGCGCTACGGCGTCGACTACGTCGACCTCGGCACGTTCCGCGTCGACATGTCGGCGGCCAACCTCCTGAGCTCGACCGCCGCGCGGCGCTACGAGGCGGTCCCGGTGCATTTCGTCGACCCGCGGACGCTGCTCGTCGCGATGGTCGACCCCGGCCACGTGCTGGCCATCGACGACATCGCGCTGATGACCGGCTACGACGTCCGGCCGGCCTCGGCGACGCGGGAGGACATCGTCGCCCTCTTCGGCCGCCTCAACCGCCTCGAGGACGTCGTCGTCGAGGAAGAGGAGGACGAGCCCGTCGAGCTCACCGACCTGCGCGAGTCCGCCGACGACGCGCCGGTCATCAAGCTGGTGCACTCGCTCGTCGCCCAGGCCGTCGAGCAGGGCGCCTCGGACGTCCACTTCGAGCCCGTGGGCGGCGAGATCCTGGTGCGCTACCGGGTCGACGGCGTGCTGAACGAGGCCAGCCGCATCCCCAAGCGCCTGGCCAGCGGCGTCCTGTCGCGCATCAAGATCATGAGCGACCTCGACATCGCCGAGCGCCGCGCCCCGCAGGACGGGCGCGTCGCGCTGAACATCGACGGGCGCCACATCGACATCCGCGTCGCCACTTTGCCGCTGGTCGGCGGCGAGGCCGCCGTCATGCGGGTGCTGGACAAGGACGGCATGGTCGCCGACCTCGACGCGCTGGGGATGAACCCCGACGCGCGGGCGGCCTTCCGCGCCGCCTTCTCGCGCGCCCACGGCGCGGTGCTGGTCACCGGCCCCACCGGATCGGGCAAGACCACGACGCTCTACGGCGCTCTGCAGGTCCTCCACACGCCCGAGAAGAACATCATCACGATCGAGGACCCAGTCGAGTACGAGCTGCCCGGCGTCAAGCAGATGCAGGTCAACACCAAGGCCGGCGTATCGTTCGGCAGCGGCCTGCGCTCGATGATGCGCGCCGACCCCGACATCATCATGGTCGGCGAGATCCGCGACGCCGAGACCGCGCAGATCGCGGTCGAGGCGGCGCTCACCGGCCACCTCGTCCTCTCCACCCTGCACACCAACGATGCGCCGTCGTCGATTGCGCGGCTGATCGACATGGGAGTCGAGCCCTTCCTCGTCGCCTCGGCCATCGACTGCGTCGTCGCCCAGCGCCTGGCGCGCATGCTGTGCCCGCACTGCAAGCGCCAGACGCGCATCGAGGGCGACGTCGCACGCTCGCACGGCTTCGACACCGACGAGGACCACATCGACGTGTTCGAGCCCGTGGGCTGCACGCGCTGCAGCGCGAGCGGCTACAAGGGCCGCATCGGCCTCTACGAGGTCATGCCGCTCGACGACGAGATCCGCCGTCTGGCGGTCCGCCGCGCGTCGGCCGACGAGGTCGCCGCCGCGGCCGTCGCGGCCGGCATGCGCCGCCTGCGCGAGGACGGCCTCGACAAGGTCCGCCAGGGCCTGACGTCGTTCGCCGAGGTCGCGCGCGTCACGAGCTGAGCTGCGGCTCCAGGCGGCTACGCACCGGCGATCGTGACGGCGACGAGGGTCAGCGAGAGCGCCGAGGTGAACAGCACCGTGGCGCCGGTGAGGACGTCGAGGATCCCGCGGTTGCGGTGCTCGCCCATGAGCTCGCGATTGCGTGAGAGGCGCCAGATGAAGCACAGGTTGATCGGGAGCAGGATGCCGTTGACGACCTGAACCCCGATCAGGAGGTTGATGACGGGGATGCCGGGGACGACGGCGACGATCGTCGCGATCGCGATCATCGTGGTGATCAGGCCGACGAAGACCGGGGCATCGCGGGGGGAGTGGCCGAGGCCCTTCTCGAAGCCGAGCGATTCGGAGACGACGTAGCTGGTGGCGATCGGCAGGATCGCGCAGGCGAGCAGGCTCGCGCCGAGCAGCCCGACCCCGAACAGCGCTTCGGCGTAGCGGCCGGCGAACGGCACGAGGGCCTTCGCGGCGTCGGAGGCGGAGCCGACGGTGTGGATGCCGTGCGTGAACAGGGTCGCGCCGGTGGCGATGATCACGAACGCGGCGATGATGTCGGCGAAGATCGCGCCGGCGACGGCCTCGCGCTGCTCGCCCGCGAGATTCTCGACGCGCGCGCCGCGCTCGACCGTCGCGGATTGCAGGTAGAGCTGCATGTAGGGGGTGATGGTGGTGCCGGCCGTCGCGACGAACAGGAGCAGGTAGGCGCTGTTCGTCTGGATGTGCGGGGCCACGATCGCGCTGCCGACCGCGCTCCAGTGGGGGTGGGCGAGGATCGCGGCGATCGGGTAGGCGAAGAACGGGATCGTCAGCCAGATGAAGACGCGCTCGGCGGAGCGGTAGGAGCCGCGGACGATGATCAGCCAGATCGCGACCGCGGCGATCGGGACGCTGATCTGGACGGGGACTCCCGCGAGGCCGAGCGCCGCGCCGACGCCGACGAAGTCCGAGATGCAGATCCCGAGGTTCGCTATGAGGACGGCGAGCGTCGCGAACGCGGACCACCGGATGCCGTAGCGCTCGCGGATGAGCTCGGCGAGGCCCTTGCCCGTGACGGCGCCCATCCGGGCGGCCATCGACTGCACGATCGCCAGGGACAGGGTGATCACGACCATCATCCACAGCAGCCCGTAGCCGTACCGGGCGCCCACCTGCGAGTAGGTGGCGATGCCACCGGCGTCGTTGCCGGCGTTGGCGGCGATCAGCCCCGGGCCGAGCAGCCCGAGGAGCACGAACAGCCGGCTACGGCGCGGCGAGAAGCGCGCGGGCAGCCGCGCCCGGCCGCGCAGGGCCGAGCCGGTACGGCGCAGGGCGGCCGGGACTCGGTCCGCCATCCACTTGCTCGCTCCAGCTCATCGCGCGAGGCAGTGTACGCGCGGGGCGGTGAAGTCGCCTCGGGTCACTCCTCGCCGAGCAGCCCGAAGCGGCGCCGCCAGCCCTTGGGGAGCATCACCTCGAGCACGTCGTCGACCGTGATCACGCCGATCATCTGACCCCGGTCGTCGATCACCGCGGCGGCGGTGAGGTTGAAGTCGGCCATCAGCCGGGCGACCTCCTCGAAATCGGCGTCCGCGCGCAGGACGGGGCCGCCGGGTGTGGCCAGCTCGCGCAGGTTGTCGTCGGGATCGGCACGCACGACCGCGGCGAGCGGGACAGACCCCTCGAGCTGGCGGTGGGAGTCCATCACGAACACCGTCGTGAGCAGCTCGGGCGCGACCTGCGAACGGCGCACGCGGTCAAGAGCCTCGCCCGCGGTGGCGTGGCGGTAGAGGCAGATGAACTCGGTGCTCATCAACCCGCCTGCCTGCGCCGGGTCGTAGCCGAGCAGCGCTCGCACCTTGGCCCGCTGGGGGGCCGGGAGCGCCCTGAGGACGGGCTCGCGGCGCTGCTCGTCGAGCTCGGAGATGAGGTCGGCGGCGTCGTCGGGCGCCATTCGGGCGATGACGGCCGCGATCTCGTCATCGGAGCGTTCGCGGATGAACTCGACCTGGTGCTGGTCGTCGAGCTCTTCGAAGACGTCGGCCTCCAGCTCGCGGTCATCGCCGCGGACGGCCTGCATGATCTCTTCGCCCTCCCGGTGGCTCGCCGCCTCGACGAGATCGGCGATCTGCGCCGGGTGAAGCCGGGCGAGCTTCGGGTGGGGGACCCTGAGCCGGACGCTCGGAACGTGCCCGACGAACGGTTCGATGCTCGCCCAGTCAAGGAACGTCCCGGCCGCCACGCGACGTCCGAGCGGTCGCGGGAGCAGCCTGCGGACCCCGCCGCGGGGCCCGGTGTCGACGCCGACCACCCGCCACCAGCCTTCCACGCGGGCGAGCTCGATCTCGTTCGCGCGCACGAGCCGCGCGCCGTCGACGTTGATCAGCTGGTGATCGAGCACGTCGTGCTTGAGCAGCACCTCCTCCGGGCGGCGCTCGAAGCGGCCGAGGTCGAGCTTGGCCGTGCGCAGGACCACCCCGTCGGCGGACAGGTCGGCGACCGTCTCGGCCGGCAGGTAGGACCGCCGGCCGGCAACCGACACCAGGAATCCGGTGATCGGCGGATACCCCGGATCGCCGAGCCGGACGATCAGATCCTCGACCCGGCCCAGGCGCTCGCCCTGGCTGTCCAGGACGCCGGCGCCGGTCACCAGCGACAGATGGAGCACGGCGGGGACCGCGACCTGATCGCTCACTCCGCAGATGCTAGACGGGGTGGGCGCCGGCGCCGGTGCGCCGGCAACCCACCCCGCCCGGCGGCCCGGGCCGTTCAGCGGCCGGGCGTCGCGTGGGCTCGCTTGACCTCGTCGAGCACGGTGACGATCGCCGGCATGTGGGCGGCGGAGACGTTCCCGGCGCGCACGAGCGCCTCGGGGTCGACGGAGCCGGCGATCACGTCGCCGAG
>JAOPZW010000417.1 GCA_025963905.1 Solirubrobacterales bacterium | reverse complement strand
GCCGCCGGGGCGCTGGACCGCGCGGTCGACGTCGCCGCGACGCTCGAGGTGCGCGGCTACGGCGGGCGCGCGGTGGGGCGGTCCTGGCCTGCGCCGTGGTCCCGGCACGACCTCGCCTTCGCGGCGGCCGCCGCCGCGCTGGTGGCGCTGACCGCCGCGGCGCGCATCGGCGGGCTGGCGTCGTTCGCGCCGTATCCCCGGATCCACCTCGCGCTGGGCGGTGCGGAGGTCGCGCTCTCGGCGGCCATCGTGGTCGTCGCGCTGCTGCCGTTCGCCGACCGCCGGGGGATCGAGCGGTGAGCGCCGTCCTGGCGTTCGAGCAGGTCTCCTACGCCTATCCGGGACGCGACGAGCAGGCGCTCAGCGGTGTGTCACTGTCGGTTGACGCGGGCGAGTTCGTCGTGCTCGCCGGGCTGTCGGCCTCGGGCAAGTCGACGCTGCTGCGGGCCGCCAGCGGCCTCGTGCCCCACTTCCACGGCGGGCGGTTCGCCGGCCGGGTCACCGTCGGGGGCATGGACACGCGCGCGCACGGGCCCGGGGACCTGGCGGTCGTCGCGGGCACGCTGTTCCAGGATCCCGAGACCCAGACGGTCCTCGGGACGGTGCGGGCCGAGCTGGCCTTCCCGCTGGAGAACCAGGGTCAGGGCCCGTCGGCCGTCGCGCGCGGCGTGGAGGAGGTCGCGCTGGCGCTGGGCATCGAGACGCTCCTGGACCGCTCGACGGCCGAGCTCTCCGGCGGCGAGCTGCAGCGCGTCGCCCTGGGGGCAGCGCTCGCGGGTCGCCCGCGTCTCGTCCTGCTCGACGAGCCGACGTCGATGCTCGACCCCGTGGCGGGCGACGAGCTCATCTGGCTTCTGCGGCGCCTCAACGAGGAGTGGGGCACGGCCGTGGTGCTCGCCGAGCACCGCCTCGAGCGGTGCCTGGCGCATGCCGACCGCGTCATCGCGATGGACGGCGGGGCGATCGCCTGCGACGACACGCCGCGCGCCTTCCTCGAATGGGCCGCCGACCGCGTGCCCGCCCTGCAGACCCCGGCCGCGCGGCTCTTCCGCCGCGCCGGGCTGCGCCCGCCGCCCGCCGGCGTCAAGGAGGCCCGCGCCACCCTGCGCGCGCACGGGCTGCTGAGCGGGGAACCGGTCGCACCCGCGCCCGAGGCCCGCCCGGCGCGGCGTTCCGCGCGCCGGGACGCCGGCGCGCTGCGCTGCCGCGGCCTGTGGCACGAGCTGCCGGGCGGGCGCGCGATCCTGCGCGACGTCGACCTGCGCCTGGCGCCGGGCGAGCGCGTCGCGCTGATGGGCCGCAACGGCGCCGGCAAGTCCACGCTGCTGCGTCACCTCGGCGGTATCCAGCGCCCGACGCGGGGCCGCGTCGACGCGGCCGGGCGCGTGGCGCTGCTGCTGCAGAACCCCAACGACTACCTCCTGCACGAGCACGTCCGCGAGGAGGCCGGACCGCGCGCGCTGGAGGCCGCCGGCCTCGCCGTGAACGCCGAGCGCCACCCGCGCGACCTCTCCGGCGGCGAGCGCCAGCGCCTGGCGCTCGCGATCGTGCTCGGCGACGACGGGACCCCGGCGGCCGTGCTCCTCGACGAGCCGACGCGCGGGATGGACCGCGCGGCCAAGGGCGACCTCGCCGACCGGGTTCGAGCGCTGGCGGGCGATGGCGTCGCCGTGCTGGTCGCCACCCACGACGCCGAGTTCGCCGCCGCCTTCGCCCAGCGCGTCGTGCTGCTGGCCGACGGCCGCCCGATCGCCGACGGCCCGGCGGCCGAGGTCCTGACCGGCGGCTGGTACTTCGCGACGGAGACCGCCCGCGTGCTGGGCGGCGAGGGTCGCGCGCTGGTTCCTGAGGAGGGCGCCGAGCTGCTGCTGCGGCGCATGACGATGGAGGTCGCGCCATGAGCTGGGAGCTCGCATCCTTCGCGCTGCTGTTCTTCGCCCTGGCCGCGGGCTTCGCGTGGTACGAGCGCACCCACCCGTCCTCGAAGGTCCTGGCCCTGGTGGCGACGCTCGCCGCGCTGGCGGCGCTGGGGCGGGTGGCGTTCGCGCCGCTGCCCAACGTGAAGCCGACGACCGACATCGTCCTGCTCGCGGGCTACGCGCTGGGCGGCGCGCCCGGCTTCGTCGTCGGCGCGGTCGCCGCGCTGGCCTCCAACGTCTTCTTCGGACAGGGCCCGTGGACGCCCTGGCAGATGGGCGCGTGGGGCCTCGTCGGCATCCTGGGCGCCGTGCTGGGGGCGGCGAGCGGACGGCGCCTGGGCCGTGTGCCGCTTGCGATCGCATGCCTGTTCGCCGGCCTGCTCTTCGGCGCGATCCTCGACTTCTCCACGTGGGTGGCGTTCAGCGGCGAGCACACCCTCGCCCAGTACCTCGCGTTCTCGGCGACGTCGGTGTGGTTCAACGTCGCCCACGCCGTGGGCAACCTCGTCTTCTGCCTGGCCTTCGGCCCCGCGTTCGTCCGCGCGCTGCTGCGCTTCCGCGAGCGCTTCACGGTGCGCTGGGAGCCGCTGGCGCCCGGCGCGCTGCCGGCGGCGGCGCTGCTCGCCGCGCTGGTGGTCGCCGGCGCCGGAGGACTCGCCCGCCCGCGCCCCGCGGAGGCCGCGGACGCCGCGACCGCGCGCGCCACCGCCTACCTCCTGAGCGCCCAGAATGGCGACGGCGGCTTCGGCAATGCCCGCGGCAGCGCCTCGAGCTCGCTGCCGACGGCATGGGCGGCGATGGGCCTGGCGGCGACCGGGCGCACCCCGCGCCACGCCGCGGCCTGGCTGGCACGCAGCGCCGGCGGGGCCCGCGACGCCGGGGACATCGAGCGCACGATCCTGGGCATCGCCGCCGCCGGCGGCGACCCCCGGCGCGCCGGTGGGGTGGACCTCGTGGGGCGCCTGCTCCGCCTGCGCGGCGCCGACGGCTCCTTCGCGCGCCAGGTGAACCTCACCGCGTTCGGGATCTTCGCCCTGCGCGTCGCCGGCCGCTCGCGGGGCGACCGCACGGTACGCGCTGCCGCGAGCTTCATCGCTCGCCAACAGAACCGCGACGGCGGCTTCGACTTCGCGCGCCGCGGCGGCGCGAGCGGGATCGACGATACGGCGGCGGCCCTCCAAGCGCTCGTCGCCGCCGGGCG
>JAOPZW010000398.1 GCA_025963905.1 Solirubrobacterales bacterium | reverse complement strand
CCAAGTACCTCGAGGGCGTCGCCCAGGGCGTCGCCTACAAGACCGCGCACGCGGTGCCGGGTGTCAGCGGGCACAAGGCCCCGCCCGACGACGTGACGCTGGCCCAGAAGGTCGAGAGCATCGCCTTCCGCGAAGCTCGTGTCCCGAAGGAGCACGTCAACGTGAACGCCGAGAACGGCGTCGTCTCCCTTCGCGGCCGACTCGAGCGCGACGAGGAGATCACGCAGCTCGTCCGGGCGACGGAGGCGATCGAGGGCGTACGAAGCGTCAACAACCTGCTCCACACGCCGGGCGCGACGACCACCGGCACCGACGGGAACTGAGGGCGGGCCGGCCGACCTACGCACGTACGAACTCGCCGCTGCGGCTCGGCGCCGAGCCGCAGCGGTGCATGTTCGCCGCCGCCCTCCGGTTCAACCTCTACCCCGCGCGCGGGCCGGCGACGGCGGTAGCGGTCCTCACTTCACCAGCGGCCGCCCTAGCGGATACGCCCGACCTCCCGTCGCCGCGCTCGCGACGGCATTGAAGACGTACAGGCCCACCGCGGCGAAGGCGAGCACGACCCAGCCGCCGGCCTTGGTCCATGTGTCGTCGGCGTTCAGCGTGCCGATGGTCAGCGCGACCAAGGCGACCACGACCAGTCCGAAGATCACCGTGAAGGACAGGGGGAGGTGCAGCGTCGACACCGTGAGCACCGCGAACACCACCGCCCAACTGATGAGGAAGATGGCCTGGACACGCGGCACGTTCGCCGCCGGGACCTTGTACCAGTCGTGGTTGAGCCCGAGCACGAGCGCGGCGTAGCTCCACCAGAAGCCCGAGAACAGCCCGAAGACCCCGGCCACTGCCGTCTGGCCCAGGGCCGCCGCCCACACCGCCGCGACGAAGAGGCCCATGCCGGTCGCGGCGAAGATGATCGGCAGCACGCCGCCGACGGCGGCCGCCGGGACATAGCCCACGAGGGCCAGCCCGAGCGCGACCGAGCCCGCGGCGAAGATCGGAATGCCGAGGAAGGCGGGGTCGCCCGCCAATGGGCCCGTGATGACGGGCGGCGGCGCGACCGGTTCGGCGCGCACCGCAGAGCTTTGGACCGTCTCGGATGCCATCTGGATCTCCTCCTTGCGCTCGGCCCGGGGTGGGTGGGTTTGCGCTCACACCGGCGAGGACGGGCGGGCCGGCCCCTCTGCCAGGTCGCCGAAGCCCGGCGCGACGATCGCGCCCGGCTGGGCCATGAGCTCCTCGGCCACGACGGCCTCGGTGGTGAGCAACTGCGCGGCAACCGAGGCGGCGTGCTGCAGGGTCGATGAACACGTCCCGCCGACGCAGTGCGCTCGACGAACACCGCATCAACAGCCCGGCCGGCACGCTCGGTCTCGGAAAGACTCAAACCCTGCCCATCGAACGAAGCCGCAGCCGACGGACGCCTTCCCGTTTCGTCACGCAACGGGCCTTGAGCGGCCAATCGGCCCTCGTCAGCCAAGCTACGCCGTTCCAAGGGACGCCGCAACACCGCTGGGCCCCAATTCGGCCGGAGTCCTGCCGCCCGTCGCGGCTCACGATCATCGGGCCGAGGTGGCCTGCCTGGTCCACGAACGCAGCTCGTCAGGGAGTTGTCGGTCGGTCGTACAGACCTAGCCCCAAGGACGATGGCGTTCGAAGTCGACATCCCCTCGAAGGACCCGAGCCGGTTCCGAGACGTCCTTCCGCCCGAGCGATTCGAAGAGTTCGAGCACGGGTGCGAGGAGGCGCGCCGGCTACTCGACGGTCACGTCGTGTGGAACGTGAACTCGACGGCCCGCGGTGGCGGCGTCGTGGAGCTCCTCCGGCCGCTCGTGGCGTACGCCCGCGGCGCGGGCGTCGACGCGCGCTGGATGGTCGTCGAGGGGACGCCGGAGTTCTTCACCGTCACGAAGCGCATCCACAACCGGCTGCACGGGTCGCCCGGCGACCGCGGCCCGCTCGACGAGAACGCGCAGCGCATCTACGAGGACGTGCTGGCCGCCAACCTGGCGGAGTTCGTCGACCGGGTGCTGCCGAACGACGTCGTGATCCTCCACGACCCCCAGACCGCCGGCATGGTCCATGAGCTCCACGCCGCGGGGGCGCTCGTGATCTGGCGCTGCCACGTCGGTCTGGACACCCCGAACGAGCTGGCTCGTGAGGCGTGGGCCTTCCTGCGCCCCTACCTGCTCGAGGCCGACGCGTACGTGTTCTCGCGTGAGGCGTTCGCCTGGGAGGGTCTCGACCGCAAGAAGATCGCGATCATCGCGCCGACGATCGACGTGTTCTCGCCGAAGAACTGCGACCTGGACCGCGAGACCGTTCGCAGCATCCTGCTCGTCAGCGGGATCGTCACCGGCGCCGAGGTGCCGGCGCCACCGCCGTTCCCCTGCCAGGACGGCACCCCCGGTCGGGTCGAGCGACGGGCGCAGATGTTCGAGGACGAGCCGCTGCACGAATACGACCCGGTGGTCCTGCAGGTCTCGCGCTGGGACGCGCTCAAGGACCCGATCGGCGTGATCGAGGGCTTCGGGCACCACGTGCCGGCCGAGACGGGCGCGCGTCTCGTCTATGCGGCGCCCGCCGTGGACGCGGTGTCGGACGACCCCGAGGGCGAGCGGGTGATGCGCGAGGCGCTCGCGACGCGCGAGGCACTGCCCGCCGACGCGCGGCGGCGCGTCCACCTGGCGGCGTTGCCGATGGACGACCTCAACGAGAACGCGGTGATGGTCAACGCCCTGCAGCGTCACGCCCGGGTGGTCGTCCAGAAGAGCCTGGCCGAGGGCTTCGGGCTCACGGTCGCCGAGGCGATGTGGAAGGCGCGGCCGGTGGTCGCGTCGCGGATCGGCGGGATCCAGGAGCAGATCACCCACGGCGAGACGGGCATCCTCCTCGACGACCCGCGCGACCTCCGGGCCTACGGTGCCGCCGTCACCGCGCTCCTCATGGATCCGGAGCGGGCCGAGGAGATCGGCCGGCGTGCGCGCGAGCGCGTCCGCGACCGGTTCATCAGCGTGCGCAGCCTGCTGGACTACTTCGCGCTGATCCGCCGGTTCATGCTCGTTCCGTCGGGGTGAACCGGCCGGCGGGCACCTGGCGAAACGGCTGGGCGCTGGCCGCCACGTGGGGCGGCTTCGCGTTCGGGTACCAGCTCGCGGTGATCTCGGGCGCGCTGCTCTTCCTGCGCAAGGACCTCGGACTGGGCAACGTCGAGCAGGGCGTCCTCGTGAGCATCATGCCGCTCGGCGCGATGGCTGGGGCGATCGGGGCCGGACGCATCGCCGAGTCGCTCGGGCGGCGCCGCACCCTGATCGCCGACGGCGTCCTCTTCATCGCCGGCACGGCGTTGACCGTCGTTGCGCCCGGCCTCGCACTGCTGCTGGTCGGTCGGGCGATCGTCGGCCTCGGCGTCGGGGTCGCGTCCTCCGTCGTCCCGCTCTACCTCTCCGAGATCGCTCCGCCCGACCGTCGCGGCCGGCTGGTCACGATGAACCAGCTGATGATCACGCTCGGCATCGTGGTGGCCTTCTGCGTCGACCTGGCGTTCGCGAGCTCGGGGTCGTGGCGCACGATGTTCGCGGTCGGCCTGGTGCCCTGCGTGGCCCTCGTGGCCGGGATGCTCCGCGCGCCGGAGTCGCCGGCGTGGATCGACGCCCGCGCGCGACCTGACGCACCGCGCGAGCAGCCGGGCCTGCGGCAGCTGCTCGGCCCGGCGGCGCGGCCGGCGCTCGTGATCGCCCTCGCGCTCGCCGCCACGCTGCAGTGGTCGGGCATCAACGCGATCGTCAGCTACGCGCCGCACATCATGGAGCGGACCGGCCTCAGCGCCTCCAACTCGATCTTCGCCTCGGTCGCCGTCGGCGTGGTGAACGTCGCCGCCACGATCGTGTCGATCCGGCTGGTCGATCGCCGCGGCCGGCGCCCGCTGCTGCTGATGTCGTACGCCGCGATGCTCGGCGCGCTCGCCCTGCTCGGCCTCACGTTCCTGTTGCATCTCGGCTCGGCCGAGCGCTGGCTGTCGCTCACCTGCCTGCTCGTCTACATCGCGGCGTTCGCGGCCGGAGTCGGGCCCACATTCTGGATTCTGATCTCCGAGATCTTCCCGCCCCACGTGCGGTCCGCAGGGGCGGGGGTCGCCACCGCGGCGAACTGGTTCTGGACCGTCACGGTGGGCCTCGCCTTCCTGCCGCTCTCCGCCGCGCTAGG
Organism: Solirubrobacterales bacterium; assembly: GCA_025963905.1. Lineage (GTDB taxonomy): Bacteria > Actinomycetota > Thermoleophilia > Solirubrobacterales > Solirubrobacteraceae > JAOPZW01. Next base: position 3,056 of record JAOPZW010000398.1, on the reverse strand, counting down.
CCAGGGGACCACGTTCCTGGTGTTCGCGGCGGTGTGCGCCGGGGCGCTGGTCTTCGTGGATCGCTACGTGCCCGAGACGACAGGCCGGAGCTTCAGCGAGGTCGCGGCAGAGGTCCAGGAGCGCTGGCGGCGTGCCGGCACCGGGCACGTCCACCTCCCTTTCGGCCTGCACCCTCGCGGGTGACCCGGGCTCCGCGCGGCTGCGTCAGCGCTTGGAGCTCACCTGGCGCAGCGCCTCGAGCATCCCATGCAGATGCGCCGCCGCCGCCTCGATGTCGTCGTACTTGCGCTGGCCCGCCCGTGACTCGGCAGAGATGACGGCGCAGCGATGCACATCGCTGAAGTCCCCGTAGGGGAACTTGTAGCGACCCTTGGTCTCGGTGCCCCGCTCGTCGTCGATTCCGAGATGCCAGCGGCCGTACTCGGTCCAGCCGTGCTCCGCGATGAACGCGTTCTCGGAGGCGGCCGACGGCTGGTGCTCGCTCCACGCATCGCGGTCGTCGAGCACGACATGACCGTCGCCGACGAGCTGCTTCGCGTGGTCGTAACCGGGCCGGTGCAACTTGACTGCCATGGTTCGTCAGCTCCTCCTCGAGACCCGCGGGTCGGTTCGGATGACGCTGCAGCGTCCGATTTCGGTACTAGGCCGCTCGCGGGCTCTGTCGACCACGCCGCGGGGTCGCGGCACAACCCGTCTACCTACACGCGGACGAGGAAGGCCGAGGCGGCCTCGCGGCGCGCGCGCTCCCAGTCGCCCGGGGAAGGCTCGGGCGCCGCGAACAGGTAGAAGTGATCCCAGGGCGCGTCGAACGGCATCCAGGAGAAACCGGCCTCGACGACCACCGGCTCGCAGTCGGCGCCCGTCAGCTCCGCGGCGTCGGCGCCACGCCAGTAGACGAGCGCGACAACGCGCTCCTCGTGCACGAGGCCGAAGGCGGAGCATCCGACCGCCACCCACTCGAGCGTGATGGATTCAACAGCCATGATCGAGTCAGGGGAAACTACCGAGCTGCCCGGAAACTGCCGAGAACTTGCCGAAGTTGTCAGGAGTACAGTCGCAAGCGTGGCGTTTCAAGACCCGCTGTTCAGCATCGGCGCGGTAGCAGAGATGCTGCGCAGCACCCCGGCGACGTTGCGTAGCTGGGAGGAGCGCTACGGCGTGGTCGAGGCGGCGCGCGGACGGGGGCGGCGCAGGTTGTACACGCGCGACCAGGTCGATCAGCTGCGTTTCGTGAAGGACCACGTGAACCGCGGCCTGTCCGCCGCGGATGCGCACCGCCTGCTGCGCGAGCGCCTCGCACAGGGCCCGTCGTCCAGGACGCCGGCGCCGACCCACCGCTTGGTGCTGCTCGCCGAGCGCGACTCCGCTGCAGCGCACCTCAGCGAGTACTTCCTGCGCAGCGAGGGGTTCGACGTGGATGTCGCCTCGACGGCCGAAGAGGCGGAGGCGTCCTTCCGCCACCGCGCTCCGGCGGTGACCATCGTTGACCTGTTGATCTCCGGCAGCGCCGGGGCCGAGCTGTGCCGCAGGCTGAAACGCATCGACCGCGCTCCCGTGCTGGCGATCTCCGGCCTGGATGCCGCGCAGCAGGCGCTCGCGGCCGGAGCCGACGCCTTCCTGAAGAAGCCGCTGGACCCCATCGCGCTCGTCGCCGCCGTCCACGAGCTCCTCAGCCGGCACGCGCTGGTGCCCGGCGCCGCCTCGTGAGCGAGAGGCTGGCGAGCGGGCAGCCCCGCCTGGACGAGATCCTCGGCGGTGGGCTGCCGGCCAACGCCATCAACATGGTCGTCGGGCTGCCTGGCAGCGGAAAGACGATCCTGACCGAGCAGTACGTCTTCCACAACGCAACCGTGGAACGCCCCGCCGTCTACTTCTCGACGGTCTCCGAGCCGCTCGAGAAGCTGATCCGCTACGGCCAGACGCTTTCGTTCTTCGATGTCGACGCGGTCGGCAGCCGCGTGCTGTTCGACGACCTCGGCCCAGCACTGGCGGATGACGGCCTCGAGGGCGCCGTGCGCTCCATCGTGACGGTGCTCAAGGAGCGCCGGCCCGGCCTGCTGGTCATCGACAGCTTCAAGGCGCTCGAGGCGTTCGCCGACGACGACGAGCGCTACCGCAGGGCCCTGCACGAGCTCGCCGGCCACCTGAGCGCCTTTCCGGTCGACACGTTCTGGGTGGGCGAGTACGCCGAGCACGAGATCGGGCGGGCGCCGGAGTTCGCGGTGGCCGACACGATCGTCTCGCTGTCGACGGCGCGGGAGGGGTCGCGCGAGACGCGCCTGTTCGAGGTCCTCAAGCTGCGTGGCAGCTCATTTCGATCCGGCCGGCACACCTACCGGATCGGCACCGACGGGCTTCGGCTGTTCCCGCGGCTCGCCACGACGGGCGACGTCTCGGACTACCTCATCGACGAGCGGCGGCTCTCGTCGGGGATCGCCGCGCTGGACGCCATGCTCGACGACGGATACTGGGCCGGAGCATCGACGCTCATCATGGGCGTGTCCGGAGCGGGCAAGACGCTCACCGGGCTGCACTTCATCTTCCAGGGCGCCGACCGCGGCGAGCCGGGAGTGATCGCGACGCTTCAGGAGAACCCCGTCCAGCTCGAGCGCATCGTGCGCGGGTACGGGTGGTCCCTGACCCACCCCGGCGTCGAGTTGATGTACCGCTCGCCCGTCGACGTCTATCTCGAGGAGTGGTTCTACGACCTCCTGGAGGCGATCGAGCGGACCGGCGCCCGGCGCGTCCTCATCGACGGCCTCGCCGACCTGCGCATGGGCGCCTCGGACGAGGTCCGCTTCCGCGAGTACCTCTACTCGCTCCTCCAGCGCTGCACCACGGCTGCCATCAGCGTCATGCTCACCGTCGAGACGACGCCCGGCAACTCCTCGGGCGTCTCGGACTATGGCGTCTCCAACCTGTCCGACAACACCGTGCTGCTCGAGCTCGTCCCGCACCGGCGCCGCCTGGCGCGGACGATCACCGTGCTCAAGACGCGAGGCAGTCACCACGACCCCGCCATCCGTGAGTTCGTGATCGGCGCTGACGGCATCGT
>JAOPZW010000387.1 GCA_025963905.1 Solirubrobacterales bacterium | reverse complement strand
CGTCGCGTGCGCCGCGCTGCCGCCGGTGGCCAACCCTCCGCCGCCCAAGCTGCCCACCCTTCCGGCTCCGCCCGGCCCGCAGCTCTCTGTTCGCGTCCTGCGCGCCACCGGGCTGTTGTCGTCGCGCATCGTTCCGCTCCGCGTCGGCTGCGACACGCCTTGCGCGCTCTCCGTCTCGGCCGCCGTGACGCCGCGCGCCAAGCCGCGAAAGGGCCACAAGAGCGTCTCGGTGCCGCTCTCCAAGCTGCAGGTGAAGATCCCTGCCGGAGAGACGCGCATCGTGCGCCTGCGCCTGAGCACGGCCGATGCCGGCCGGCTTCGCAAGGCCCTCGGCGGCCGGCTCGGCCTCACGGCGACGATTCAGCTCGACGCCACGGCAGCCGCCGGCGAGCCGACCGACCTGACCAAGCGACTTCTTCTGACCGGCTGACGATCGCGGGACGAGCGGGGCACGCGGGCAGGGAAGAACTGTCCGGCGGGGCAGGCAGCGAAGCGCGTGCGGGGCGGGAAGATGCCCGCGCTCCGAGCATGCCGCGACTGACGATCATCATCGGCTCCACCCGTCCCGGTCGTGCCGGGTTGCCCATCGCGACGTGGTTCGCCGGCCGCGCCGGCTCGCACGGCGGCTTCGACGTCGACGTCGTGGACCTTGCCGAGCTGGACCTGCCGCTGCTCGATGAGCCCAACCATCCGCGCCTGGGCCAGTACATCCACCAGCACACGAAGGACTGGAGCGCGATCGTCGACGCCAGCGACGCCTTCGTGATCGTCACGCCGGAGTACAACCATGGCTACCCGGCGGCGGTCAAGAACGCCCTCGACTACTTGCAGAGGGAGTGGTGCGACAAGCCGGTCGGCTTCGTCTCCTACGGCGGCGTGTCCGCCGGCACGCGCGCTGTCCAGCAGCTCAAGGAGGTCGTGACCACCTTGAGGATGCTCCCGGTCTATGAGGCGGTGAGCATCCCGTTCCACCCGCAGTTCATCGGCGACGACGGGCGCGTGAAGGCCAACGCGATCATGGTGCAGGCCGCCGACGCGATGCTCGACGAGCTCGTGCGCGTCGACGGCGCCCTGCGCGCGCTGCGGGAGCCGAACACCGAGGCGGCCTGACGGTCGAACGGCGGTCCAGGCTCAGGCCGCGCTCTCCTCGAACAGCTGCACGAGCTCGGGATCGAGATAGGCGTCGAACCCGGCGATCTTGTCGCCATCGACCTCCAGCAGCATGACCGCGAAGCGCTCCCACCGGCCCTCGTCGCCGCGCTTGTAGATCGCGACGGCGGGCCGGCCGTTGGCGTGCGTCGGGACGAGGCGTGACCTCGCGGCCGCGCAGGGTGCGCGACCGCGCTGGGCGAACCAGAACCGGCCGATGGCGGCCGCGCCGACGATCGCCCGTCGCGGGGGCATGCGCAGCGCGGCGTCCTCGCGCAGCAGCGCGACGAACCCTTCGATGTCGGCGCGCTCCCAGACGTCGACGTAGCGCCGCAGCAGCTCGCGCTCGGCCGTCGCCCGCGGCGCGACCGCATGCGCGGAGACGTCGGCGTCGATCGTCGCGCGCGCCCGTTGCAGCGCGCTGTTGGTCGCGGCGACCGTCGACTCCAGGAGGTCGGCCACCTCGCGCGCGCTCCACCCGAGCACGTCGCGCAGGAGGAGGACCGCGCGCTGGCGCCCCGGCAGCTGCTGGATGGCCGTCAGGAACGCGAGCTCCATACCCTCGTGGAGCGCGTAGCGCGCCGCCGGGTCAGCGACCGGGGACGGGAGATCCTCGAGCCGCGCGTCGGGATACGGCTCGACCGTCTCGGGCCGGCGCGGGCGTCGCTCGACCTCGTCGAGGCAGGCGTTCGTGGCGATGCGGTAGAGCCAGGTCTGGACCGACGATCGCCGCTCGAAGCGCTCGAGCGACCGCCATGCGCGCAAGAGCGTCTCCTGCACGACGTCCTCGGCGTCATGCGGCGAGCCGAGCATGCGGTAGCAGTGGACCTCGAGCGCGCGCCGGTAGGGCTCGACAAGCTGCCGGAAGGCTCGCTCGTCGCCTGCCTGGGCCGCCGCGATCAGCGCCCGTTCGTCTGTCGTGTGTGCGCGCCGGACAGCCATCGGTCGTTCAAGTGCTTAGACGGTCGCGGGCCTGAAAACTCATCGATGAGTTCGCAGACGAGTGGCCGTCTATACGGCCATGACCAACTCGAAAGCATCACAGACATGGGTTCTCGCCCTCGCGTCCGTCGCCTCGCTGATGGTCGCGCTCGACGCGCTGGTGGTGACGACCGCGCTCAGCACCATCCGGCTCGACCTCGGGGCGTCGATCGCGAACCTCGAATGGACCGTCAACGCCTACAGCCTGAGCTTCGCCGTCCTGTTGATGACGGCAGCGGCGCTCGGCGACCGCTACGGGCGCAGACGCCTGTTCGCCGGCGGACTGGGCCTGTTCGTCGCGGCGTCCGCCGCATGCGCGCTCGCGCCGGGGGTCGGCTGGCTGATCGCCGCGCGCGCAGTGCAGGGAGCGGGCGCTGCGCTCGTGATGCCGCTCGCGCTGGCGCTCCTGAGCGCGGCCTTCCCGCCCGAGCGCCGTGCCTGGGCGATGGGGATCTTCAGCGGCGTGACGGGCATCGCGGTCCTCGGCGGCCCGCTCGTGGGCGGGGCGATCGCCCAGGGGATCTCGTGGCAGTGGATCTTCTGGCTGAACGTCCCGATCGGGCTGGTCGTCATCCCGCTCGTGCTCCGCCGCATGGACGAGGGCTTCGGGCCCCGTGCCGGCCTCGACGTCGCCGGTGTCGCGCTCGCGACCGGCGCGTCGCTGGGCGTCGTGTGGGGCCTCGTCCGGGGCAACTCGGCCGGGTGGGGGAGCGCCGAGGTGGTGGGCGCGCTCGTTGCGGGCGCGCTGCTGCTCGTCGCCTTCGTCGCATGGGAGCTCCGCGCCCGCGAGCCGATGCTGCCCATGGCACTGTTCCGGTCGCGCGCCTTCTCGTCGGGCAACGCGGCGAACCTCTTCATGGTGGCGTCGCTGTTCGGCGCGGTCTTCTTCATGGCGCAGTTCCTGCAGACCGCGAAGGGCTACGGCCCGCTGGGCGCCGGACTGCGGCTGATGCCCTGGACGGCCACCCTGTTCGTGGTCGCGCCGATCGCCGGCTCGCTGGTCAGTCGCATCGGGGAGCGCCCGCTGATCACGGGCGGGCTCCTGCTGCAGGCCGGCGGGTTGGCGTGGATCGCATCGATCGCCGGGCCGCACATGTCGTACGCGAGCCTCGTTCCACCGCTGATGCTCGCCGGCTGCGGCGTCTCGATGGCGATGCCCGCCTCGCAGAACGTCGTCATGAACGCGGTCAAAGCCGAGGCCATCGGCAAGGCATCCGGCACCTTCAACATGGTCCGCCAGCTGGGCGGCGTGCTCGGCATCGCGATCGCGGTCGCGGTGTTCAGCGGGGCCGGCGGCTACCGCTCCGCGCAGGCGTTCAGCGACGGGTTCTCGCCGGCGCTCGGCGTCTCGGCCGCCCTGTCGCTCGCCGGTGCCATCGCGGGTGCGACGCTGCCGGGCCGGCGTCGCGCGCGCGACGAGGCGCCCGCGCGGGCGATCCCGCAAGCCGAGGGTGCGATGCCGTGAGCCGCTCCGCCCAGGCCGGGCGGACCGAGCTCAGAGCTCCTCGGGATCCTCGTCGGGCTCGAGCTCCTCGTCCGGCTCGAAGTCGTCGTCCTCGGTGGCGGCGATGGCGCCGGTGGCCCCCGGGTGATGGCGGACCTCGAAGCGCTCGATGAGCTCGTCGCGGCGGCGCTCGTCGATCGGCACGTCGTCGCCGATGAGCACCCACTCGCCCCCGTCGCCGCCCTCCTCGAAGATCTCGGAGTCCACCGCGGTGGCGTCGTCGACGACGATCAGCACCTCGGTGTCGGGATTGAAGTACGTCCCCGGGCGGTTGAGGATGTCGTCGAGCTCGAAGCGGCGGGGTGCGGGCATCGCGGCGCTTTGTACCCGAATGCGCGACCGAGTGCTAGTTCCGTTGGAGATCGCCGATCTGGCGCTCGATCTCGGCCTCGACGTCGAGGGGCTCCTTGCCCTGGCGCGCCCGCCGGGCGTTGCGGGCCAGCACGAGCTGGCGGACCTCCTCGCGCAGCGCGGGATCGATCGCCGGCGCGGTCAGCCGCGCCAGCTCGGCGTCGAGGTCCAGGGGCTCCTCGCCCCGGCGCAGGCGCCGCTCGTTGCGCGCCGCGAGCATCTGGCGAATCTCCTCGTCGCGCTCGCGGCTCAACGCCGCCCCGCTCGCCGGCGGCTCGCCCGCCGGGCGATCGGAGCCGTCGCGCAGCGAGAGGCCGCCCTTGCCGATGGCGTCGTAGGCCTTGCCCGACGAGACGAAGGTCCCCACCGCGATCAGCGCGGCGATGACGACCACCACGACGAGCACGATCCCGAAGACCTCCTGCACGCCTACAGTGTCGCGCATGTGGCGCCGTCTCCGCCGAAGGACGTTCGCCCCTCGCCGTCCGGTCGTCTTCCCGCAGCAGTGGGGGCTGGTGCTCGTCACCGCCCTCGCCATCGCCGGCGGCGTGGCGGCGGTCGTCTGGGTGCTCAGCGCACCCTGATGCACCCTAGGGGGTTGCGCCCCCGGCGCATCCGGGTACTCTTCGTTTCTGAACATTGACTGACCAGTCAATCTGTCGCGGCGAAGCGACCCTCCCGAGGACACTTCGCGCGCCCTTTTCCAAGGAGACGAAGCAGTGGTCGACTTCACCCTGACCGACGAGCAGAAGAGCCTGCGCGAGCTCGCGCACGACTTCGCCGCGAAGGAGATCCGCCCCAAGGCCTGGGAGTACGACCGGGACGGGACGTGGCCGCAGGACATCATCGACAAGGCCCACGAGGTCGGGCTGATGAATACGCACGTGCCGGAGGAGTACGGCGGCGCGGGCCTGTCCTACCTGGACGGCTGTCTCATCGAGGAGGAGCTCGCCTGGGGCTGCTCGGGCATCCAGACGTCGCTCGGCGCCAACGGCCTGGCCGGCGCGCCCATCCTGCTCGGTGGCTCCGAGGAGGTCCAGCGGGAGTACTTCGGGGAGCTCGTCGAGTCGCCGAAGCTCGCCTCGTTCTGCCTCACCGAGCCCGACGCCGGCTCGGACGTGTCGGGGATGCGCACCCGCGCCGTCCGCAAGGGCGACAAGTACGTCATCAACGGCTCGAAGTGCTTCATCACCAACGGCGGCTATGCCGACTTCTTCACGGTCTACGCCAAGACCGACCCCGATGCCGGCCATCGCGGCATCTCCGCGTTCCTCGTGCGCAAGGACGACACGGTGATCGTGGACAAGAAGGAGGACAAGATGGGCCAGCGGGCGTCCAACACCGCGACCATCACATTCAACGACACCGAGGTCGACGCCAAGTACCTCCTCGGCGAGGAGAACAAGGGCTTCAAGCTGGCGATGATGACCCTCGACCGCACCCGCCCCGGCGTCGCCGCCATGGCGACCGGCATCGCGCGCGCCGCGTTCGAGTTCGCCACCGAGTACTCGAAGGAGCGCGTCCAGTTCGGCGTCCCGATCGCGATGCACCAGGCGATCCAGTTCATCATCGCCGACATGGCGACCAAGGTTCACCTCTCGCGCCTGGCCACCTGGAACTCGGCGGTCCTGCTGGACCAGGGCCGCCGCAACACGCTCGAGTCCTCGCACGCCAAGCGCTTCGCGGCGGACACCGCGATGGAGGTCACCACGGACGCCGTGCAGGTCTACGGCGGCTACGGCTTCATCAAGGACTACCCCGTCGAGAAGCTCATGCGCGACGCGAAGATCATGCAGCTCTACGAGGGCACGTCGCAGATCCAGCGCCTCGTCATCGCCCGCGAGACGCTGCTGCCGCGGCGCGTCGACGAGCCGGCGACCGTGGCCGTCTAACGGTCCACGAGACCCCGCAGGACCGCGAAGGGCCGCCGCCGGGCGGCCCTTCGCCGTGTGCGGGAGGGGGCATACTGACGCGATGCCGCGCCGCCGCACCGAGGACGCCGTCGCCGACGCCGCCCCGCTCGACGCGGCGCGCGCGGCGGCCGGCGCG
>JAOPZW010000259.1 GCA_025963905.1 Solirubrobacterales bacterium | reverse complement strand
TCGGCGTGGTAGCTGGAGCGCACGAGCGGGCCGGCCGCGATGTGATCGAAGCCGAGCGCGTACCCGGCCTCCTCCAGCGCCTTGAACTCGTCGGGGTGCCAGTAGCGCACCACCGGCAGGTGGCGCTCGGTCGGGCGCAGGTACTGGCCGATCGTGATGACCTGGACGCCGTGGGCACGCAGGTCGCCCAGCGCGGCGACGACCTCGTCGTGGGTCTCGCCCAGGCCGACCATCAGGCCCGACTTCGTCACGACCTCGCCGTCGCCCATCGCCTTGGCGTTGGAGAGCACGCGCAGGCTGCGCTCCCAGCGCGAGCCGCGCCGGGCGACGGGGTACAGGCGCGGGACGACCTCGACGTTGTGGTTGAAGACGTCAGGGCGCTCGGCGATGACCCTGGCCAGCGGCATCTCCTGGCCGCGGAAGTCCGGCGTCAGCACCTCCACCTTGCACGACGGCGCCTGGCGGCGGCACATGCGGATCATCGCCGCCCAGATCCCGGCCCCGTAGTCGGGCAGGTCGTCGCGGTCGACCGAGGTGATGACCGCGTGGCGCAGGCCCATCTTCGCGATGGAGCGCGCCACGCGCGCGGGCTCGAGCGGGTCGTTCCACGTCGGCTTGCCGGTCTTCACGTTGCAGAAGCCGCAGCGCCGCGTGCAGGTGTCGCCCATGATCATGAACGTCGCCGTGCCGCGCTCCCAGCACTCGCCGACGTTGGGGCACGCCGCCTCCTGGCAGACGGTGTGCAGATTCTCGTCCTTGATGAGCCTGGTCAGCTCGCGGTACTTGACGCCGCCGGGCGCCGGGACCTTGAACCACGGCGGCTTGCGCTCGCGCATCGGGCGCACGTCGGTGCCGAGCACCTTGAGGACATCCATGCCGCCCGGATTGGCGCGGGAACGCGTCTGGTGCTGGCGCGGGGCGGCGTCGGTGCTCACCCCGAAGAGGCTACAACTCGGGAATGCTCGCCTCGCTCGCCGCCGTCGCCGCGCTCGCCGCGGGTCCCCCCGTGGCGCCGCTCATCGTCCAGCGCTTCATCCCGTTCGGCGCCCAGCGCAAGGCGGAGACCGCGGCCTATGCCCGCCGCCACTACGGCCTGGACACCTGGCGCCTCGTGCGCCCGCGGGTGATCGTCGAGCACGTGACGGTCAACGACTCGATCCAGGCGACCTACAACACGTTCGCGCCGGATCGTCCCGACCCCGAGCTCCACGAGCTCCCGGGCGTCTGCTCGCACTTCGTCGTCGGCCAGGACGGCACCATCGTCCAGTTCGTGCGCCTGTCGGTGATGTGCCGCCACACCGTCGGCCTGAACTGGACGGCCTACGGCATCGAGCACGTCGGCCGCACCGAGGCCGACGTCTTCCGCCATCCTCGCCAGCTCGCGGCCTCGCTGGCGCTCACGCGCTGGTTGCGCTGTCGCGCGCACATCGGCGTCGCCAACGTGATCGGCCACGCCGAGAGCCTGTCGTCGCCCTACCACCGCGAGCGCGTGGCGCGCCTGCGCCGCCAGACCCACAGCGACTGGCAGCCCGCGGCGATGCGTCGCTACCGCGCGATGCTGACGGCGCTGGGGGGGTGCGGGACGAGCGCCGCCTCCAGCCTCGCCGGCGACACCAGGCGCTGACGCAGGCCGTAGGCCTCGGCGAAGCGGAAGGCCATCCGCTTGCGGAAGCAGGGCAGGTGCCCACCCTGCCGCGTCTCGTTCGTGATGGAGGTCATCCGCACCTCGGGCAGCCCGCACGCCACGACCCACTCGAACGGCTGCAGGTCGTTGTCGGCGTTGACGGCGAACCCGTGCGTCGTCACGCCACGCGAGACGTGCACGCCGATCGAGGCGATCTTGCGGTCCTGCACCCACACGCCGGTGTAGTCCCGGCCCTCGTCCTCGCGCGAGCGGGCCGCGACGTCCTCGTCGGCCAGCGCGGCGATCAACGCGCGCTCCATCGTGCGCACGTAGCCGAGGACGTCGCCGATGCGCATGATCGGGTAGCCCACGAGCTGGCCGGGGCCGTGGTAGGTGACCTTGCCGCCGCGATCGACGCCGACGACGTCGATGCCCTGCATGCGGTACCAGTCCTCGCCCATCGCCAGCTCTCCGGGCTCCGAACGCCGGCCGAGCGTGTAGACCGGCGGGTGCTCCAGCAGCAGCAGCGTGTCGGGGATCGCCTCCGCCTGGCGCGCGGCGCGCACGCGCTCCTGGAGGGCGAATGCCTCGCGGTACTCCACCGCTCCCAGGTGCACGGTCCACAGCTCCGCGGTCACGCGATCCATGGTGGCAGACCGGGTAGCTCGCGGTCATGGCCTTCCAGCGGCCCGCGCGCCGACAGGCCGCGTACTTCCTCCTCACCGGCCCGTCGCCGTTCGTCAGCCGCCGGGCGTTCGAGGCGGTGACCGGCCCCAAGCGCGAGTGGTGGCTCGTGCAGACGGTCGGCCTGCTCGTGACGGCGATCGGCGCGGGCCTCGGCGCCGCGGCGGCGCGCGACCGCGTCACGCGGGAGCTGGCACTGATCGGCGCCGGCTCGGCGGCCGCGCTCGGCGCGATCGACGTCGTCCACGTCGCGCGCCGGCGCATCCGCCCGACGTACCTGGGGGATGCCGTCGTGGAGGCTGCGCTGCTCGCCGGCTGGGCCTCGGCGTGGCGCGCGGCACGCGCGGGTAGGTGATCGGCGATGCCCAAGACGCTGATCTTCACCAAGCACGGGCCGCACGCCGACCGGATCCTGCCGGCCTTCTCCGAGCGCACCGGCCTGGGGACGACCGTCGGCGACGACCGGGCGATCTTCCAGCTCGAGGGCGCCGGCCACGCGATCGACGCCGCCACCGAGCTCGACGCCGTCGACCCGGGGTGGCGCGAGCAGCTCACGCTGGAGAACCCGCAGACGTAGGCTGGGCCACCGAGCGGGGCGGATCGGCGGTTCCGCCGGCGCGGCACGATCTCCTACGTCTTGCACGTTCCACCCGGCGCTGATGCGCGGCGTCATCGTCGTCCGCTGACCGGCTACGCCAGCCCGCGCTCCCGCAGCTCGGCGGCCGCCTGGTCGGTCTTGCCGAGCTCCAGCCCCATCCCGCGCAGGACGTGATCGGCCTTCGTGAACTGGATCTCGTCGTACTGCACGACCTGGATGCGGTTGCCCCACGGGTCGCGGAAGTCCAGCCCGCGGCCCGGCACGATGTCGGCGCCTGCCTGCTCGAGCGCGCGTCGCGTGGCGGCCCGGTCGTCGACGACGAGACCGACGTGGCGGGCGCCGTCGGGCGGCTGGGACCGCCCGCTCGCCAGCGCGATGAACTGGTCGCCCATGTCGATGAACGCCATGCCCGGCGCCCGGCCGCGCAGGGTCAGGTCGAAGATCTGCCCGTAGAAGGCGAGCGCCTCGTCCACGTCGCCGACCTCGAGGGCGATGTGGTTCATCCCGACCAGGCGCGGGCGGCCCATCGGGCTACAGGGCCTCGATGCGCCGCTTGACCGCGGCAAGGAACTGGGCCGCCAGCGCGCCGTCGAGCGCGCGGTGGTCCCACGAGAGCCCCAGGATGCACATCGGGCGGATCGCGATCGAGTCGTGGCCGGCGGCGTCGGTGATGACGACCGGCCGCTTGACGACCGCCTCGAGGTCGAGGATCGCGACCTGCGGCTGGTTGATGACCGGCGTCGCCATGATCGAGCCGTACTGGCCCGGGTTGGTGATGGTGAACGTCCCGCCGTTCACCTCGTCGGGGACGAGCTGCTTGGAGCGCGCGCGCCGCGCGACGTCGCGGATGCGCTTGGACAGCCCTTCGGCGCTGAGGTCCTGCGCGTCGCGGATGACGGGCACGATGAGGCCGTCCTCGCCCAGCGACACCGCGATGCCCAGGTGCACCGCGTCGTACTGGGCGTAGTCCTCGCCTTCGAGCGTGGCGTTGAGCGCGGGGAGCTCGCGCAGCGCGCCGATGCTGGCCTCGGCGACGTAGGGCAGCGCGGTGATCCCGGCCCGCTCGCGGGCGGCCTCCAGGCCGGAGAAGTCGACCTCGATCCACGTCGTGCACGTCGCGGCGGTGTCGAGCGAGTGCTTCATGTGCGCGCCGATCGCGCGGCGCATGCGCGAGAGCGTGGCGCCAGCGGGCGCTGCGGCCGGCCGCGCCGCGGTCGGCACGTCGGGATCGGGCCGGTACGGGGACTCGATGTGCATCGGGGGCTCGCTCGGCGCGACGTGCCCGTTCTCGAGGAAGGCGACGACGTCCTGCTTGCGGACGCGCCCGCCGCGGCCGGTGCCCTCGACGCGCTCGAGGTCGACCCCGTGCTCGGCGGCGATCCGCTGCACCACGGGCGAGTAGCGCCGCGCGTCGCGCGCGGGCTTGACCGGGGCGTCGTCGGGCGTCGCGGTCCCGGGCTCTGTCGCCGGGGTGGGCGTCGCCTGGGCCGGGGTGTCGCCCTGGGCGGCGGCCGCCTCGCTGGTCGGCGGCGTGTCGGCGCTCTCGCTGGCGTGCGCCTCGCCGGGCCTGGCGTCGGTCGCCAGAAGCGCCAGCACCGTGCCGACGTCGACGGTGGCGCCCACCTCGACGAGGATCTCCGCCAGGCGTCCCGCCACCGGCGAGGGCAGGTCGGTGTCGATCTTGTCGGTGGAGATCTCGCAGATCGTCTCCTCGTA
>JAOPZW010000362.1 GCA_025963905.1 Solirubrobacterales bacterium | reverse complement strand
CTCGCTACAGGCCTCCGAGACGTCCGGGCGGCCAGTAGGAGGCAAAGGCCTCGCCGATGACCCATGAGCCAGGCACCGGACCCCAGTACCGGCTGTCGTCGGAGTTGCCGCGGTTATCGCCCATCAGGTACACGTCGCCGCGCGGAACCGTCACGGCCCGCGGGAAGTCGCAGCCGCTGCCGGGCTCGCAGGAGGCGGCGAACGGCTCGCTCTGGACCCGGCCGTTGCGGATGACGTGGCCCCGGCGGATGGCGATGCGATCGCCCTCGACACCGACGACGCGCTTGATGAAGGTCTGTGACGAGCGCGTGGGTGTCGGCCGGTCGCATGGCGTCAGCGAGTCGCCACCCTGGCCGGACGCACCGCACACCGCCGGCTGGACGTCGGCGCCGTGTGGCGGGTTGAACACCACGACGTCGCCGACCTGTGGCTGTTCGCCGAGCACGCGATGGGAGAAACGGTCGACCAGCACCCGGTCGCCGACATTCAGCGTCGGCTCCATCGAGGCACTTGGAATCCGGTACGGCTTGATCGCGAAGGCCTGGATCGTCAGCGCGAAGAACACCGCCACCGCAACGATGACGATCGGCTCGACCGCCGAGCGAAACCGCCGCCGGGTCGCACCGCCGGTTTCCTCGCCCGACCCGTTCGCACGCACTCCTCAACTCTAGTGCTCAGAGCGTCGCCACAGCCGCGACCGGGATCGCGCGCGAAACGTTCGTGCGGGCGGCTCGTTCCGTCTGGGCATGCGGCTCGTCTTGCGGGTGGTGCTCGCCGGTGTGATGTGCGGGTTGGTCTTGGGCGGCGCTTCAGCTTCGGCTGAGGTCGGTTTCGGGCCGCCCGTACGGGCCCAGGTGCCCCGGAACTCGCGGCTGACGGCGGTGCTGCACACGGTGGTCGTGACCGATGATCCGACAGCGGCGATCGACGCGACGATCACCGCCAAGGTCCTCGCTGCTGGGCAGCAGCTCGCGACGCTCGGGCCATTTCCGGTGCACGCGAGCGGGATCGCGCAACGCGTGGACATGGCGCTGCCCGCTGATGCGGTGGCGGCCCTCAGGCGGATCGAGCGAGACCAACGGCATGCCGGCGGCGTCGTGTCCTATGCCGTCACCGTTCCCGACGGCGACCCTGCCGGGCCGCCAACCCGGACCTACACCATGTCGTCGCGCGTCAGCCTCCATCGGCCCGTGCACGCCCGCAGGCCGACGCGCATGCTCGTCGAGAACGGCATCTTCGGCGGCAGCGGCGGGCAGCTGGCAACGGGCTGGGTGTCCCTGGCCGCCCCGCAAGCATGGCCGCGCACGTCGATCGACGGGCGCCCGCTGGCGACCTACGGCCCGATCCCGGTCGGTCGCGGATGCGGCGCCTACCTGGTCGCCCACCCCGTGCAGGTGGCGGTCCGGGATCCGACGTCCTACGTCAACGGCGTCGGCGGACGCGGGAACACGGTACGACCCGGGCACCTGTACCGGGTGCGCGCAACCGGCCGCGACGAGCCGGTACCGAGCGCGGCTGCCGTCGGCTTGCTGCGAGTCGCCCTCCACCGCTACGCCGGGGCGCGGATCGACGTCACCTTCGACCCCGAGTGCCCGCCGGCTTCGGGGCGAGCAACTCGGCTCGTCGATGCGCTCGCGACCGCCGTGCGCGGCGTCGCCGTCCACTTGCAAAGCACGTAGGCTCGCGATGGGACGCGTCGAGGATCGCCTGGATGAGCTTGGGCTCTCGCTCCCCGCCGTGTTCGCGGGACCACCAGGGTTCGACAGGAAGTTCGAGCTCGTGCGCAGCGTCGGCGACATGGCGTACGTGTCGGGACACGACCCGCTCGATGGAACGGCGGCCCTCATGCGGGGGAAGGTGGGCGGCAACCTGACGCTCTAGCAGGGCTACGAAGCGGCCAGGGCCACGGGGCTTTCGATCCTGGCCTCGCTCAAGGAAGAGCTCGGAGAGCTGGATCGCGTGCGGGAATGGGTCAAGGTGCTCGGCCTCGTCAACTGCGCTCCGGGGTTCAACCGTACCCCGCCGGTAATCGACGGCTTCAGCGACCTCATCCTCGAGCTCTGGGGCGATCCCGGACGCCACGCCCGCTCGGCCATCGAGGCCGTGGTGCAGCTTGAGCCCGAACGGTGAGGCGACACACGACCGCGACAGGAACAGTGTGGTTTTCACCGTAAGTGGGCGACGGGAGTGCGTGAGGCGCCGCGCGCGGGAAGCAGTGGAGGCGGGTCGTCCACTCGCAGCCGGTGCCATGCCCGGTACTCCCGCCGTCCCAGCCGTACACGTCGCCGCCGGCAAGGTCATGCCTATTGGCGACTGAGACGCGTACCGGACTCGCGGCGGACCGCCTCCGGTGATTGCATCTACGGTTCGGGGATGGCCGGCCCCGACCCGACGACGGACGTGCTCCGCGTGTTCGATGCGCTCTTCGAGACGCTTACCCGCGAGCGCGATGCCGACTCCGGCACCGCGCTCTTTGCCGACGACGCCGACATCGTCATGTGGGGTTCCGACGAGTCCGAGCAGGCGATCGGCCCGGAGGCCGTGGGCGAGTTGCATCACGCGCTCGCGGCGCTCTCGGGCGAGCTGACGTTTCGGTGGCTTCAGCGCCATGTCCACGTCGAGGGCGACGCCGCGTGGGTGAACGCAGCTGGTGACCAGCGTCCAGCTTCCGGGCGAGGCGACGCGGAGGACGTCGTATCGGATGACGGCCGTCTTCGTCCGGCGAGGTGGCGCGTGGCGTTGGCACACCTTCACCGGATCGGAGCCGAAGCCGTCTTGAGCGGCTGGCCGACCGTCGACGCCGTGGATCGCGGGACACGGAAGCCTGTCCCAAGGGACAGGCGGCGGTGGGCGCCGGCGGCGACAAGATGCCCGCGCACACCGTCAGGAACAGACACGGTCCACGATCCAGGGTGGCGTCTCCGGACGCCCGGCAATAGGAGGCGCATCATGTTCCTCAAGCGACGCTCCGCGGCGCTCGCCGCCGTCATCGCGACATTGGCCGTCCCAGTCGCCTCGGCGAGTGCGGCGACCAGTCCTGTCAGGGATTCCGGCGGCCTCGGGACGCCCCGCTGCCCGGACGGGTACGTCGGCCCGACCAACCTCGCGACCGGTTGCCCTTGGTGGCTCATCCACTGACGAACGGCGTGAGGTACCGCGGCACCGCTCGTCGCGGTGCCGTGTGAGCTGCGGCTGACGTCGCGGAACCTCCGTCGCGCGTGGCGCGCGAGGGGTAATAGGGTCCGGCGACATGGCACAACTCGACTGGGAAGGCCTCACCAGCTGGTACGACGTCCACGGAGAACCGGGCGATCGGCTGCCCATCGTTCTCTGCCACGGCGGCCCGGGTGCGACGCACGACTACCTGCTGTCCCTGCGGGCGCTGGCCGCCGGCGGGCGGCAGGTCGTCCTGTACGACCAGGTCGGCAATGGGAACTCGCAGCACCTGCGAGATGCGCCGGGCGACTTCTGGACCGTCGATCTCTTCCGCCGGGAGCTGCGCGCGCTGGTCGAGCACCTCGGCTGGTCGGACGGCTACCACGTGCTCGGCCAGTCGTGGGGCGGGATGTTGGCCATGGAGCACGCGCTGGAGCACCCGCCTGGGCTGCGTTCCATCGTGGTGGCCGATTCGCCGGCGTCGATCCCGCTATGGGTCGCGGAGGCCAACGGGCTGCGCGAGGAGCTCCCGGTGGACGTGCAGGCGGCGCTCACCCGCCACGAGGCGGCCGGCTCGACCGACACCCCCGAGTACCGCGAGGCGATGCAGGTCTTCTACCGGCGTCACGTGTGCCGGCTCGATCCGTGGCCCGAAGAGGTCGTCCGGACGTTCGCCCTCATGGACGAGGACCTGACCGTCTACCGCACGATGAACGGGCCGAGCGAGTTCCACGTCGTGGGGACGATCCGGGACTGGGACATCACCGAACGCCTGGGCGAGATCGACGTGCCGACGCTGCTGGTGAGCGGCCGCCACGACGAGGCCACGCCGCGCATCCTCGGTGAGATCCGCGACCGGATCCCGAACGCCGAATGGGTGCTGCTCGAGGAGTCCAGCCACCTCCCGCACGTCGAGGAGCCCGAGCGGTTCGTCGAGGCCGTCGAGGGGTTCCTCGAGCGCGTCGAGACCCGCTGACCAGCTCGAGCGGCGCGGCGGCGCGGCGGCGCCTAGCGTCCCACCGCGTTGTGCAGCTCGACGACGATCGGCTCCGGTGCGCCTGGAGGCAGGTGGGGTCGGACCGAGGTGTCGAACCAGTGCCGCCGCTGCTCGCGCGTGTCCCAGACCTCGGTCACGGTGACGCCCTCGGGGGTCACTTGGGCGGCGTGGGCGATGAATCCTTCAGCCTGACGCAAAGGTTCGGCGACGTTGGTCATGACCTCGTCGTACGTCTCGGCGGTCATCCCGGGGGCGGGGTTGGTCATGCTGATCGGCATTGCGGGCTCCTCGGGCCTCGCGTGGCCTCGCTGGTGGTCAGGTCGTGATGGCGGGCGCCGGGGTGAGGCCGTGGCGGCGCATCACCTCGGCGATCGCGGCGTGGTCTGGTGGGCCGCCTGCGCTTGCGGCCAGGACCTCGCCGATGTCGTGGAAATAGGAGGGGCCGAACACGCCCGGGCTGGCCATAGCCAGGAAGGTCGCATCGCTGGGGCCGTGGTTCGCGAAGCCGTGGATGACGCCGCGCTGGATGCACACCGCGTCGCCGGGACCGATCTCGACGGTCTCGCCGTCGATCGTGAACGTCGTGACTCCGCTCAGGCCGTAGATCGTCTCCTCGAAGGCGTCGTGGCTGTGCGGCGCCGGCATCCTCGCGTCGGCGGGCACATCGCACTCGAAGACGGTGATGCTCGCATTGGCGTCCTCGGAGTCGACGAGGAACCGGACGCCGAGAGCGCCGACGGCGATCCTCTGTGCGGGTGTCGATTTCATGCTGGCCTCTGCTGGAGGGGGTGGACGCGGGTAAAGTGACTTGACGACGTTATCGTGCTGCATCCAGAAGCGTCAAGCTACTTTACTGATGATCACTCACGCACAACCGCCCGGGCCGCCGCTGATCGGCGCGCTCCTGCGTGTGCCGTGGGAGGTCGTCCGCGAGCGCATGCTCGCGGGCCTGCACGCGCGCGGGTTCACCGACCTCCATGCCGCGCACCTCAACGTCCTGCAGTACCCGGGGCCCGACGGGCTGCGGCCCTCCGAGCTCGCCGCGCAGACCCGCATGACCAAGCAGGCCGTCAACTACCTCCTCGGCCAGATGGAGCGCCTCGGCTACCTCGAGCGCCGCGACGACCCCGCCGACCAGCGCTTCAAGCGCATCCACCTCACCCGCCGCGGCCACCGGGTGATCCGAGCGATCCGAGCGGTCGTGGGTGAGGTCGAAGCCGAATGGGAGCAGGAGCTCGGCCCGCACAGCTTCGCCGAGCTCCGCGAGCTCCTCGTCCGGCTGAGCTCGCTTGCGGCAGGCCCCACCTGAAGCGCCGACCGCGTCCGAACTTCGTCCACCCGATGGGGGCCCGGCTGTGATGCGCTCGGCACACGTGGGAAGAACACCGGGATGGCGGATCACCCGACGTGCGGTGAGGGACTCGCTGAGCGTGCGCGGCTCCCCATGGCCGTTGCCGAGCTCTTCGATCGCTCGGCCGAGAACCTCGAGTTTCACGTGGATGCGCTCCAGCTGTCCGACGAGAATGCGCGTACCGAACGCGATGTGTGGGTCCGCGTAGCCGAGCAGCAGCGGGTCCTCGCGGTCCAGATGCGGATGATCGCCGAGCTCATGGGCCTCTACCGAGACCTGCCGGAAGCCGGCCATGACCCGGAGGCGCTGTCCTCCCCACGGGTCGTTGGCGCGTTCGACCGGTTCGTGGCCGCCGAGCAGGACGTCGCGGCGCTTCTGGAGGAATGGGTCGAGCGCGACCAGGAGAGGCTGCGAGAGGCGTCCGGCGAAGCGTCCTGAGCGCCCCGGCTCCCGGCTCGCGCTAGCGCCCGAGGACGCTCACGAACTGGCGCGCCCGCGAGGAAAGGCCGCTGATCAGCCTGCGCACCTCCGAGAGTCCCGCCCGCAGCTCGGCGTCGCCGACCTCGACCGGCATCATCGAGTCCTGGAGCGTCGCGAGGCCGCGGTCGGCGGCGCCGACCGCCTCGACCGCGACGTCGAGGAAGCCCTTGACGCCCTGGGAGGAGAGCCCGGGGGAGGCCGACTCGAACGCGCGGGTGGGCAGGCCGTGGCGCTGGGCGAACTCGGTGTGGGTCCGCTTGGCGCGACCGTAGGCCAGCTGGACGGCCCGGAAGAGCTCTTCTTCGAGCTTGTCGGCGTTGTACTCGTCGAGCTGCTCGTAGGCCTCGCCGAGGGCGGCGAGCGCGAGGCCGATCTGGTCGGTCGCGTCGGCCACGTCGTCGAGCAGTTGCTGCCTTGCGTCGGCCGCGCGATATGCCATCTCCCCTGAGGGTAGTCCTCCCACGCGCGGCACAAAGCCGCCTCGGCCGGCGGGGTCGTCAGGCGCACATCCGCTGCGCGGTGGCGACCAGGGTCCGGGCCACCGCCTCGGTGTCGGAGATGCTGACCCACTCCTCGACCGCGTGGGCGCCTTCGCCGCCGGGTCCGAACAGGACGGTCGGGATTCCGGCGCTCGCGATGAATGCGGCGTCCGCCCAGTAGCTGACGCCGCCGATCTGCGGCGCCCCGCCGTTGCGCTCGGCCTCCGCGGCGCAGACCGCGGCGACGATCTCTGCGGTCTGCGCGACCTCGAAGGGCTCGCGGACCAGGAGCGTGCGGCGCTCCGCCACGAGCTCGGGGTCGGCGGCGCGGCACAGGTCCAGCAGCGACT
>JAOPZW010000353.1 GCA_025963905.1 Solirubrobacterales bacterium | reverse complement strand
CACGTATGGTTTTGCCGGGTGATTTACGAGGCCTCCCGGCACCTCGACTCGCGACCACCCCTGCGAACCGACCACGTCGAAGCCTGTCGTCCCCAGGGGGTATGTCCTCATCCACTCTAGCGGGTGGGCTGACTGTGACCTCGGCCACACGCCGTTCCCGGACGTAAAGCGACGCGGTTCCGGGCCGCTTGGGAAACCCTCGTTCGAAGTCGGCCCGTGAGGGCGCCTTCGATGTCCGGGTGGCGAGCCTCACATCCCTTGGCTTCGCTCTCTGCGGCTCGGTTCCGCGTCTGGGAAGAAGGTACGCCTCCGGACCGCCGGCGGTCAACCCGTGAAACGGCGAGTGTCCGCATTCTCCGCAGATTCGTCGTCGCGCAGCGTGATGGTCAGCTCGACGATGTCCAAGCCGAGGCCGGGTTCGAACCTCGTCGCCCCGTTCTCGCGCCAGCCCTCGCGAGCGTAGAAGGCCCGGGCCCGGGCCTGGCCCGCCGGCGTCCACAGCCGCGCCGCGTGGTAGCCCTGCGAGCGCGCCTCCACGACTGCGGCCTCCAGGAGGCGCGCCGCCAGCCCGGTCCCCCACCACTCCTCGTCGACGAACACGTGGGCGACGTGCGCCACGCCGGGGACCAGGCCGTCCCAGTCGCGGTGCGTGCGCGCCGGCTCGAACAGCACGTGCCCCACCACGCGCCCGTCGTCCAGTGCCAGGCGCGACCACACGCCCGGCGCCGCGAGGCGCTCGCGCAACTCCCGTACGCCGCGCGGCGAGGCCTCGTCGGGGGGCCGCCACGCGGGTCCCGCCCACGCCCGGTAGCCCTCGAAGCCGTCCGCCACCGCCCGCGCCAGCACGGGCGCGTCGGCGGGCGTGCCCGCACGGAAGCTCAGGCGCCGGAGGCCGGTCATGCGGGGCGGTCGACCTCCATGACGATCACCCGCCGGCGCGTGGCGGGATGCAGGCGGTCGCGCCCCCGGCGCATCCCGAGCTTGGCGGCCACGGACAACGAGGGAGCGTTGCCGGGATGGATGATCGAGATCACGCGCTTCAGACCCAGATCGTCCCACGCGCGTGCAAGCCCCATCCGGGCGCCCTCGGTCGCCAGCCCCCGGCCCCAGCGGTCGTGCCGCAGGCGCCAGCCGAGCTCGACCGCGGGCAGCACCGCCGGCAGGAACGACGGGATCGCCAGCCCGACGAAGCCGACGCCGTCCTCCTCCCCGCGCGGCTGGAGGGCCCAGAGCCCGTAGCCGTGCTCGTCCCAGTGGCGGCGGATGCGCTCGAGCAGCGCGTCGCTGCCGGACCGGTCCAGCGGGCGCCCGTCGCCGATGAAGCGCATCACCCGGGGGTCGGCGTTGAGGGCCGCGAACCATCCGGCGTCCGACGCCCGCCAGGTGCGCAGCAGCAGCCTCTCGGTCTCCACCTCCGTCAGCGTGCCGGTCGCCATGGACCCCACCGTAAGGGAACGCGTACCGTGTCGGCATGAGCACGATCGACCTCCAGCAGGTCGCCTGGGACCTCGAGCCACTCGTCGACGGCGACGGTCCCGCGGGCGCCGACCGCATCCTCGCCGAAGCCGACCGCCGGGCGGCCACGTTCGCCGAGGCGTACGCAGGGCGCGTGGCCCAGCTCGACGGTCCGGGCCTCGCCCGCGCGGTCGCCGAGCTCGAGGCGATCGCCGAGCTCGCCGGGCGGGCCGGGTCCTATGCATCGCTGCGCTTCGCGGTCGACACCCAGGACCCGGCGACGGGCGCGCTGCTCGCGCGCGTCCAGGAGCAGGGAACCGCGATCGAGACGAAGCTCCTGTTCTTCGACCTCGAGTGGGCGGCGCTCGACGACGAGCGCGCCGAGGAGCTGCTCGCCGCCGAGGGCCTCGACACGGCCCGGCACTACCTGCGCACCACCCGCCGCTACCGGCCACACCTCCTCTCCGAGCCCGAGGAGAAGGTCATGGCCGAGAAGGCGGTCACGGGGCGCGAGGCCTGGAGCCGGCTGTTCTCCGAGCTCACCAGCGCGCTCGAGGTCAGCCTGCCCGACCAGGACCAGCCCGTCGCGCTCGACGTCGCGCTGAGCCGGCTCACGTCGCCCGACCGCGATGTGCGCCGCACGACGGCCGAGGCGGTCACCGCCTCGCTGGCACCGGGCCTGCGGACGCGCGCATACATCTTCAACACCCTCCTGCAGGACAAGGCGACCGACGACCGGCTGCGCCACTACCCCGGGTGGCTCGCCAGCCGGAACCTCGCCAACGAGGCCAGCGACGAGTCGGTGCAGGCGCTGATCGACGCCGTCAAGGCCAACTACGACCTGCCCCAGCGCTGGTATCGCCTCAAGGCACGCATCCTCGGCCTCGACCGCCTCGCCGACTACGACCGCATGGCCGGCCTGGGCGGCAAGGACATCGAGATCGGCTGGAACGAGGCCACCGAGCTCGTGCTCGACTCGTTCGACGACTTCTCGCCGGTCCTGGGCGACACCGCCCGGCGGTTCTTCGACGGGCGCTGGATCGACGCGCCGGTGCGCCCCGCCAAGCGGGGCGGGGCGTTCTGCGCCTACACGGTCCCCGCCGTGCATCCCTACGTCCTCCTGAACTACACCTCGCGCCGCCGCGACGTCCTGACGCTCGCCCACGAGCTCGGCCACGGCCTGCACGCCTACCTGGCGATCGGCCGCGGGGTGCTCGAGCAGCACACGCCGCTGACGGTGTGCGAGACCGCCTCGGTGTTCGGCGAGACGCTCGTCTTCCGGCGCCTGCTCGACGCCGCGCAGACGCCCGCCTCGCGCCTGTCGCTCCTGGCGGAGAACATCGAGGGCTCGATCGCGACCGTGTTCCGTCAGACCGCCATGAACCGCTTCGAGGACCTCGCCCACACGGCGCGGCGAAACGAGGGCGAGCTCTCCGTGGAGCGGATCGGCGACCTGTGGCAGGAATCCCAGGAGGAGATGCTCGGCGACTCCGTCGAGCTGACCGAGGGCTACCGCTCGTGGTGGTCCTACGTGCCCCATTTCATCGGGACGCCCGGCTACGTCTACGCCTACGCCTACGGCCAGCTCCTGGCGCTCTCGGTCTACGGGCGGTACCTCGAGGAGGGCGAGCCGTTCGTCGGCCGCTACATCGAGATGCTCGCCGCGGGCGGCTCGCGCAGCCCCGAGGACCTCGCCGCGATCGCCGGCCTGGACCTGCGCGATCCCGGCTTCTGGAACCACGGCCTCACGCTGGTGCGCGGGCAGCTCGACGCGGCCGAGGAGGCCGCCGCGGCGGTCGAGACGTCGAGCTAGCCGACGCGGGCCAGGAAGGCGCCGACGGCCTCGAGGTACTCCCCGGGCTGCTCGATGAAGGCCATGTGCGCGCTGTCCTCGAGGACGACGAGCTCGGCACCGGGCACGCCGGCGGCGATCGCCTCGCCGGCCCCCGGCGGGGTGACGCGATCGTGGCGGCCCGAGATCACCAGGAGCGGGTGCGACACGGCGCCGAGGCGGTCCTCCACGTCGAGCCCGCCGTACGTCCCGGCGGCGGCCGCCGCGCGCAGCACGTCGGGCGCGTAGACAGCCCCGACCATCGCGATGCGCACGTCCTCGATCCGCGGGCTGCGCGGGTCGGCGAAGTGGAATGGCAGCTGGTCGAACAGCAGCGAGCGCACGTCTTCCTGCGTGGCGGCGTCCGCCTCGCGCGCCCACGCCGACCGGACCTGGGCACGCAGATCGGCCGGCTCGAAGATCTCGAGCTCGCGCTCGACGCCCTCCAGCCAGCGCGCGGAGGGGACGCCCGCCGAGACGATCGTGCCGGCGGGCCGGCCCGGGAAGTCGATCGCGTGGCGCAGCGCGACGAAGGCGCCGAAGGAGTGCCCGAGCACGACGTAGCGCTCGAGGCCCAGCGCGCCGGCGAGCGCCTCGACGTCGGCCGCGTAGCGCTCCAGCGTCCACGTCTCGGGCGGCGAGGGCAGCGACCGGCCCTGGCTGCGCTGATCGACCAGCACGAGGCGGTGATCATCGGCGAGCGGGTCCAGCCACCACCCGAACTCCGTGTGGTCGAGACCCGGGCCGCCGTGCAGGGCGATCACGGCAAACTCGCCGTGCCCGCGCTCTTCCACGTGCAGGCAGGTATCCCCGATGTCGATCAGGCGACCCATCGGCACACGACTTTACGGACCCCCAATGCGGTGTTGCCACAATCAGGGCTCCATGGAGCATCGATCAGAGCCTCAGCCTCCCCCCGGCTGGCTGCCGCCCACGACGCCGGTCGGCGCGCCCGACCCCGGTCTGCCGGCCGCCGGCGGCTCGCCGTTCGGCGAGGAGCGCCGGCCGTGGTGGAAGCGCGTGGGCGGGCTCATCGGCCTGATCGTCCTCGGCGCCGTGAAGCTCGGCGCCAAGCTCAAGGCGATCCTGCTCCTGCTGCCCAAGCTCAAGCTGCTGACGACCTCGGGCTCGATGCTCGTCTCGGTCGCCGCCTACAGCCTGATCTGGGGCTGGCGCTTCGCCGCCGGCTTCG
>JAOPZW010000339.1 GCA_025963905.1 Solirubrobacterales bacterium | reverse complement strand
CGGGCGAGGCCGGCCGCGAGCGCATCCGGGCGCTCGCCGCGCCCGCGGCGGTCGCGCCGCTGCTCGCGGCCGTCTACGACGGGCCGGGCTTTTCCTGAAGCTGGGGGTGGGCGAGGCGACCGAGGAGGTCGACGGCGTCCGCCGGCGGCAGCCCGGAGAAGAACTCGGCGTCGACGCGCTCGACGACGGCGATCGCCCGCGGAGCAAGCCGCGTCCCCCGGCGCGTGACGCGCAATAGCCGGGCCCGGGTGTCGGCCGGATCCACCTCGCGCTCGACGAGGCCCTTCTCCTCCAGCGTCTTGAGCACCTGCGAAGTCATCTTGATGTCGGTGCCTGCTTGCGCTGCCAAACGGACCTGGCTGGGCTGCTCACCCTGCTCGTTCAGCCACCACGAGCACGCCAGCAGGACGAACTGCACGTGGGTCAGGTCGAGCGGCGCCAGAGCCGCGGCCACGCTGCGTTGCCAGCGCAGCGTGGCGTGCCAGAGCAGGAACCCGGGGCTCTCGCTCGGGTGAAGCGCCATCAGCGCTCGGCCCGTTGGGCGAGCGCGGCGAGGGTCTCGGGAAAGTCGGCGCTGATCTGAGGACCGATCTCGGGACCGACGCCGTCGGCGGCCGGCCCGCTGATCTCCATGCGGTAGACGACCCGATTGCGGTCGCCGCCGACGGGCTCGACACGGTGGATCGTCCGCACGACCACGTCCGGGAACTCCGCCTCGTCGACGAACAGATCGGGCTCGACGGCCTCGGCGATCCGTAGCTCGACCGGGTCCTGCCCGACCGGAGTCATCGAGATCGTGCTACCGGCCGCAAACGGTCCCGAGATCTCGATGTGCTCGATGTCGGCATTCCACCCGGGCCACCCGGCGACGTCGGCCCAGAGCCGCCAGATCGCCTCAGGCGAAGCGGTGGTCTCGATGCTCTGCTCGTTGGTCCACATGAGTCCTTCTCCTGTCCGGGAAACAGTCTGCACAGAGATGATCTGTGTGCAGACTATCGCATCAGGACGGTTGGTCGGGCGGTGCAGCGGGTCGCCCGCGAGCCTGCGACGCGAGGAGCGCGCGCTCGCTGCGCCCGATGAGCTCCGCCGCCTCCAGCGCGGCCGCGATCCGCTCGCGCGTGGCGATCAGCAGCCCGTCGTCGTCGCCGAACACGATGTCGCCCGGGGACACCTGGACGCCGCCGCAGGTGACCGTCGACCCGAGCGTGGGCGGTGACAGGGCAGTGCCCGATCGCGGCGTCGTGCCGCGCGCGAAGACCGGCAGTCCGATGCGCCGCAGGCCCCGCAGGTCGCGGCAGAACCCGTCGGCCACGATCCCGGCCAGCCCGCGCCGATGCGCCTCGGTTGCGAAAAGCTCACCGAAGACGGCGCGCGATCCGCCGTTCGTGGCGATCACGAGCACATCGCCGGGCGCGGCCCCGGCCAGCGCGCGCATCACCGGCAGATGGCCATCCTCGGCGACGACCGTGCGCGCCGGCCCGGCCATCCGGACCTCGGGGATCATCGCCCGAACCGCGGGATCGACCACGGGCAGCATCTTGTCGGCGTCCGAGAGGGCCGAGACGTCGATTCCAAGCAGCCGCTCCGTCAAGTCCACGACACAGAGCGTGGCACAGCGCGACCCAGTACGTCAGGACGCCGGGCGAGCGCACGACCCCCGGCCCGACGCCGGCTCGCCGGTGCCCCTACGATCATTCGCCATGCGCGCGCTCGTCACCGGCGGAGCCGGATTCATCGGCTCGAATCTCGTCGACGCCCTCCTGGATCGCGGCGACGACGTCGTGGTCGTCGACGACCTGTCGACGGGCAGGCTCGAGAATCTCGAGGCGGCGCGCGAGCGCGGGATCCAGTTCCACGAGGTCGACATCCGCGACGCGGACCGGCTGCGCGAGGTCTTCGCCGCCGGGCCTCCGGACATCGTCTTCCATCTCGCAGCGCAGATCGACGTGCGCAAGTCGATCGAGAACCCGGCGTGGGATGCCGGCATCAACGTGGCCGGGACGATCAACGTCCTCGAGGCCGCGCGCCACGCCGGGGTCGGGCGCGTCGTCAACACCTCCACGGGCGGCGCGATGTACGGCGAGACCGAGACCATCCCCACGCCCGAGACGGTCGAGCCCAGGCCGATGTCGCCCTACGGGCAGTCGAAGTTCTGCGCCGAGCGCTACTGCGGCTGGTCGTCGCGCCTGTACGGTCTGTCGACGGTCACGCTGCGCTACGGCAACGTCTACGGGCCCCGCCAGGACCCACTCGGGGAGGCCGGCGTGATCGCGATCTTCTCCGGCAAGCTGCTGCAGGGCGGCCGCCCCAGGATCTTCGGCGACGGGCGCCAGACGCGCGACTACATCTACGTCGGCGACGTCGTGCGGGCCAACCTCGACGCCGCCGCGCACCCCGAGGCGCACGGTGAGTACAACATCGGCACGGGCGCCGAGGTCTCGGTGCTCGAGCTCGTCGGCGCGCTGCGCGAGGCCGGCGGCGTGGATGCGGACGCGTTCGAGCCCGAGTTCGCGCCGGCGCGCACGGGGGAGCTGCAGCGCAGCGCCCTCGACGTGTCCCGGGCCCGGGCGGAACTGGGGTTCACGGCCCAGACGGGACTCGTCGAGGGGCTGCGCAAGACGCTCGACGCGGTGGCCGCCGAGGCCGCCTAGCGGCGGCTCAGCCCGCGCCTGCCTGCGCGTCGCTCAGCGCGGTGTCGGCGACCGGAGCCGGCGGCGAGACGGTCCCCGCAGCCGCCACCGGACCCAACGGGCGGTCGAAGTCGTGACTGGGTTCGGCGTTGCCGGCGCGGCGCTTGCGCCACACAGCGACGCTGCCCGCCACGACCGCCGGGACCGCGGCCAGCTTGACCGCCTTGGCGGTGGCGCGAGCGCCGGCCTTGGGGCCGGCCTTGGCGATCTTCAGGGACGTATACGTCTTCGCAGCCTTCTGGATGACGTCCAGCGCCTGCTCGGCCTTCGAGCGGCGCCGGCGGAGGACGGGGAGTCGCGCCATGTCGTGCTCTCCTAGCGTCGGGGTCGGTGTCTGGATCGCCTACCCGCCGCTCCGGGCGGTGAACCCGGAACCGCGAGGTGCTCAGCGCGGGGCCGCGGCGAGCGCGCCGCGCAGCCAGTCGACGGTCTGCGCCACGCCCTCGCGGACGCCGATCCGCGATTGCCACCCCAGCAGGCGCTGCGCCTTGTCGACGCTCGGCCAGCGGCGCACCACATCGACCTCGAAGCTGGGCAGGTGCTCGAGCGCGAATGCCTCGGGATCGCGCCCGCACGCCTCCCAGATGACGCGGGCGATCTCCGCGACCGTCATCTCGTCGGAGGCCGAGATGTTGAAGTCCTCGTGCAGGCCGGCCGGCGCGGCCATCGCGGCGACGACGCCGTCGGCGATGTCGTCGACGTGGGTCAGCGTCCGGGTCTGGGTGCCGTCGCCGAAGATCGGCAGCGCCGCGCCCTCGGGCAGCGCCAGGCACTTCTTGATGACGTCGGGGACCATGTGCGCGATGCCGGGCTCGTCGTCGGGCATCTCGCCGGGCCCGTAGGCGTTGAACGGGCGGCAGATGGTGAACGGGAGGCGGTGCTCGTCGTGGGCGGCGCGGACGTAGACCTCGCCCGTGAGCTTCGAGAACCCGTAGGCCGACCGCGGCATGGGGCACTCCCAGATGTGGTCCTCGGTGGTCGGGTACTCCGTCGCGCGCTCGAACACCATCGAGGAGGACACGTAGACGAAGCGCTGCACGTCGTGGTCGAGCGCCGCGCGGACGACCGCGTTGTAGAGCGCGTTGTTGACCTCAGTGAGCGTGTGGGGGAGCTTGTGGAAGTTGGCGATCCCGCCGACGATGGCCGCGAGGTGGATGACGTGCGTGCAGCCCTGCGTGGCCCGGCGCGCCTCGTCGAGCGAGCGCAGGTCGCCCGTGTGGACCTCGCACCCCTCGCGCATCCAATGCGGCGCGGGGCGCTGATCGCTGACGCGGACCTCCCAGTCGGGGTCGCGCAGCAGGCGGCGCACCACCGCCGCTCCGATGGTGCCGGCGCCGCCCGTGACGAGGACCCTGGACACCGGCCG
>JAOPZW010000337.1 GCA_025963905.1 Solirubrobacterales bacterium | reverse complement strand
CTCCGGCGCACCGTGCCCCGGCGCCGACCGGGCCCCGGGCCGCCACGGCGATTCCCCCGGCCGGCATCGCGCCGCGACCTGCGGTGGTCAAGGCAGCGCCCGCCGCCCGATCCCGTCACGCGCCGCGGGGTACGCACCCGCAGGCCGGCCACGCGCGCCCGGCCGCCGGCTCACCGCTGCCACAGAGCGTCGTCCGCGTCCTCAAGGTGATCCCCAGGCGCGTGCTCATCGCGCTGGCCGCCCTCGCCGCCGTGGGGCTCGTGCTGGCCGCGGCCGCGCTCACCCAGACACGCCGCGCCCACCGCTTGGGTCGCCAGACGCGCCGGCTGGCCGCCGACGTCGGCGTCCTGCAATCCGCGCTGCTCCCCGACCTGCCGCGCAGGATCGGCGGCGCGCGCGTGTCGGCGGCCTACCGGCCGGCGGAGGGCCTGGCCGCAGGCGGCGACTTCTATGACGCCTTTGAGCTGCCCGGTGGCCGGACCGCCGTGCTCGTGGGCGACGTGGCCGGCCACGGACGCGACGTCGTGCCGATCACCGCGCTCGTGCGCTACAGCGTGCGGGCCTACCTCGAGGCCGGGCTGGCGCCGCGGACGGCGCTCCGGATCGCCTCCGACGTGCTCGATGCCCAGCTCGGCGGGCGCATGGTCACGGTCGCGGTGGCGATCTTCGATCCGGCGACCGGCCGGCTGACGTTCGCCTGCGCCGGCCACTGGCCCCCGCTGCTCCTCGGGGTCGCCGCCCGGCTCGTCACGGTCTCCTCGTCCCCGCCGATCGGCGCCGGCGCCCCCACGGGCCGGCGCCAAACGACGATCGGATTGCCGCCCGGCGCCGCCGCGTGCTTCCACACGGACGGGCTCGCGGACGTGATGCTGGGCTCGGCACGCCTGGGGCCCGACGGCGTCGCCCGCGAGCTCGGGGCGCTCGGCGCGCAGGGCGAGGCAGGCGAGCTGCTGGCCAGGATCGTCCGGGGCAGCGAACACCACCCCGACGACATGGCGGCCTGCATGCTCGCTCCCTTGCCCGGCGCCGCAGCGGACCGGCCACTCCAGGTGGAGGAGCTCGAGGTCGACGCCGCCATGGTGGGCGACGGCCGCGCACAGCGGTTCCTGGTCGCCTGCGGCGCCCGCGAGGCGCACATCGAGCAGGCGCTGGGCGAGGCGCGTCAGGTCATCGCGCGCGCGGGCACGGCGGTCCTCGAGGTGCATGTCGGCGAGGCGCTCGCCGAGGTCCGCGTCGGCACACCGGCCGCCGTGACGTTGCCGGCCACCGGCGCTCCCCGGGCAGCGGCTGTCGCTTCAGCCGCCGGCTGACAACCGGCGCCCGACGGCGTACCCTGACTCTCATGGCTGACGCCCACGGCATGTCCGGGGCCAGCGTTCTCATCGTGGCCCATCGCACCGCGGCGACACCCCGCCTGCTGGATGCGGTGGCCGAGCGCGCGAAGCAGGGGCCATGCCGGTTCACGCTGCTGGTCCCGCGGGACTACTGGGAGCCCGAGACCGAGCGCGCGGCGATCGTCATCGAGCTCGCCGTGCCGCTGCTCGAGCGGGCGTGCGGAGACCACGTCGAGGCGAAGATCGGCGACGTCGATCCGTTCGTCGCCGTCCGCGACGCGGTGGCGTCCGGCGCCTTCGACGAGGTGATCATCTCGACGTTGCCCGAGCGGGTCTCGCACTGGCTGCGCCGCGATCTCCCGCGCCGCGTGCACGGCCTCGGCCTGCCGCTGACCGTCGTCGTGGCCGAGGGGCGCCGTGTCCCGGTGGGCGCCGACCCCTGGTGATTGTCCTGGGGTGGGATACTCAAGGGATGCGACGACCTCTCGATCAGTCCAAGCTACTCAAGGAACTCGCAGGCGTTGCGGACAAGCTCGCCGATAACGGCCTGACCCGCGAGAAGCGCCTGGCGCTGCTGCGCCGCCAGGCCCGGCTCGGCGACCTGCGCGACGCCATCGCCGAGCGGGCGCGGCGCGCGCTGCCGTAAGGCCCTCTCCGGCCGGTCCTCACGCCTCGCCGCCGGCGGGCGTGACGGCCGGACTTGCATCCGGTGTGCCGTTCGCGGTTAGATCGCGCGATGTCCGACGTCGCGATCCCCGCCCCGCACGCCGCGCCCGGCACCGCGCCGGCGGCGATCCAGCGCCCCGAGTTCGACATCGTCCCGCGCAAGGGGCTTCCGATCGTCGCGGTCGCGCTCCTGGCGCTGATCGTCGCGATCGCGGTCAACAAGCTCTGGCCGCTGGAGTTCCTGCACGTCGTCTTCGGCTCGGCGTGGACGATCATCGACCTGTTCCTCGGGCTCGTGCTCGGGCCGATCATGGGGCGGATGCCGGTTCCCGCGCGCGTGGAGTTCACGACGCGGCTGATGCCCAAGATGGTGCTGATCATGCCGACCGTCGTGACGATCACGCTCGCGGCCGGCTGGCAGCTGGGAAGCCTCATCGGGACCGTCGACAGCTCCTACATCAACCATGACTGGATCGTCGCGAGCTACATCGTCGTCGGCTGCATGGCGGTGATCGCCCTCGGCCTGCTCGAGCCCGCGAACATCGCGGTGCTGGTGGAGCTCAAGAAGCCGCGCCCGAACCCGGCGGTGATCGAGCGGCTCATGAAGCGCTTCATCTACACCGCCGGGATCCTCGGCGTGATGCAGGTCGCGACGTTCGTGATCATGACCAAGGTGGCGACGGGATGACCGAGCGCAGGCTGCCCCCGGTGACGCAGGTCGGCATGGTGTCGCTGGCCCTGATCGTCGCCGCAGGGATCTACCTCTCGGCGCATCTGCCCCAGCACGTCGCGCTCGGGCCCGCGGTCGCGCTGCTGGCCGCCTCGGCGCTGCTGCTCGCCGGCAACCTCGTCGCGCTGAGCCGCGTCGACGGCTTCGCCTGGCGGCGCTTCTTCGAGGTGGCGAAGTGGGCGCTGCTGGCCTACGTGATCGTCGCCGGGATGATCGAGTACGCGTTCCTGCGCGACCATCTCAGCGGCGGGCCGCTCGTGGTGCTGACGCTCTCGCTCGTCGTCTTCGCCGTGCACGTCCCGATGCTCATCGGGTTCACCGTGGCGCGCTACGCCGAGTCATCCGGCTGATCCAGCCGCGCGTCCAGCACCACCTCCACCGCGTCCCGGACCTTGAGCGCGCCCATAAGCCCGCGGTAGGGCTTGATGCCCCACTCGCTCTGGGTCAGCGGGATGGTGCCGGTGACGTGGCCGTCGGGGGACAGTGCCAGCCGGGCGCTGACGGGCCGGC
Organism: Solirubrobacterales bacterium; assembly: GCA_025963905.1. GTDB lineage: Bacteria > Actinomycetota > Thermoleophilia > Solirubrobacterales > Solirubrobacteraceae > JAOPZW01. The sequence continues at coordinate 9,089 of JAOPZW010000337.1, read as the reverse complement.
TGGCGCCGGCCATCGTCAGCTCCCCGCGCGCCGAGAGGCCGTCGCCGGCGACCTCCACGGCGTCCGAGCGAAAGCTGATCGGGCGGTCGCCCAGCACCTTCGCGTCGATGTTCCGGCGGATCTCGGCGCGGTCCTTGTCGGTCAGCGGCTTGACGCCGCGGACCCCCTCGCGGACCTCGAGCGACCGCGGGTCCGCGCTCAGCTCCACCGCGGACTGCGCCGGGTCTTGGGCGACCGTGAGCGTCGCCTCCCACCGCGTGACGTCGATGACGAGATCGTGGCCGGCCTTGGACGCGATGCCCTCGCGGAACGTCCGCACCTGCAGGGTCGCGTTGTCGGGCCCGAGCCGGTGGGTTCCCGTGGCGACGGGCACTACGACTCCAGCGTGGCCTCGACCGTGATCTCGACGTTGCCCTTCATCGCCCCCGAGATCGGGCACCCCTCGCCGGCGGCGCGGGCCGCGGCGGTGAAGGCGTCCTGGTCGATCCCCGGCACGTGGCCGCGGACGACGATGTGCGACGACTTGACCCCCTCGCCCGGGACGAATGCCACGGTCGCGGTCGCCTCGAGCGACTCGGGCGCCGTTCCCGACCCGCCGAGCTCGTTCGAGAGCGCCATGCAATAGCACGAGGCGTGCGCCGCCGCGAGCAGCTCCTCGGGGCTGGTCTTGCCGGCGGAACGCTCGGTCCGCGAGGCCCAGGTGACCTCGACCGGGGGAAACGCCCCGCTGGCCGGCGTCGTGATCCCCTCGCCGTGAGCGAGGTCGCCCTTCCATACGGTGCTCGCGCTGCTCTCGACTGCCATTTGGCACCTCCGCCGGTTGCGGGTCGCAGGTCAGGTGACCAAGGCTACCCGGGCCGCCGATCGCCGACCCGGACGGGTGCGTCGTTGCCCGCAGCAGGCTCCTTCAGGCAGACTGGCGGCGTGGGAGACGGTCGGGAATCGGATCGGGGGGTACGGACACGGTGGAGGCACGGGCGTTGCGCATCAGCGAGGAGCGCTTGAGCCTTGCGCTGGAGGGAACGGCGACCGGATCCTGGGAGTGGGAGATCAAGGCCGACGTGATCCGCTGGTCGGAGATGGTCGGGCCGCTGCACGGCCTGGAGCGCGGGGCCCAGCCGGGTCCGTTCGACGAGTACGTGGCCCAGGTGCATCCGGAGGACCGTGAGCGCTTCACCGCCGCCGTCGGGCGCTCGGTCGCCGAGGGCCTCGACTACGAGCTCGAGTTCCGGGTCGTCCACCCCGACGGGCAGGTCCGCTGGCTGTGGACGCGCGCGCACGTCCTGGCCGACGACAGCGGCGCGACGTCCCTGCTGATCGGACTCACCAGCGACATCACCAAGCGCAAGCAGCGCGAGGACACCCTGGAGTTCATCGCCCAGGCGAGTGCCGCCCTGGCGGGCCTGCGGGATCCGGTCACCGCGCTCGAGCAGGTCGCCGAGCTCGCGGTGCCGCGCCTGGCCGACTGGTGCGTCGTGCAGCTCCTGGACGATGACAGCGGGCTGCGCAACGTGGCCGTCGCGCACGTCGATCCCGAGAAGGTGCGCTGGGCCCGCGCGCTGGAGGCGCGCTACCCGCCCGACACGACGGCGCCGACCGGGGCCCCGGAGGTCATCCGGACGGGGCGCTCGGAGATCTATCCCGAGATCGACGACGACCTGCTCGTCGCGGGTGCGCTGGACGCCGAGCACCTGGAGATCCTGCGCCAGCTGAACATGCGCTCGGCGATGATCGTGCCGCTGGTGGCCCGCGACCGCCGGTTGGGCGCCATCAGCTTCATCGCGACCGCCGACTCCGGGCGCCAGTACGTGACCGCCCACCTGGAGGCGGCCGAGGAGCTCGGGCGCCGCGCGGGACTCGCGGTCGACCACGCCCGCCTGTTCGACCGCGAGCACCGCACCGCCGAGACGCTGCAGCGGGCGCTGCTCCCGTCCTCGCTCCCCGACCTGCCGGGCTACGCGGTCGCCGTGCGCTACCTGCCCGGCACGCAGGGCGACGCCGCCGCCAGCGACTTCTACGACGCCTTCGCCCTGCCCGGGGGCAGCTTCGGCATCGTCATCGGGGACATCGTGGGACGCGGGATCGCGGCCGCCGCGACGATGGGCCTCGTGCGCAACGCGCTGCGCGCCTACGCCGTCTTCTCGAACGGGCCGGGCGAGGTCCTCCAGCGCCTCTACGGGATGATCGACGCGTACGGCGACGTGCCCTTCGCCACGGTCCTCTACCTCGTCTTCGACCCGGCGACCGGACGAGCGACGTACGCCACCGCCGGGCACCTGCCACCGCTGCTGGTCGGGGCCGGACGATCGGAGTACCTGACCGGCCGGCCGTGCCCGCCGCTCGGAAGCCCGACCCCCGCGAGCTGCGCCGAGCGCGCCGTCGAGCTCACGCCCGGATCGACGCTCGTGCTGTACACCGACGGCCTGGTGGAGGACCCCCGCAAGCCGCTGGAAGAGGGCTTGCGTCAGCTCGCCCGGGCGGCCGAGCAGCCCGCACCGGACCTCGAGGCGCTGGCCGATCGCATCGTGGCCGATCACACCGCGCTGCGCGTGCGGCCCGACGACATCGCGCTGCTTGCCCTCAGGCGGGACGCGTGAGGGTCACCGCCACCGCCACGGCGGAGCGTCCCCGGTTCGAGCTGCGCCTCCCGGCATCGCCGACCACGGTGCCCCACGTGCGGCGTGCCCTGATGACCTTCGCGTCGGCCCATGGCGTGCCCGAGGCGTCGGACGTCGGACTGGCCGTCACCGAGGCGGTCACCAACGCGATCCTGCACGCCTACCGGGGCGGGGAGACCGGGGAGATGCGCATCGTCGCGTGCGCGGAGCCCGATCGACTGGTCGTCGTGGTGCGCGACTACGGCTGTGGCATGTCCCCCCGGCCCGACAGCCCGGGGCTCGGGATGGGCCTGTCGATCATCGGCCGGCTCGCCGCCGAGGTGAACATCGAGTGCCCGGCCGACGGCGGCACGCGCCTGCGGATGCACTTCGACGCGCCGCTCTCCGGCGCGGCCCGAGTCGCCCGCTGAGGCCCGAGGTCACCCGCGTCGCGGCCTTGTCATCCTGGGTGCATGCGCCTGAGCGTCCTCGACCAGTCACCCGTCGCCGAAGGCTCGACCGGGGCGCAGGCCCTGCGCAACACGATCGACCTTGCGCGGCTGGCGGACGACCTCGGCTACACCCGCTACTGGGTGGCCGAGCACCACGGCGGGCCGATGCTCGCCGGAGCGAGTCCCGAGGCGCTGATCGGGCCGATCGCCGCGGCGACCCGGCGCATCCGCGTCGGCAGCGGGGGCGTGATGCTCCCGCACTACAGCCCGCTGAAGGTCGCCGAGACGTTCAGCATGCTGGCCGGGCTGTTCCCGGGGCGCATCGACCTCGCCATAGGGCGCGCGGCGGGCACCGACCCGTTGACGACGTTCGCCCTGCAGCGCGACCGCCGTCAGGGCTCGCCCGACGACTTCCCCGAGCAGCTCGCCGAGCTGCTCGCGTACCTCGAGGACGACCTGCCCGCCGACCACCCCTTCGCCCGGCTGGCGGCGCTGCCGGGCCGGCCCGAGGCGCCAGAGCCCTGGCTGCTGGGCTCCTCGCTGCAGAGCGCGATCTGGGCGGGGCAGCTCGGACTGCCCTACGCCTTCGCCGACTTCATCAACTCCGACGGGGAGCACATCGCCGCGCGCTACCGCGATGAGTTCGCGCCGTCGCGGCGGCTGCAGGCGCCGCGGCTCGCCGTGGCGGTGTGGGCCATCTGCGCGGACTCCGACGAGGAGGCGCGGCGGCTGGCCACGAGCAGCCGGATGGCGATGGCGATGCTGCATCGCGGGCGCCTCATCCCCGTGCCGCCCGTGGACAAGGCCGTGCGCTTCCTCGAGTCCGAAGGCGACCCGCCGGCCGGCCGCCGGCTGGTGCTGGGCTCGCCCGCGACGGTCCGCGCCGGGCTCGAAGCCGTCGCGGAGGCCTACGGCGCGGAGGAGGTCATCGTGGTCGGCATCACCCACGACCACGGCGCGCGCCGGCGTTCGTACGAGCTGATCGCCGGCGCGTTCGGCCTGTCGCCGGGCGGCGACGCTCAGGCGTCGATCGTCGACATGTCGGCATAGCGGTCGCCGGAGGTCGCGCCCCGGGGCGCCGCCTCGTCGATCCGGGCGAGGTCTTCGGGGGTCAGCTGGATCTCCGTCGCGGCGACGTTCTCCTCGAGGTACTCGCGGCGCTTCGTGCCGGGGATCGGGACGATGTCCTTGCCCTGGGCGAGGACCCAGGCCAGCGCTAGCTGCCCGGGCGTCACGCCCTTCTCCTCGGCGATCTCGCGCACGCGCTCGACGAGCTCGAGGTTGCGATGGAAGTTCTCGCCCTGGAAGCGCGGGTGGTTGCGGCGGAAGTCGTCGGCGGGGAGGTCGTCGGGGGAGCGGAAGCGCCCGGACAGGAAGCCGCGCCCGAGCGGGCTGTAGGCGACGAACCCGATCCCCAGCTCGCGGACGGTGGGCAGCACGTCGACCTCGGGGTCGCGCGACCACAGCGAGTACTCGGTCTGCAGCGCGGTGATCGGATGCACCTCGTTGGCGCGGCGGATCGTGTCGGGCGACGCCTCGGACAGCCCGAGGTGGCGGACCTTGCCCTCCTCGACGAGCTCCGCCATCGCGCCCACCGTCTCCTCGATCGGCACCGTCTTGTCGACGCGGTGCTGGTAGTAGAGGTCGATGTGGTCCACGCCCAGGCGCTGGAGGGAAGCCTCGCACGCGCGGCGCACGTACTCGGGCTTGCCGTTGATGCCGACCCAGCTGCCGTCCTCCCGGCGCTCGTTGCCGAACTTCGTCGCCAGCACGACCTTGTCGCGGCGGTCGGCGATCGCGCGGCCGACGAGCAGCTCGTTGGTGAACGGCCCGTACATGTCGGCGGTGTCCAGGAAGTCCACGCCGAGCTCGATCGCGCGGTGGATGGTGGCGATCGCCTCGTCCTCGTCGGCGCGCCCGTAGAACTCGGACATGCCCATGCAGCCGAGGCCGATGGCCGAGACCTCCAGGCCCTGCGTCCCTAGCTTGCGTCGCTCCATTACGGCTCCTTCGATGTCGTCGTTCGGTGCTTCGCCCCTCCTCGATGGTTGCACGCGCGACCGCTTCGCTAGTGTCGCGGACGTGACCCATCGCGATCTCGGACGCACCGGCGTCAACGTCAGCCCGCTGTGTCTCGGCGCCATGATGTTCGGCGAGTGGGGCAACGCCGACCACGACGAGAGCATCCGGATCATCCACCGGGCGCTCGACGCGGGGATCAACTTCATCGACACCGCCGACGTCTACTCGCGCGGCGAGTCCGAGGAGATCGTCGGCAAGGCGCTGGCCGGCGGCCGGCGCGAGCACGTCGTCCTGGCGACCAAGGTGCACGGCACGATGGGGGACGACCCCAACCAGAAGGGGAACTCGCGCCGCTGGATCATGCGCGCGGTCGAGGACTCGCTCAGGCGCCTGAACACCGACTGGATCGACCTCTACCAGATCCACCGCCCCGAGCCCGACACCGACGTCGACGAGACGCTCGGCGCCCTGACCGACCTCGTCCGCCAGGGCAAGGTCCGCTACATCGGCTCCTCGACCTTCCCGGCCTCGCAGATCGTCGAGGCCCAGTGGGTGGCCCGCGACCGCGGCCGCGAGCGCTTCGTGACCGAGCAGCCGCCCTACTCGCTGCTCGTGCGCGGGGTGGAGGAGGACGTGCTGCCGACGTGCCTGCGGCATGGCATGGGCGTCATCCCCTGGAGCCCGCTGGCGGGCGGATGGCTGTCGGGCCGCTGGCGCAAGGGCGCCGAGCCGCCGGCATCGACGCGCGCCGAGCGCCTGCCCGCCCGCTACGACCTCTCGCTGCCCGAGAACCAGCGCAAGCTCGAGGCCGTCGAGGCGCTGGCCCAGCTGGCGGAGGAGGTCGGCATCCCGCTCATCCACCTCGCGATCGCGTTCGTCATCAACCACCCGGCGGTCACCTCGGCGATCATCGGGCCGCGCACGGTGGAGCAGCTGGAGTCCCAGCTCGGCGCGCTGGAGGTGCACCTCGACGGCGCCGTGCTCGATCGCATCGACGAGATCGTCCCGCCCGGGACGAACGTGAACGCCGTCGACGCGGGCTGGCAGAACCCCGCCCTCGAGCCCTCCGCGCGGCGGCGCCACTAGTCCTGCGCGACCGCACCGGCGCAAGGTAGGTTGCGCCGGTGGTGCCACGGCACGTCCATCACCGATCCAGGGGTCCGGCCTGGATCGTCGTCCTTGTCGCCGCGCTGGCGCTCCTCGCCGCCGGCTGCGGCAAGACCTCCTCGGTGACGGAGAAGCCGCTCGCCGTGCCGGGGGGCCAGTCGACCGCCAGGACCGGGGACACCCTGGCTCGCGCCAGTGGCTCGGTGCGCATCGCAGTGGTGACCCACGGGCAGGCGTCGAGCCCGTTCTGGGCGATCGTGCGCAACGGGGTGGCGGCCGCAGCGCGGCAGATGGACGTGGTCGTCAACTACCGCGCGCCGGACATCTACAGCCTGGATCGCATGAAGACGCTCATCGACCAGGCGGTCGCCTCGCGGCCCGACGGGCTCGTGGTCTCGATCCCCGAGCCAGGCCTCGCGCCGGCGATCCGCCGGGCCGTGGCGGCGGGGATCCCGGTCGTCTCGATCAACTCGGGCAGCGCCATCTATCGCCGGCTGGGCATCCTGGCCCACGTCGGGCAGCCCGAGGACCGCGCCGGGCTCGGGGCCGGCAGGCGCCTGGCGGCAGCCGGTGTCCGCCGCGCGCTGTGCGTGAATCAGCAGATCGGCAACCAGGGCCTCGACGAGCGCTGCCGGGGGCTGGCACGCGCGATGCGGGAGGTCGGCGGGCGCTCGCGGGTGCTCGGCGTCGACGACATGAGCCCGTCGACGCCCCGGCGGATCGCCGACGCGGTGCGCCGCGGGCGGATCGACGGCGTGCTGGCGCTCAACTCGACCACGGGAACCGAGGCGGTCAAGGCGGTCGATCTCGCCGGGCCCGCGGCCGGCGTCAAGGTCGCGACGTTCGACCTCGGTCCCGACGTGCTCGCGGCCGTGCGGTCGGGCCGGCTGCTCTTCGCCGTCGACCAGCAGGCCTACCTGCAGGGCTACCTTCCGGTCGTGCTGCTGACCCAGCGCGCGCGTTACGGACTCTTCCCCGCCCAGGGCGACGTCATCCCGACAGGCCCGAACTTCGTGACCAAGGCTGACGCGGGCAGGGCCATCGAGCTCAGCAGGCGCTCGATCCGGTAGTCGCCCTGCCATCCGGGTAGGCCTCGGCCGTGCGCCTGGACCAGACGAGCGACCAGTGGTGGAAGAACGCGGTCATCTATTGCCTCGACGTCGAGACGTTCCGGGATTCCGACGGTGACGGGATCGGAGACCTGCAGGGGCTGATCGACCGGCTGGACCACCTGGCGGGGCTGGGCGTCACGTGCCTGTGGCTGATGCCCTTCAAGCCGACGCCCAACCGCGACGACGGCTACGACATCGCCGACTACTACGGCGTCGACCCGCGGCTGGGGACGCTGGGGGACTTCGTCGAGCTCGTGCGCTGCGCGAGCGATCGCGGGCTGCGCGTCATCGTCGACCTCGTCGTCAACCACACCTCCGACCAGCACCCGTGGTTCCGCGAGGCGCGCGAGGGGATCGGCGCGCCGCGGCGCAACTGGTACGTCTGGCGCGACGAGCCGTCCGACGAGCCCACCGGCCTCGCGTTTCCGGATACCGAGAAGAGCAACTGGGCCTACGACGAGCGCTCGACCCAGTGGTACCTGCACCGCTTCTACCACTTCCAGCCCGACCTCAACACGTCCGATCAGGCGGTGCGCGACGAGATCGCGCGGATCATGGGCTTCTGGCTGGCGCTCGGCATCTCGGGCTTCCGGATGGACGCCGTCCCCGCGCTGCTGGAGACCGCCGGGCTGCCCGAGCCGGTGAAGGACGACCCGCAGTCGTGGCTGCGCAGCCTGCGCGCGTTCGTCAACCGCCGCCGCGGGGACGCGATGCTTCTCGGTGAGGTCAACGTCGGCCTGCACGACCTGGGGCGCTACTTCGGCGACCACGGCGACGAGCTGCACATGCAGCTCGGGTTCCTGCTCAACCAGCACCTGTGGCTCGCGCTCGCGCGCCAGGAGGCCGAGCCGCTGGAGATCGTGATCCGGGAGCTGCCGGCGGTGCCCCCCGACGGCGCCTGGGCGACCTTCCTGCGCAACCACGACGAGCTCTCGCTCGACAAGCTCACCGTCCCCCAGCGCGCCGACGTGTTCGCCGCCTTCGGCCCCGAACCGGACATGCAGCTCTACGGCCACGGGCTGCGCCGGCGCGTCGCACCGATGCTCGGGGGCGATCCCGAACGGCTGCGAATGGCCTGGAGCCTGCTGTTCTCGCTGCCCGGTACGCCGATCCTGCTCTACGGCGACGAGCTGGGAATGGGCGAGCAGCTCGCGCTGCCCGACCGCCTCAGCGTCCGCGTTCCGATGCAGTGGTCGCCCGGGCCCACCGGCGGGTTCTCCAGCGCGCCGCCCGACCGGCTCGTGCGCCCGCTCGCGGGCGACGGGTTCGGACCCGACGACATCAGCGTCGAGGCCCAGCGCCGCGATCCGGACTCGCTGCTGCAATGGATGGGCCGCCTGATCCGCCGGCGCCGGGAGTGCCCGGAGTTCGGCTGGGGCACGAGCACGCTGCTCGAGACGGCGCAGCCCTCGATCTTCGCCCACACCTGCGAGTGGGAGGGCAGCACGGTTGCCGCCGTGCACAACCTCGGCGAGGCGGCGTGCGCGACGACGCTCGAGCTGGGGCAGGATGCCAAGGCCGTCGAGGACCTGCTGGAGCCGGGTGAGCCCGAGCAGCTCCACGGCGGCCGGCTGGACCTCGAGCTCGGCCGCTACGGCTACCGCTGGCTGCGCGTCCTGCGTTAGAACCTGTTTCAGAATCAGGCGGTGGCGTCAGGGAGCCGGATCGTGGATGTCGGACGCCGCCCGCCGGCGCAGCGAATGCTGGTGGCCTTCGCAAGAATCGGACCCGCCCGCCCTGGCGTCCGGCGCCGCGAGACGGTTTCCTGACGGTGCCGGCTTTCTGAAACAGGTTCTTAG
>JAOPZW010000314.1 GCA_025963905.1 Solirubrobacterales bacterium | reverse complement strand
CCATCGGCCAAAGGTGGGTGAGCCGCGGCGCAGGTCGACGATCACGTCGTAGATGGCGCCGCGGCCGCAGCGCACGAGCTTGGCGGCGCCGCGTCCCACCTGGAAGTGCATGCCGCGCACGATGCCGTGGCCGGAGCGCGAGTGGTTGTCCTGAACCATCTCCTCATCGATCCCGAGTTCGATGAACTCGTTGCGGCGGTAGGTCTCGCAGAAGAACCCACGCTCGTCACCGATGACGTTGGGGGCGAGGAGGATCGGGCCCTCGATCTGCGTTGTGAGGCGGCGGAAGCGTTCGGACACGCGCGGAACCCTACGGACGGTCGGTTCCGAAAGCCTCCACGTCGGCGAGCAGGTCACCGATGACCTCGGGCCACAGCCGCGAGGCGCGGTACTGCTCGGCCTTGTCGCGCCCACGGACCCGGATTCGGTCATAGGCGTCGGGCTGCTGGGTGAGCTGGTGGAGGCGCAGGTTCAGCTCGTCGCGGTTCTCGACTTCGAGGAAGTCGATGCCCGGCTCTAAGCCGAAGGTCGGGCGGAGCGGCTCGGAGATCAGCAGGTGGCCTGCTGCCAGATGGATGAGCGCGACGTGCTCGAAGGTGTCGACCCACTGGTCGCCGTGGACGTTGATCCCGATGTCAGCGGCCGCGAGCGCGCGCTCGAGCTCCTCGCCCACCAGCCCATGGGCGTAGTGGCCGATGTCGAGCTCGTGCTTCACGGCGATCAGCGTCTGCTCGCGGTGCATCGTCGAGTAGCCGATGAAGATCATCCGTGGCGGGCGGCGCGCGGGGCGGACCGGCCCGAAGAGCCGGTCATCGACCGGCAGCGGCATCGAGCGCCACGCCGGCACGCCGCCGGCCGCGGCATCGAAGCCATCGCCGTCCAGGACGATGACGCGGTCGAAGTTGGCCCGGTCGGCACCGCCGAGCGCAGCGAGGTTGGCCTCGAGGCTGGGGTGCGAGCGCTCGCCGGGACGCGGCAGTGGACCGCTCGCGAACCCGAGGACCGCGGCGCGCAGATCGGCGAACAGGCCGACGGGGATGCTCTCGGGCCGGAAGACGACCACGACGTGCGGGGCGAACTCGTCGAGCTTGTCGCGCAGGGCGCCGGCCTCCGAGGGGTCGCGGAAGTCCACGAAGGCGGGCGCCAGGCCGGCGGTCGCGTGGTGCAGTGCCGCCGGTTCGTAGTAGGTACGCGCGCCCACGAACGCCACCCGGACCGGGCGCCCGGGCGGCGGCACGGGGTACGGGCGTGCGTCGCGGTGGGCGGCCGTGGGCGGCATGCGGCGCCTAAGATAGCCCGCTCGTGCGGGTCGCCTTCCTCTTGCAGGACATCCAGCTGTCGGGTGGCGTGGGCGTCGTGGTCGAGCACGCCAGCCAGCTCGTGCGCCATCACGGCTTCGACGTGCGCCTCGTGCTGACGCGCCCGCAAGAGGAGCCGCACTGGCCATACCGGGGGCTCGAGCACGTGCCGGTCATGACGCTCGAGGAGGCCCAGCGCGAGACGTTCGACATCGCCGTGGCCACGTGGTGGGAGACGACGTCGGTGCTATTCCAGCTCGACGCCGCGCGCTACGTGTACTTCATCCAGCTGCTCGAGGACTCGACCTACGCGCCGGACTCGCCGGCGCGCCTGGCGGCCTCGATGACCACCGCGCTGCCCGTGCGCTTCATCACCGAGGCCCGCTGGATCGCCGACACCGTCGAGCGCTTCCAGCCCGACAACCGGGCGCTGTACGTGCGCAACGGCATTCCCAAGGACGTCTTCGTCTCGCCGCCGCGCGTGGCGCCGGCGCTGGCCTCCGAGCCGTTGCGGATCGTCATCGAGGGCAGCCAGGACCTCCCGCACAAGGGCGTGGGAGACGCGCTGGCCGCCACCGCGCTCATGCGCGAGCCCCGCCACGTCACGCTCGTCACGCCGCACCCCCGCGGCGGCGGCTTGGCGGGTGTCGACACGGTCGTCTCCGGGCTCAGCCATCCGGAGATGGCCGGGCTGCTCGCCGGCCAGCACACGATGCTCAAGCTCACGCGCGTCGAGGGCATGTACGGGCCGCCGCTGGAGGCCTTCCACATGGGCGCCACCGTCGTGACGACGCGCGTCACCGGCTTCGACGAGTACATCCGCCACGGCTGGAACGGCCTGACGGTGGGGTGGGACGATCCGCACGGCACCGCTCGCGCGCTGGACCTCCTCGCCCGCGACCGCCGGCTGCTGCACCGCCTGCGCCACAACGCGCTGCAGACCGCCCACGGCTGGCCGTCGTGGGAGCAGTCCTCCGCACTCATGGCCCTGGCACTGCGCACCGTGTGCCGCGAGCCGCCGCCCTCCCCGCGCTCGGCCGGCCTGCGCCTCGCCTCGGACTTCGCCTCCGAGCGCGCCGAGCACCAGCGCTACCAGCACCGCCTGGAGATCCACGAGGCCACCCTCGAGGAACTCCTATCCCAGAAGGCGTGGCAGTGGTCGGTCAAGGCGCGGCGCTATTACTACCGCGCCCGCGCACCCGTAGGGCGCCTGCGGCGCAAGCTGCAGGAGCGGGACTTCTAGCCTAGGAGACCGCCGAAATAGTGGGGGCGGCCGTCGATCCCGCCGGCGCAGACGGCCAGGGTGCTGCTGTTGCAGTGCCGCACTGGCGCTTCGGACGAGCAGGCGAAGATGCATCGCGTGGGATCTGTGGAGTCCCCCAGCGATTCGCCGGATAGGGTTGAACCTGCGAGGCGTCTCGTCACCCCTCCGGAAGCGTGCGGTCGCAAATACACGGGTTGCCAACGACCGCTACGTTCCAACGCGTGACCTCCGCGTTCTCACGTCTGAAGACAGCACTCGCCGATCGCCCACTGCTCGCGATGCTTCATCCCTCGATGTTCGGTGAGTTGACGGCGGTTGGCCGCGAGCGGCGCCGTCATCGTCCCTCCCCGCCGGCATCAGGACTCGTGTTGGAGATCGGTGCCGGGCAGGCGCCGCACGGTCGCACCGACGTCGTCGTCGACAAGTACATCGATGACGACTTCGAGCGCCCGGGGGAACAGGGCATGAGCTTCGGTCGTCCTCTCGTTGTCGCGGACGGGGCCCGGTTGCCGTTCGCCGATCAGTCGTTCGCATATGTGGTCGCCCTCCATGTGCTCGAGCACGCCCCCGATCCGGTCTCGTTTGCTGCCGAGATGAGCCGGGTCGGTGCGGCCGGCTTTGTGCAGGTCCCGAGCCGTCAATCGGAGGTGACCTTTGGTTGGCCGTACCATCCGTGGCTGATCGACCTCGTGAGCCAGCAGCTTCGGTTCACCCCACGCGGCGATGCCACCGCCCCGGCTGGGCCGTTGTTTCACCAGTCGTTCGCGTCAAGTCCGCTGATGCGCCTGTGGTGGGCCGCTCATCGCTCGGAGTGGCATCACTCCGTCCCATGGTCCGGACAGCTGGACGTCGAAGTAGAGGGGGACAGCGAAGCACCGGCAACGGCGGAATATGACCATGAGCGCACGGTTGCCGCGTTGACCGCTGCATATGTCAGCGGACGAACGCGACCACTGCCCGGAGGGGTGCGCGAGCGCCTGCGGTGTCCCGCCTGCCGGTCAACGCTCTCGTACACAAATCCACTCGTGTGTAAGGGCTGCGACAGAGCCTATCCGGTGATCGGGCACACACCGATCCTGCTAGTGACAAATTGCTAATTCCGACCGCTGGCGACGGTCGTAGCGCCGCTCGCACGGTCATCGGATCGCTGCACCAACGTCACCGTGCCGTGGAGTTCAAGAAGTTCCTTCAACAGATCGACGGCGAAGTCCCCGCCGAGCTCGAGGTCCATCCGATCCTCGACAACTACGCCACCCACAAGACCCCGGCGATCAAGAGGTGGCTCGCGCTGCACCCCAGATTCGTCTTGCCCTTCACGCCTACCTCGGCGTCATGGCTAAACCTCGTCGAGCGCTGGTTTGCCGAGCTGACCACACGCAAACTCAGGCGCGGAACCCACCGTACCGTCCGCGAGCTCAACACCGACATCCGCGCCTGGATCGACACCTGGAACGACGACCCACGGCCCTACGTCTGGGCCAAGACCGCCGATCAGATCCTCGACAACCTCACCCAATATCTGAACCGAATCAACGCCTCACAACACTAGCCGAGCGCCGCCTCGGGCATCCGGGCTGAGGACCTCCTCGGTCCCAGCCCGGATGCCTTGCACCCCTCAGCCTTGCGGCCCCCGCTCGTACGGCAGCGCCGGGGCGGTCTCGGGCACGACGTGGCCGTGAGCCCGCTGCTCGAACGCGTAGGCCATGCCCACGATCTTCGCGTCGTCCCACGCCCGGCCCAGGAACTGCAGGCCGACGGGTTCCCCGTGGTCGTTGCGGCCGGCCGGAAACGCCACGGTGGGAGCGCCCGAGCTGCCCGACGGCGTGTCGCGCCGGCCGAAGCTCGACCGGTTGCCGCCGCCGTCGTTGAGGCTGATGTCGCTCAGGAGGCCGGGATAGACCACGGCGTCGACGTTGTTGGCGTCCATCCACGCGGCGATGTTCGCGCGGTACTGCGCGCGGTAGCCGCGCCACGCCTGCACCTGCTCGGGCGTCATCCGCGCCCGCCCGACGCAGTACGACGGCGCGTACCGCGTGTACGGGAGCTTCTTCTGCGAGCAGACGACATCCGCCGGGCTCCTCAGCGACAGCTCGGGATGGGACTCGATGTAGCGCGCCCAGCCCTCCCAGTTGCGATCGCCGGTGACCGCCGGGGGAACCGTCGGGCCCGACGGCAGCTCGACGATCTGCGCGCCGGCATCCCGGATGTACTGCAGGGCGGCCTTCTCCGCATCGACCGTGCCCGTCGTTCCGTACGGATCGACCCAGGCCGACGGCAGGAGGCCGATCCGCTTGCCGTTCAGCGCGTTGGCGTCGAGCACGCTGCGCCAGTCCGCGGGGCGGTGCGCGCCGGCGTCGGCGGTCTCGGGATTCTGGGGATCCGTGCCCGACACCACGTTGAGGATGTCGGCCAGGTCGCCCACCGATCGCGTCAGGACGCCGGCGTAGTCCTGCAGCCACGACAGCGGCATGACGCCGCGGTCGCTCTGCATGCCGTCCGTGCCGCGCAGCGTGACGAGGCTCGCGGCGCTGGCCGGAGCGTAGAGCGAGTCACCGGTCTGCGATCCGAAGGCGGCGCCGGCCAGGCTCAGCGCCGTCGCCACCGCCGAGCCGCCGCTGGAGGCGAGGGCCGACTTGGACGGGTCGAACGCGTTCCAGACCTGCCCGTAGGCGCTGTCGGAGTAGCTGCCGCTCGTCGCGTACTCCTCCATGCTCGCCTTGCCGATGACGACCGCTCCGGCCTCGCGGATCTTCGCGACCTGGTAGGCGTCCTTCGCCGGCCGGAAGCCCTCGAAGGTCAGGCTGCCATTGGTCGTCGGCATGTCCTTCGTGTCGTAGAGGTCCTTGAAGGCGATCGGGATCCCGAGCAGCGCGCCCCGCTTGCCGGCGGCACGGGCCTCGTCCGCCCGGCGCGCCTGCTTCATCGCGTCGCTCGCGACGGTGGTGTACGCGTTGAACCCGAACTGGCCGGTGTCGTAGGCGGCGATGCGGTCGAGGTACGCGCGTGTGATCTCCTGCGAGGTCGTCCTGCCGGCCTCCATGTCGCTCTGCATCTGCTCGATGGTCTTGTCGACGACGTCGTAGGGCGAGCTCGTCACGAGCTTCTTGGCATGCGGCGCGGGCGCCTGCTCGACGCGCCCGGCGTCCGCGCAGGCCGACGGGTCGAAGCCCGGGATCGAGCGCGACGCGACGTCGAAGTTCGCGATCGAGCAGAGCTCCGCTGTCGACAGGTCGCCGAGCACGGGGCTGCTCGCGAGGTTCGCGGCCTGGTCGCCGACCGCGCCGATCTCGGCGGCCGACGTCGCGGCCGTCACGGGCTTGCCGACGACGAGGAAGTGCACGAGGGACCTGCTCTGGTGCGGCGGCAGCGTCAGCGTGTCGATGTAGGCCTGGTAGTTGGCCTCGTGCCCGTCGGTGGCGAGCGGGGTGTCGAACGTCTGGCGCAGCCAGTTGCCCGCGCGGTCCAGCGCGCCCTCGAAGGGGCTCGGGTCGCCAATCACGACCGCGGACGGCCCGCCGGTGGTGCCGGTCGCCGCCGTGCCGCTGGCGACCTCCGTCCATGAGTCGTCCGACGTGACCGCGGTGTCGCCGCTGGACGTCGCGACGATCCGGCTCTGGTTCGTGCCACTGGCGCCGTAGCCGGTCTGGCCGCCGAAGGCGATCTCGACGGTGATGGGCGCCTTCGTCGTGTTGGTGAAGGTGTCCAGCCACCGCCCCCAGTCCGACGAGCGATCGAGGTAGATCGCCCGCGAGATCTGGACACCGCCGAGGTCGATGGACCGGGTCGTCGCGAAACGGTCTTGGCCGTCGAAGCTCAGGCCGAAGCCGCGCATCAGCTGCCCGTTGAACCGGGGGGCCGGCGTCACGTTCACGCGGACGCGGATGCCGCCGTAGCCGTTGAGCATCGTGCTGTAGGGGGCCTGGACGCCGGTGCCGGCCTGCGTGGCGCGGATGCTGCCGGTGTCCACCCGCGGCGGGGCGGCGTCCTGGAGACCCCAGGCGGTGCTGTTGCTATCGGTGACGTAAGTGAAGGCCGACGCGGGCGAGGCCGCCAGCGCCAGGGCGAGGGAGGTCGCGGCTGCTGCTCCGAGCAGCCGCGCGAGGACCGTGCGAGACAAACGAGCTCCTTCGAGGGGGTGGGGACTACCGCGGCCTGCCGCCGCGGTGAGGGGCCCCGCATTCAAACCGTCGTCGAGGCGGCGACCATCGACCGCGTGGCCAAGACGCGGAGGGTTCGACACGACACCGGGTCGTAGAGCATCGCGGGACGCGAGCGCTTGCACCGCCCGCGCCCGCGGCGTACGGTCGGCTCGCCAACGTCCGAGGGGAGAACGACCACCATGCAGCTGTACGCGATTCTGCGCCGGTCCGGTTGGAGCTCAGGCGAGGAGCTGGGCGAGGCCGCCGCGCGCTCCAGCAAGGTCGGCGACGAGGAGATGTCCGACGACATCCGCTGGATCCGCAGCTATGTCCTGGAGGAGGGC
>JAOPZW010000278.1 GCA_025963905.1 Solirubrobacterales bacterium | reverse complement strand
GGCCGCCGGCGCGGCGTGGCTGGCGGGGACCGCCGAGCTCGCCTGGGCGCGCATCGCCCCCGGCCCGCGCGACCGTCGCGAGGTCTCGCGGATGCTCGTCACGAGCGCCCTGCTGCCGTTCGCCGCCACGGGCCAGCGGGCGTGCGGGGAGCTGACGGTGCGCCGCCGCCTGCGCCGCCCGGCGCACCGCGCCGGCGCCGCGTGCCCGGCGGCGGTGCTGCTGGACCGCGACGGCACGCTGGTCGTCGACGTGCCCTACAACGCCGATCCCGCGCGCGTCGTGCCGATGCCCGGCGCACGGGAGGCGCTGCAGCGCCTGCGCGCCGCCGGGATCGGGCTGGGCGTCGTGTCCAACCAGAGCGGGATCGGCCGCGGCCTGCTGGGGCCCGAGGACGTGGACGCCGTCAACGCGCGGATCGAGGCCCTGCTGGGACCGCTGGGCCCCTGGGGCATATGCCCGCACGGGCCGGACGACGGCTGCGGCTGCCGCAAGCCCGAGCCCGGGCTCGTGCACGACGTCGCCGGCTGCCTCGGCATCTCGCCCGCGCGCTGCGCGGTCATCGGCGACATCGGCATCGATGTCGAAGCCGCGCGCGCTGCCGGAGCCCGCGGCATCCTGGTCCCCACCGCCGCCACCCGGCAGGAGGAGATCGTCGCCGCACCTGAGCTCGCGCCCGACCTGCCCAGCGCCGTCGACCTCCTGCTAGGGGCACAGCGGTGAAGCCCCACGTCCTCGTCGCGCGTCAGGACAGCGCGGGAGACGTCCTCCTGAGCGGCCCAGCGATCCGCGCCTTCGCGGCCGGCGCCCGCGCGGTCACGCTGCTGTGCGGGCCGCGGGGCGAGCAGGCGGCCCGGTTGCTGCCGGGCGTCGACCGGGTGGTCGTCGCCCACGCGGAATGGATCGACGCCGAGCCGCTCCCCGTCGACCCCGTGCGCACCGCGCGCCTCGTCGCCACTGTGCGGGAGGCCGCGCCGGACGTGGCGGTCGTGCTGACCTCGTTCCACCAGAGCCCGCTGCCGCTGGCGCTGCTGCTGCGCCTGGCCGGCGTGCCGCGCATCGGCGCGGCCTCGGTCGACTACCCGGGCTCGCTGCTCGACGTGCGCCACCGAGTCGCCGACGATGACGCCCACGAGGTCCAGCGCGCGCTGTCGCTGGCCGCCGTCATGGGGTTCGCCCTGCCCGCGGACGACGACGGGCGCCTGGCGGTGCGCCCCGGTCTCCCGGCGCAGGCGCCGTTCGGCGCGGAGCCCTACGTCGTCGTGCATCCCGGCGCGTCGGTGCCGGCGCGGGCCTGGGAGCCCGAGCGCCACGCCGAGCTCGTCGATGCCCTCCTGACACGTGGGACGAACGTCGCCGTCACGGGCGGGCCGGCCGAGCGCGACCTGACCGCCGCCGTCGCGCGCGGGCCGCGCGCGGGCGTGGCTGACCTCGGAGGCCGCACGTCGCTGGCGCAGCTCGCCGGCGTGCTCGCCCATGCCGACGCGGTGGTGATCGGCAACACCGGTCCGGCGCACCTCGCGGCGGCCGTCGGCACACCGGTCGTCTCGCTGTTCGCGCCGACGGTGCCGCTGGCGCGCTGGCGCCCGTGGGCCGTTCCTCACGAGCTGCTGTTCCACGAGGTCCTATGCGCCGGCTGCCGCGCCCGCGAGTGCCCGGTGGCCAACCACCCCTGCCTGCACCGCGTCGGCGCCGCAGAGGTGCTCGCCGCGCTGGATCGCCTGACGCCGGCCCGGGCGCTGGAGGCCGTGGCATGAGGGTGCTGCTGTGGCACGTCCACGGGTCCTGGACCACCGCCTTCGTCCAGGGCGGCCACGACTATCTCGTGCCGGTCCTCCCCGACCGGGGGCCCGATGGGCGCGGCCGCGCGCGCACGTGGGACTGGCCCGCCTCGGTGACCGAGGTGACCGCCGAGGAGGCGGCGGCGACGCCCGTCGACGTCGTCGTCCTTCAGCGCCCGCACGAGCTCGGGCACCTCGCCGAGGTGTGGCTCGGCGGGCGGCGCCCGGGGCGCGACGTGCCGGCGGTCTACGTCGAGCACAACGCACCTCAGGGACGCATCGGCGAGATGCGCCACGTCGCCGCCGACCGGCCGGACCTGCTCGTGGCCCACGTCACCCACTTCAACGCCCTGTTCTGGGACTGCGGAACCACGCCGGCGACGGTCGTCGAGCACGGCGTGATCGACCCCGGCTACCGCTACACCGGCGAGCTGCCGCACTCGGCGGTGGTCATCAACGAGGCCCGTCGCCGCGGGCGCGTCACGGGCACGGACCTGCTCGAGCGCCTGGAGGCGGCGGCGCCGATCGACCTGTTCGGGATGGATGCCGCGAACGTGCCGGCCCGCGTCTGCGCGATGGACGACGTCCCCCAGGCCCGGCTGCACGACGAGCTGGCCCGCCGGCGGGTGTACCTGCATCCGATCCGCTGGACGTCCCTGGGCCTGTCGCTCATCGAGGCGATGCACCTGGGCATGCCGGTCGTCGCGCTGGCGACCACGGAGGCCCCCGACGCCATCCCGCCGGCCGCCGGCATCGTCTCGACGCGCGTGGAGCGCCTCGGCGAGGCGGTTCGCGAGTTCATGTCCGAGCCCGAGCTGGCGCGCGAGACCGGCCGCGCTGCGCGCGCCGCGGCGCTGGAGCGCTACGGCCTGGAGCGCTTCCTCGGCCGCTGGGACGAGGTCCTCGAGGAGGTGGCGAACCGGTGAGGATCGCGATGGTCTCCGAGCACGCGAGCCCCCTCGCGGTGCTGGGCGGCGTCGATGCCGGAGGGCAGAACGTCCACGTCGCCGCGCTCGCCACGGCGCTGGCCCGCCAGGGGGCCGAGGTCGTCGTCCACACCCGCCGCGACGACCCCGGGCTCCCGGCGCGCGTGGAGCTCGCCCCCCGGGTCACCGTCCACCACGTCGACGCCGGCCCCGCGCGCGAGCTGTCCAAGGACCGCCTCCTCGAGCACATGCCGGCCTTCGCCGAGCAGCTGCGCGCCTGCTGGAGGAGCGAGCGGCCCGACATCGCTCACGCCCACTTCTGGATGTCCGGGCTGGCTGCGCTGGCTGGGGCGCGCGGCACTGCCGTGCCGGTCGTGCAGACCTTCCACGCCCTGGGCGTCGTCAAGCGCCGCTATCAGGGCGACCGCGACACCAGCCCGCCCGAACGCGTAGGCGTCGAGCGCCGCATCGTGGCCGAGGCCGAGCACATCATCGCCACCTGCACCGACGAGCTCTTCGAGCTCGTCCGCCTGGGCGCCGACCACGACCGCCTCACCGTCGTCCCGTGCGGCGTCGACCTGCGCCGCTTCGTCCCCCGCGGGCCCGCCGAGCCGCGGCGCCCAGGCCTGCGGCGCCTGCTGTGCGTGGGCCGCCTCGTCGAGCGCAAGGGCATCGGCAACGTCATCAGCGCGCTCGCATCGGTGCCCGGCACCGAGCTCGTCGTCGCCGGCGGCCCCGACGCCGCGAACCTCGGCGCGGACCCCGAGGCGAGGCGCCTGTGCGCGCTGGCCCGCGAGCACGGCGTCGCCGACCGCGTCGACCTGCGCGGGCGCGTGTCGCGCGACGACCTGCCGGCGCTCATGCGCTCGGCCGACGCCGTCGTCTGCGCACCCTGGTACGAGCCGTTCGGGATCGTGCCTCTCGAGGCCATGGCGTGCGGCGTCCCGGTGGTCGCCTCGGCGGTCGGGGGGATGATCGACTCGGTGGTCGACGAGGTGACGGGCCTGCACGTCGCCCCGCGCGACCCCGATCGCCTGGCGGATGCGCTGGGCGCCCTGCTGGACGACGCGCCCCGCCGCCGGCGGCTCGGCCAGGCCGGCGTGCGCCGCGCCCGTCAGCTCTACGACTGGGACCGCGTGGCGACCGCCACCCACGAGGTGTACCGCGAGCTCGTCGCCCGTCCGCGCCCGGTCCCGGCGCGCCGAGCGCGCCCGCGGCGCTTCACCCGCGTGCCGGCCGCCGAGGAGCACGTGCGGGCGCTCGCCCGCACGCTCGAAGGCCTCCCGGCCCACGCCCCGCGCCTGGACGAGTGGGGACGCGAGCTGGCCACGCGCCTGCTGAGCGGCGCGCGGGTCCTGGCGGCCGGCAACGGCGGCAGCGCGGCGCAGGCCGAGCACTTCACCGCCGAGCTGGTCGGTCGGTTCATCACCGAGCGCCAGCCGCTCAGTGCGCTGTGCCTGCACGGCGACGCGGCGGCGTTGACGGCGATCGGCAACGACTACGGGCCGGAGGAGGCATTCGCGCGCCAGGTCCGCGCCCACGGGCGCCCGGGTGACGTGCTGCTCGCGCTGAGCACCTCGGGAACCAGCCCCAACGTGCTCGCGGCCGCGCGGGCCGCCCATGAGGCCGGGCTCACCGTGTGGGCGCTCACGGGACCCTCCCCCAACGACCTCGCCGCCCGCGCCGACGACGCCTTGTGCATCGACGCACCGAGCACGGCGACCATCCAGGAGCTGCACCTCGTGGCGGTGCACCTGCTGTGCGGATCCGTCGACCGCGCCGTCGCGGCCCGGCGCCGGCGCTCCCGTCGAGTCCTGGAGGCGGCGCGGTGAGCCGCCCCGGGCTCGTGGTGCTGGGCGACGCCCTGCTCGACCGCGACGTCGAGGGCCGCGTCGAGCGCCTCAGCCCCGACGCGCCGGTTCCGGTCCTCGACGAGAGCGAGTCGCGCTCACGCCCCGGCGGGGCGGCGCTGGCGGCCGCCCTGGCTGCCGCCGACGGCGCCGACGTCACGCTCGTGACCGCGCTGGGAGACGATCCCGCGGGGCGCGAGCTCGCCGCGCTCCTGCGCGAACGCGGGATCGAGGTGGTCGACGCGGGCCTGGACGGCAGCACGCCGGAGAAGGTGCGGCTGTGCGCGGGGAACCGGCCGCTGCTGCGCCTCGACCGCGGCGGCGGCGCGCCGTTCCCCCCCACCGCGCAGGCACGCGCCGCGATCAGCTGGGCCGATGCGGTGCTCGTCGCCGACTACGGGCGCGGCATGACCGCGCTCACAAGCCTCCGCGACGCGCTGGCCGAGGCGATCGGTCGTGGCGCGCCGCTCGTGTGGGACCCGCATCCGCGCGGCGCCACGCCCGTCCCGCGCGTCGCGCTCGCCACGCCCAACGCCGCCGAGGCGTACGCGTTCGCCCGCGTCGCGCCCGACGGCCGCGGCGACGGCCTGCTCACGGCGATCGGCGCGGCCCACGATCTCGTCGCCCGCTGGGAGGCCGAGCAGGTGTGCGTCACGTGCGGGGCCGACGGCGCCGTGCTCGTCGGCCGCGGCGGCACGTCCGTGCTGGTCCCCACCGGGCCTCCGGCACCCGGCGATCCGTGCGGAGCGGGCGACCGCTTCGCCTCGCGCGCCGCCGTGCGCCTCGCCGGCGGCGCGAACGTCCTGGAGGCGGTCGGCGACGCCACCGCCGCGGCGTCGGCCTTCGTCCGGGCCGGCGGCGCCGCCACGGTCGCCGCCGGGATCGCGGTCCCCGACGCCGCGATGGCGGCCAAACCGGCGGCCGGGGATCTCGTCGCCCGCGTGCGTGCGCGGGGCGGCTGCGTGGTCGCCACCGGGGGGTGCTTCGACCTCCTGCACCCGGGCCACGTCCACACGCTGCAGGCCGCCCGCGGCCTCGGCGACTGCCTCGTCGTCCTCATCAACGGCGACGCCTCGGTGCGCCGGCTCAAGGGCGACGGGCGCCCGGTGGTGTCCGAGCGCGAGCGCGCCGCGGTACTCATGGCCCTTGCCTGCGTCGACGCTGTGGAGATCTTCTCCGAGGACACCCCTGCCACGGCCATGCAGCGGCTGCGCCCCGACGTCTGGGTCAAGGGCGGCGACTACGCCGTCCGGCCGCTGCCCGAGGCCGCGGTGCTCGAGCGCTGGGGCGGGCGCGTCGTCGTCGTGCCCACGCTCGGCAGCCACTCCACCACCCGGATCATCGAGGAGGCCACCACCCGTGTCACTGACGACGCCGCCACCGTCTGAGACCACCCTCTACCCCGTCCTCGGCGCGCGCCCGGCGCCGCGCGTGCGCTTGGGCACGGTCCTCGTGACGGGCGCGGCGTCGGGCCTCGGCGCCGCGGTGGCCGCCGCGGTCGCCGCGCAGGACGGGACGCCGGTCGGCCTCGACGTGGCCGAGCCCGCGGCCGGGCTCGACCGCGAGCTCGTCGACCTCGCCGACGGCGCCGCCGCGGAGGCCGCCGTGGAGCGCATCGCCGAGCGCCACGGCCGGATCGACGCCCTGGTCACCGCCGCCGGCATCGACGCCTGCGGCAGGCTCGACGAGGTGCCGCGCGCGACCTGGGAGCGCGTCATCGCCGTCAACCTGATGGGCACCGCCGCCGTGGTGCGCGCCGCGCTCCCCCACCTGCGCCGCAGCGAGGGCAGGGTGGTCACCGTCGCCTCGACGCTCGGGCTGCGGGCGCTGAGCGACGCGACCGCCTACTGCGCGAGCAAGTTCGGCGTGGTCGGCTTCTCGCGTGCGCTGGCGGCCGAGACCGCCGGCGAGGTCGGCGTGACGCTCCTGATCCCGGGCGGGATGCAGACGTCGTTCTTCGACGGACGCCCCGAGCGGTACCGCCCGCCGGCCGACGCGAGCCTGCAGCCGCCCGAGGAGGTCGCCGCGGCGATCGTCTTCGCGCTGTCGCGCCCGCGTGGCGTCGAGCTGCGCGAGCTCGTGGTGTGCCCCTCGACCGAGCCGTCCTGGCCGTGACGCCCCCGGGCGCCGGCGTCGGCGGGCGCGGCGCCGTCTCGGTGCTGCGCGCGCTCGGGCTCGGCGACCTGCTGACCGCCGTGCCGGCGCTGCGCGCGCTGGCCGAGGCGCTGCCGCGGCGCCGCCTCATCCTTGCCACGCCCGCTTCGCTGGCCCCCCTCGTCGCGCTGATGGGCCCAGTCGCGCGGCGCATCGAGCTCGTCGACGCCCGCGGATTGGACGATGTCCCTGCCGGGCTGCGCGGGGTGCGCACGGGCGTGAACCTGCACGGCAGCGGGCCCGAGAGCCACCGGTTGCTGGTGGCGGCGGGCGTCCGGCGCCTTACCGCCTTCCGGCACGCGAGCGTCCCCGAGTCGGCCGAGGGGCCGGAGTGGCACGCCGGCGAGCACGAGGTGGAGCGCTGGTGCCGCCTGCTGGGCGCCGCGGGCATCGACGCCGACCCCCGGCGCCTGCATCTCGAGCCGCCGGGCGCGGCGGCCGGGCATCCGCTGCGGGGGGTGACCGTCGTGCATCCGGGTGCGACGCGCGCCGCCCGGCGCTGGCCGGCCGAGCGCTTTGCGGCCGTGGCGCGCGCCGAGCGCGCCGCCGGCCGCCACGTCGTCGTGACCGGTGGCCCGGAGGAGGCGCTTCTGGCTCGCCGCGTCGCTGCCGTCGCCGGGCTGCCGGACTCGGCGGTCCTGGCCGGGCGCACGGACGTCGGCGCGATGGCCGCGCTGGTCGCGGCCGCGGGCCGCGTCGTCTGCGGCGACACCGGGGTCGCGCATCTCGCCACGGCGCTCGGCACGCCGTCGGTGCTGGTGTTCGGCCCGACGTCGCCGCGGGCGTGGGGCCCGCCGGCGGCGCTCCGGGATCGCCACCGCGTCGTGTGGGCCGGTCGCACCGGGGACCCGCACGGCCGCACGCCGCACGAGGGGCTGCTGCGAATCGCCTCCGAGCGCGTGATCGAGGAGCTCGCCGGCCTGGGCTGATCGGCCCGCCGTTGCTCGCCCGGGGACTGCCGGGTGTCAGCGTTCGGACGAAGCGTGGGCTTCATGGTCACGAGCGCCGACGATGGGTACGCTGGGTCGAGACACGGGGCAACGCCTTCACGGCAGGGCACCGGGTCGCCTCTTTCGCGAGCGGGACGTCACCGACCGGCACCCCGGCCGGATGCGGACCTTCGCGACGAAACGTCCGCTCGACGACGCTCGGAGACGACCCCGGATATGCGCCACTTTGGACCTGCCGCCGCCCATCATTCCCATCGCCCCTTCTCGGAGGAGGAGCGCATCGACGACCTGCTGTTGCGCCGCCACGGCGCCGGCGATCCGCACGCCCGCGAACTGCTCGTCGAGCGCCTCATGCCCATGGTGCAGCGCCTGGCGCGCTCCTACCCGGGCCACGAGCACACCGAGGACCTCGTGCAGGTCGCCGCGCTGGGCCTGGCGAAGGCGATCGACCGCTACGACCCGTCACGCGGAGTGCCCCTGCGCGGCTACGCGGTCCCGACGATCATGGGCGAGATCCGCCGCTACCGCCGCGATCACTGCTGGGCGGTCAAGCCGCCGCGGACGCTCCAGGAGCGGATCCTGAAGGTCACGCGCTGCACCGACCGCCTCACCGTGCGCGACGGCCGGCCGCCCTCCCCGGGCCTGATCGCCCAAGAGCTCGGCGAGCCCCAGGAGCTCGTGGTCGATGCCCTCGTCGCGGGCCGCGCCTATCTCGCCGACTCGCTGGACGCCCCCGCGTTCTTCCACGAGGACGACGCCGGGGCGACGCTCGGCGAGTCGCTGGGCTGCGGCGACGACGGCTTCGACCGCACCGAATACGCCGAGCTCCTGACCAGCCTGCGCCACGAGCTGGGCAAGGAGGAGTGGGCGCTGCTGCACCTGCGCTTCACGGCCGACTGGACCCAGGAGGAGATCGGCAAGGTCCTCGGCGTGTCCCAGATGA
>JAOPZW010000237.1 GCA_025963905.1 Solirubrobacterales bacterium | reverse complement strand
TGCGGTTCTACTCGCGCAACCTCAACGAGATCACCGACCGCTATCCCGAGCTCTCCAGGCTCAACCGCGCGCTGAGCCACCACCGCGCGATCCTCGACGGCGAGATCGTGGCGTTCGACGCCGAGGGGCGCCCGAGCTTCGGCGCGCTGCAGTCGCGCATGCACCTGACCGCGGCCTCGCGCGTACGGCGGCTCGCCAAGGAGGCGCCGGTCACGTACGTCATCTTCGACCTCCTCTGGCTCGACGGGCACTCGCTCCTGACACTTGGGTACGCCGAGCGCCGCGAGCGCCTGGCCGAGCTCGAGCTCAACGGAGAGCGCTGGCAGGCGCCCGACCACGTCGTCGGGCGCGGCCGCGAGCTGCTGGCGGCCAGCGCCGAGCAGGGGCTCGAGGGCATCGTGGCCAAGCGCCTGGACTCGCCGTACGAGCCCGGCCGCCGCAGCCCGTGCTGGATCAAGGTCAAGAACGTCGAGCGCCAGGAGTTCGTCATCGGCGGCTGGCTGCCGGGCGAAGGCCGGCGCCGCGACCGGATCGGCGCGCTGCTCGTCGGCGTGCGCGAGGAGGACGGCAGCCTGCGCTATGCCGGACGGGTGGGGACGGGCTTCACCGAGGCCGACCTCGAGCTGCTGGCCGAGCTGCTCGCGCCGCTCGAGCGCCCGACGTCGCCCTTCGCCCCCGGCTCGCCCAAGCCGCCGCGCGGAGCGGTGTGGGTGGAGCCGAAATACGTCTGCGAGGTCGAGTTCCGGGAGTGGACGCAGGGCGGTCAGCTGCGCGCGCCGTCGTTCAAGGGACTGCGCGACGACAAGTCCGCCGACCTCGTCGTGCGCGAGGACGCCGCCACGCCGGTCGCCGAGGTCGACGGTCGCGAGATCCGCCTGTCCAACCTCGACAAGGTGCTCTATCCCCGAGCCGGGTTCACCAAGCGCGACGTCATCCGCTACTACAGCGATGTGGCGCCGGTCCTGCTGCCGCACCTGGCCGGGCGACCGCTGACGCTCAAGCGGTACCCCAACGGCGTCGAGGGCGCGTACTTCTACGAGAAGCAGGCGCCGTCGCACCGCCCGGACTGGGTCCACACGGTGCCCGTGCGCACCGGCTCCAAGGCGATCGACTTCGTCGTCGTCGAGGATCGCGCCACGCTCGTGTGGCTGGCGAACCTCGCCGACCTCGAGCTGCACACCTCACTGTCGCTCGCCGAGGCGATCGAGCGCCCGACCATGATGGCCTTCGACCTGGACCCCGGGGAGCCCGCGACGATCATCGAGTGCTGTGAGGTCGCGCTGCTCCTGCAGGGCATGTTCGAGGGGCTCGGGCTGCGCAGCTTCCCCAAGACGTCGGGGTCGAAGGGGATGCAGGTCTACGTGCCGCTCAACACGAGCGTCACCTACGAGGACTCCAAGCCCTTCGCCAAGGCGGTCGCCGAGTTGCTGGAGCGCGAGGAGCCCGGGCTCGTCGTGTCACGCCAGACGAAGCGCCTGCGCAAGGGCAAGGTGCTCGTCGACTGGAGCCAGAACGACGAGCACAAGACGACCGTCTGCGTCTACTCGCTGCGCGCCCGCGAGCGTCCGACCGTGTCGACGCCGCTGACGTGGGACGAGGTGCGCGCGGCGCGGAACTCCGGCGACCCCTCCGACCTCGTCTTCGAGGCGCGCGAGGTCGTGGACCGCGTGGCTGAGCGGGGCGACCTCTTCGCCGAGGCCCTGACGCTTGTGCAGCGCCTGCCCGCGGCGTAGCCTCGCTCGCATGCGGCGGCACCGCCGGACCCTGCGTCAACGACTCGCCGAGACGCGCCTCAGCCCAGAGGAGCGTGCCGCGGCGCGCTCGGAGTGCTGCATGGAGGCGCTGTTCGACGCCGAGCGCGCGCCGGCGGTGCTCTACGGCGAGCGCGAGCAGGCCGCACTCGAGGCCGAGCGCCGGCGCTGGGCCCACCTGGGGCCACCCGCCGCACCCCACGGACCGTAGACGGTCGCGACGGGGCTCGACCGGGGAACCGGACCTGGTGCGCGTGCGTTGGATCCCTGCCTGGGCGGTGGCGCTGACGCTCGTCCTCGCCGTCGGCGGCTGGCTGCGGGTGGAGGCCGCGGCGCACCACGGCCGCTTCCTGTCGGCCGACGAGCGCGCCTACGCCAAGCTCGCCGCCGGGCTGAGCGCGGGCCACGGCTACAACGGGCCGCAGATGACCGACCCGCTGCACTGGCCGCCGGGGACGCCGATGGTCTTCGCCGCGGCGCGGCTGGGCTCGGGGGCGAGGGCGGGGGAGCTGGGCCCCCCGGCGGTCTACCGGGCCCAGGCCGTCGTCGGCATCCTGCTCATCGCGGCGGTGTTCGCGCTCGCGGCCTTGCTGGCGGGCCCGTGGGCGGGCGTCGCCGCCGCGGCCGGGGTCGCGCTGTACCCGCCACTGGTGCTCGCCAGCGGCGACCTCGTCACCGAGCCGCTGGGCGCGCTCACGCTCGTGACGGGCATGCTCGCGCTCGTCTGGGCGTGGCGCGCACCGTCGTGGCCGCGCTTCGCGCTCGCCGGCGGTGCCCTCGGCGTGGCGGTGCTCGTGCGCCCCGACCTCCTCGTCGTGCCGTTCGCCCTCGCGCTCCTCGTCGCGGTCACGCAGCGCACGCGACGGGCGGGTGTCGGCATGGGCGCCGGCGCGGCCTACCTCACCGGCGCGCTCCTGGCCATCGCTCCGTGGTCGGCCTACGCGACGCAGCGCCGCGGGGCGTTCGTGCCGGTCACCACGAGCTCCTGGTCGACGCTGTTCGTCGGGACGTACCTCCCGGGCGACGGACGCATCTTCGGCCTGCGCGAGAAGCTCGGTCCCGTCGCCCGCGCCCACAATCCCCGGATCCGCAGGGTCGCCGATGCCAACCTGCGCTCGGAGTGGATCCTCGACGCGGTCGCCGCCCGTCGTCCCGGCCTCGCTCGCGAGGCGGCGCTGCGCCGCGAGACGCTCGCCAACCTGCGCCGCTTTGCCATCGGGCGCCCGGCGGCCTATGCCGGCATGGAGGTGCGCAAGCTCGGGCGGATGTGGCTCGGCTACGACCGTGGCACGCACCACGGGCGGCGCGCGTGGGTGCTCGTCGTGCACCTTCTCCTGGTGGCCGGCGCCCTGGCGGGGCTGCTCGCGGGACTCCTTCGGGCGCGCCGTCCGGCGCTGTGGGCGATCGTCACGACGCTGCTCCTCGCGACGGCGGTCAGCGCGTTCTTCGTGGCCGAGGCGCGCCAGAGCGCGCGCCTCATCCCGCTGCTGGTGGCCGGTGGCGCCGCCGGGGCGGTGCTCGCGAGGCGCGAGACGCTCACGGCTCAGGGTCGCGGACCAGCGGCACGAAACGGACCTCCTCCAGCGTCCGGCGGCGCACCGTTCCGTCCGCCTCCCGCCGGGACAGGACGAGCCGCTGCTCGGGACCGGTGACCGGCGCGACCAGCCGGCCGCCAGGCGCCAGCTGCGCCTCCAGGCCGCCCAGCGCGTCGGGTGGCGTCGCGGCCGCGACGTTGATCGCGTCGAACGGGGCGAGGGCGGGCAGGCCGCGTGAGCCGTCGCCCACGCTGAGGGTGACGTTGTGCACGCCGGCGGCCGCCAGAGCGATCGCCGCCTGGGCCGAGAGCGCCGCGTGGCGCTCGATCGACCACACGCGGGCGGCGAGCGTCGCCAGCACGGCGGCGTGGTAGCCCGAGCCGGTGCCGACGTCCAGGACGCGGTCGCCCGGCATCAGCTGGAGCAACGCCGCCATCCGCGCGACGACCAGCGGCTGCGAGATCGTCTGCCCGCAGCCGATCGACATCGCCTCGTTGTCGTAGGCGCGGTCCTCCATCCCGGGCGGCACGAACAGCTCACGCGGGACGGTCGCGATCGCGCCGAGGACGCGTGCGTCCCCCACGTAGGGCTCGAGCTCGGCCACGAGCCTGCGTGCGGGCCCGGTCACGGCGCGGCGTCCCGGCGTCTGCCTAGGATGGCGCGATGCCGCCGCGCCGCGACCGCCTCGACCCCGCGGTCTTCCGCCTGCCTGCGCAACGCATCCGCGAGGGCTACTACAGCGACCAGTACTTCAACCTGTCGCGCGAGCTGATGGAGGCCGAGGGGCGCCACCCGCACGTGCTCATGCAGGTCTTCCAGAAGCAGCGGTCGACGCTGGGCGGGATCGACGAGGCGCTGGCCGTCCTGCGCGAGTGCTCGGGCCATCACGCTCCCGACGGGGCGTGGATCCCGGGCTGGGACAACCTCGTCGTCCACGCGCTCCACGAGGGCGACGAGATCGAGCCGTACGAGACGGTCATGACGATCGAGGGCGACTACTCGCTGTTCGCGCATCTGGAGACGGTGTACCTGGGCAGCCTCGCCCGACGCTCGCTCGTGATGCGCAACGTCGAAGCCGTCGTGCATGCGGCGGCGGGCAAGCCCATCCTCTTCTTCCCGGCGCGCCATGACCACTGGCTGGTGCAGACGGGCGACGGCTGGGCCGCCCACGTCGCCGGCGCGATCGGCGTCTCCACCGACGCCCAGGCGTCCTGGTGGGGCGGCATCGGCATCGGCACCGTGCCGCACGGACTGATCGCGGCCTACGGCGGCGACACGGTCGCCGCGGCGACGGCGTTTGCCGGGCGCTACGCCGACGAGATGAACGTCACGGTGCTGGTCGACTTCGAGAACGACTCGGTGCGGACCGCGCTCGAGGTCGCCGACGCGCTGGGCGACCGTCTGTGGGGCGTGCGCCTGGACACCTCCGAGGCGCTGGTCGACGTCGCCCTGCAGGACGAATCCGGCGCCGAGGACCATCACGGCGTCACGGCGCTGCTGGCCACGCGCGTGCGCGAGGCACTGGACGCCGCCGGCCACGAGCGCGTCCGGATCGTCGTGTCGGGCGGCTTCGACGCCGAGAAGATCGAGGCCTTCGAGCGCGCCGGTGCGCCGGTCGACGCCTATGGGGTGGGCTCGTCGCTGCTGCGCGGCCATAACGACTTCACCGCCGACGTCGTCCGGGTCGAGGGGCGCCCGTGCGCGAAGGCGGGCCGCGGCGAGCGCCCCAACCCGCGCCTCGAGCGCGTCTGGTGACCGAGACCACTGGCCGCGCCGGCGTCCGCCCTCAGCCCGGCGCCGGCTCCGCGCGCTCACCCGCCGGCGTGCGCGCCCACGCGGGCTGCGCCGCCCGGGCGGCCCGGACGGCGGCGTCGACCTGCGCTTCGCGCGCGCATGGGACCCGCTCGAGGGGCTCGCCGCTCGCCGGATCGAGGACGTCGATCGTCGCGACCCCCGCACGGATCTGGGGCACGGGGTCGGGCGGGAGCGGGTCGGGCGTCGGCGGCTCGGCCGGTGGCTGCGGGTCCGGCGGCAGCGGGCTGGGCTGGGGCTCGGACGGGCCGGGCGGGACCGGCGTCGGCGGCGCGGGGTCCGGACCGGGATCGGGGATCACCGACATGCGCTCCTCCCTTCTCAGAACCGCAGGATGGCGGCGATGTGGCGATGGGGCCCCAGCTCGGGGCGGTCGTCGAGCACCAGCACCTGAGCGGACTGCGTCACGGCCCGCGCGATGGCGGCCTC
>JAOPZW010000201.1 GCA_025963905.1 Solirubrobacterales bacterium | reverse complement strand
GGCCCCATGCCGATGCGCGCCGGCCGGCGCAGCGCGGCACGCGTGGCGGCGACCACGCCGTCGAACGAGCCGCCGTGCAGGCGCCGCAGCCCGCCGGCGGCGAAGCAGGCCAGCCCCGGGCGCCCGGACTCGACCTCCGCGCCGACCGTCTCCAGGCGCGCCAGCACCTGTCCCCAGGCGTCGGCCACGCCGACGGGATCGGGGGGTACGAGCGCCAGGCGCGGGCAGCGCGCCAGCGCCTCCCCCATGCGCATGCCGGGATGGATGCCGAACGCCTCGGCCGCGTGGGAGACCTCTCCCACGAGCTGCTCCCGGCCGGGCTCGGGCGCCAGGGCGGCCGGCCCCTGCAGGAGCGCCTCGCGCGTGCCGGCGGCGATGACGAGCTCGAAGCGGGGCAGGAGGACGCAGACGATCAAGGCGAACGCATGTTCGCACCGATCACGAAGCGGGGCAAGCAGCCGTTCGCGGCCGGACGACCCCGGCGCGCGGTAGCGTTCGCCCGATGGCCGCCCGGCCCCAGACCTTCCTCCCGGAGCGCACCACGCTCATCGCCGCCGGTGCGACGGTCGGCGTCCTCCTCCTGGATGCCGGCGCCGCGTGGCGGGGAGCGGAGCGCTGCGCCGGCGCCGCCCACCCGCCCGGATCGCGCGTGGCGCACTTCTGCAGCGGGCATGGCGTGCTCTTCCGCGCCTGGCCGGTGGCGCTGTCGATCGCGATCATCGCCGTCCTGCTGGGCGCCATCCTCGCGGCGCGCTCGCGCAGCCTCACCCCGCTGGCGGTCGCCGCCGCGCCGGCGGTCGCGGCGCTCCTGCTCGCCTGGTGGCCGGTGTTCCTGCCGGGCGCGTAGTTCGCTGACCGCTCAGGTAAGTGCCACGACGACCCTGTGTCGTTAGCGTGCCGTTCGTGGCCGTCGTCGCCGAAGACCCTCGCATCGGAACGCTGCTGCGCCAGTGGCGCCGGCGCCGACGCATGAGCCAACTGGACCTGGCGATCGAGGCGGGCGTGTCGGCGCGCCACGTGTGCTTCGTCGAGACCGGCCGCTCGCGCCCGAGCGCCGAGATGGTGATGCGACTCGCCGACCATCTCGACGTCCCGCTGCGCGACCGCAACGCGCTGCTGCTGGCCGCCGGCTACGCGCCGGCCTACGGCCAGCGCGATCTCGAGGAGCCCGAGATGGGGCCCGTCCGTGAGGCGATCCACCGGGTCCTTGCCGCGCACGAGCCCTACCCGGCGGTGGTGGTCGATCGCCACTGGGGACTCGTCGCGAGCAACGGCGCCGTCGCGCTGCTCACGGCCGGCGTCGCCGCGCACCTGCTCGAGCCGCCGGTGAACGTCCTGCGCCTGAGCCTGCACCCGGAGGGCATGGCGCCGCGGATCGTGAACCTCGGCGAGTGGCGAGCCCACCTCCTCGACCGGCTCGGCCGCCAGGCGGTGGTCAGCGGCGATCCGGCGCTGTTCGCCCTCCACGAGGAGCTCGCCGGCTACCCGGGCTCCGAGCCGGCCCCCGCCCACGACCTCGAGGCGGGCGCGATCGCCGTGCCGCTCCGCGTCCGCGTGGGCGAGCAGGAGCTCGGCTTCATCAGCACCGCGACGACATTCGGGACGGCCGCCGACGTCACGGTCTCCGAGCTCTCCATCGAGTCGTTCTTCCCCGCCGACGAGTCGACGGCCCGCGCCTTGCGCGCGCGCCAGGATTAGATCGCCGCGGGCTGCCCGAACATCTCGCCCAGCCGCGTCGCCAGCGCGAAGTCGCCTCGGAGGTCCATGCGCCCGGTGAGCAGCGCCTTGCCCGGATCCAGATCGCGACCGGCCATGCGCACGAAGTCGCTGACGGTCATCCGCAGGGTCAGGGCCGGCGCGCTGGGCGGCCCGGGGCGCGCGGTGGCGCCCTCGGAGCCCACGGCGACCGTCCACCAGGCGATGCGCCCGTCGGACCGGCGCAGCTCGTAGGCGATCTCACCGGCGAAGCCGCTGGCCTTCTCCGGGCGGAACTGCTGGACCATCGCACCGAAGATGACGCGCAGGCCTCGGCCCGAGCCAGCGGTGCGCTCCAGGCGCGAGTCGGGCGAACGCGCGACGAAGGCCCGGAACGCGCGCTCGCCGCGGTCCTGGGCGAGCTCCTGCAGGCTCCCGAGGCGCCGCCGCGAGGCGGCGGGCGAGGCGTGCCCGTTGGCGGCGCCCGCGCCGACCCGCGCGGGCGGCGGCCCCGACGCGACGGGGGCGATCGCGTAGCCCTCCGGAGCCACGCGCGGGGGCTCGCGGCGCGCGAGGGCCGCCGCGATGGCGGGCGCCAGGCGCTCGCGCTTGGCCGCATCTACCGCGTCGGCCTCCGCCGCGAACGCCGGCAGGACCTCAGCGCCGAACAGCTCGATCGACTCGCAGATGTCCTCGTGGCGGTTGCGCCCGGACTGCAGGCAGAAGATCACCTGGTCGACGCCCGCGGCCTCGTAGCGGCGGCACAGGTCCTCGATCTGGGCGGGCGTCCCGATCGCGCCGCGCAGCGAGCCGAGTCCCTGCTGCAGGATGCGCACGCCCAGCGGCCCTTCGTCGGCGTTGATGATCGAGCGCGCGAAGCCGACCTCGTCGCGGCGGGCCAGGAACTCCTCGTAGACGTTCGTGCGCCCCGGGCGGTGATCGCCGAAGACGTAGTAGTGCGCCAGCGAGTACCCGAAGAAGTGCGCGCCGTCGATGCCGCGCTCGATCGCCTCGGCCTCGTCGCGCGCGCACATCATCGGGACCACGACGGCGACCGACGGATTGACCGCGAAGCCGGCGGGCACGCAGCGCTCCGAGGCGATGATCTCGTGGTACTCGTCGACCCACTCCTTCGCCTCCTCGGGCTCGACGAACGAGAAGCTCAGCGCCCCGATGCCCTTCTCGGCGGCGAGGCGGATCGTCTCGCGCCGCGAGCAGGCGACCCACAGCGGCGGATGGGGCTTCTGCACCGGCTTGGGCACCACGTTGCGCGGGGGCATCGTCACGAACCGCCCGTCGACCCCGGCGAAGGGCTCCTCGACCATCATGCGGGTCACGACGTCAAGCGCCTCGGCCCACTGCTCGCGCTTGGATTCGCGATCGACGCCGAAGCCCTCGAGCTCGGCCCCGGACGACGTCTCGCCGGTGCCGAACTCGACGCGACCACCGGAGACGAGGTCGAGCATCGCGACCGTCTCGGCCACGCGCGCGGGATGCTGGTAGCCCGGCGGCAACGGCAGGATCCCTAGCCCCAGGCGGATGCGTCGCGTGCGCTGGGAGGCGGCCGCCAGGAAGACGTCGGAGGCCGAGGAGTGCGAGTACTCCTCGAGGAAGTGGTGCTCGACCTCCCAGACGAAGTCGAAGCCGGCGCGGTCGGCGATCTCCACCTGCTCCAGCGCGTCGCTGATCAGGCGCTGCTCGCTGTCCGGTGCCCACGGCCGCGGCAGTTGGTGCTCGTAGAAGATGCCGAAGCGCATGGCGGCGGATCCTAGGTGGTCATGGGACCCATGGCCGGGACCACCCGCCGGGTCCGACGCCACCCATGATCCAGACGGCTAGGGTTCCCGCCCGTGATCCATCGCACCGTCTTTCTGTCGATCGTGGTCGCGGCATGTCTCGCCTGCGCGGCGCCGACCGTCGCGGGCGCCCGCGTCGTCCGCGCCGAGGCGATCCTGCCGCCGGGGCAGAGCGGCTTCGTGTCGGTGCCCGGCGTCGCCTCGGGCGCGGGCTCGCCGCACCTGTACGACCAGCAGCCGCTGTTCACGAGCTTCCAGCGCAAGCCCTTCGGCTTCGACCAGCCCGGGCAGGCCGAGACCCCCAAGCCCGGCGTGCGGATCGTGCGCGACGCGTTCGGCGTCCCGCAGATCACCGGGGACACCGAGCTCGACGCGTGGTGGGGCGCCGGCTACGCCATCGCCCAGGACCGCCTGTTCGAGCTCGAGCTCTTCCGTCGCGCGACGCAGGGCCGGCTCGCCGAGATCCTCGGCAAGGACTACCTCGACGACGATCTCGTCGCGCGGCGCGACTACTACACGCCCGCCGAGCTCGACGCGATGTTCGCGCGCATGAGCGCGCCCATGCGGGCGCGGACCGAGTCCTACCGCGACGGCATCAACGCCTGGATCGAGCACGTCGGCGCGAGCCCGGCCGACCTGCCCGGGGAGTTCGCGGCCACCGGCGCGCTGCCGATCCAGCCGTGGACCACGCGCGACTCGGCGTCGGTCGGGGTGTTCCTGGCGCGCACCGTGCCCAGCGGGGATGGCAACGAGCTGAGCAACCTGCGGGCCGTGCAGGAGGCCGGGCCGGGCGTCCTCGACGCCCTGCTGCCGCTCCGCCTCCCGGGCCAGCTGTCGACGATCCCCGCCTCGGAGGGGCGCTTCACCCAGGGTCCTCCCCGCAGCGCCCGCGACGAGCGCGTCGCCCGCAAGCGCTCGCTGGCGTTCGCCGCGACGCTGCCCAAGCCCTCCGCCGCCGCGGCCGCGGCGGCGGCACGCAAGGCCGACGCGCCCCCCGGGCGCCTGGGACGGGTCGGCGGCTCGTCGATGTTCGCCGTGCGCGGGAGCGGCGGCCGGGCGTGGCTGTTCAACGGGCCGCAGCTGGGCTTCGCGGTTCCCGAGCTGTTCGTCGAGCTCGAGGTCCACGCCCCGGGGGTCGACGTGCGCGGGGTCACCGCGCCCGGCGTCCCGGTGATCGGCATCGGCCACAACGCGAATGTCGCGTGGGGCTTCACGAGCGGCCTCTCCGACGAGGACGACCTCTACGCCGACCGCGTCGTGCCGGGCGACCCCGAGGCCTACACGTTCAAGGGCCAGACGCGCCGGATGGACTGCCGCGACGAGACCTTCACCTACCGCTCGCCACCGACCGCGCTGCTCGGGGCGACATTGCCCGAGACCGGCCAGGAGACGCAACGCGTCTGCCGGACCGTTCACGGCCCGGTGCAGGAGCGCGAGGGCGACGTCGCCTACGCGCGGCGCTACGCGATCTGGGGGCGCGAGCTCGAGACGCTCCAGGGCATCGCCGACCTCAACGCCGCGCGCGACATCCACGACGTCGACCGCGCGATGCGCGAGGTGACGTGGAACGAGAACGTGATGGCCGCCGTCAGCGCGGGCAACATCGGCTACTGGCATCCCGGCCTCTTCCAGCGACGCCCGCGCGGCTGGGATGAGCGCCTCCCCTACCCGGGCACGGGCGAGGCCGAATGGCCCGGGCTCGTCGACCGCGCCAAGCTCCCGCACGTCATCGATCCCAAGCAGGGCTGGCTGGCCAACTGGAACAACATCCCTTCACAGGGGTGGACGACCGGTGACGGCGTGGCGAGCGAGCGTGTCACCGGGCAGTTCCATCGGGTCGGGTGGCTCATGCGGCTCGTGCGCCGGATGGCCGGCGCGCCGTCGTTCGCGGCAGTCGAGCACGTCGTGCGCCGCGAAGGCTCGACGTCGCAGCAGCGACCGCTGGCGCGCACGCGCCTCCGCCGCGCCGCGCTCGGCGCCGGCGG
>JAOPZW010000245.1 GCA_025963905.1 Solirubrobacterales bacterium | reverse complement strand
CCCCGCAAGCCCGACCGCCCCCCGCTCACGCTGGCCGGCGGCGCGCAGGGCACGCCCGTCGCCGCGGCCGGCCAGGAGATCCGCCTGGGCCTCGTGCAGCGCATCGCCGGCGTCGAACAGCTCAGTGACCACCCGGGCCTGCGTGCGGACGAGCTGATTCACCGCCCACGCAGCGACCGACGGCTTGCGCAGCGCCGCGACACCCGCTGCCTCATCGCGCCGGGCGTCTGCCCGCAGCGCTCGGGCCAGCGCGCCGCGCTCGGGCACGAAGCGCTCGAGCGGAAGCCCGTAGAGATCATCGGCGTCCATGCGGCCATGGTGCCGACCGAGCCCGCGCGATGCGACCATGCGTCCGCCGAGCCCTCGGACACGCTGGGCGCCATACGCACGGATACCGTGCATCTCGCGCCCAGACCGACCGCGAGCCCGACCCGGCGCGACAGCCCACAGCGCCCGTCCTCCCTCCCCCGCAAGCCCGACCGCCCCCGACCTCCCGAACGATCCTCAGCGCTTCTGCTGCCACAACGCGATCTCGCCGGCCGCGGGCGTCGCGACGACGCTGCGCCATCCCGCCGGGCCCTCGCGCGGCTCGAGCAGGACCGCGGCGCCCGAGCGGCGCGCCCGGTCGGTGGCCTCGCCGATCTCGGCGACCTCGACGTAGGGCAGCCACAGCGAGCGGGGGGTGGCGCACTCGACCATGCCGCCGCCGAGCTCGCCGCCGAGCGCGAGCGCCAGGTACGACCCGTGGCGGGTGTCGATCCGCTCCGGCTCCCAGCCGCAGAGCTCCGCGTAGAACGCGCGCGCACGCGGCAGATCGCCGGTGTGCAGCTCGAGGTGCACCACGGGATGGGGGGAGCCAATGGACATGTCCTGCCTCTTGGACCCCCATCGGACCCGGAACTCATCGCGACGATGACCGGCTCCGGTCGGGCGGTCTACCCTGTCGGGCCATGGCGCGCCCTTCCACGTCCCCGACGGCCCAGGACCGGCACCTGCTCGACGCGGCGCGCGCGGGCGACGAGCGCGCCTTCAGCCAGCTCGTCGAGCGCCACCGCGGCGAGCTGCACGCGCACTGCTACCGCATGCTCGGCTCGGTCCACGATGCGGAGGACGCCCTCCAGGATGCGTTGCTGCGGGCGTGGAAGGGCCTGCCCCGCTTCGAGGGCCGGAGCTCGCTGCGCTCGTGGCTCTACACGATCGCGACGAACAGCTGCCTGAACATGATCGAGCGGCGGCCCAAGCGGGTGCTGCCGATCGACTACGGCCCGGCGACGGATCCGCACGTGCCGCCGGGCGAGCCGATCGTCGAGTCGGTGTGGCTCGAGCCCTACCCCGACGAGACGCTGGGCATCGAGGACGGGTTCGCCGCCCCCGAGGCGCGGTACGAGCAGCGCGAGAGCGTCGAGCTCGCCTTCATCGCGGCGCTCCAGCACCTGCCGGGCACCCAGCGCGCCGTGCTGATCCTGCGCGAGGTGCTCGGGTTCTCCGCCAAGGAGGTCGCGGAGTCCCTCGAGACGACGGTCGCCTCGGTCAACAGCGCCCTGCAACGCGCGCGGGCGGCCATCGACGAGCGCGTGCCGGACCAGAGCCAGCAGGCCACCCTGCGAGCGCTCGGCGACGATGCGCTGCGCGACCTCGTGGTCCGCTACGTCGATGCGTGGGAGCGCCTCGACGTCGAGGCGTTCGCCTCGATGCTGGCCGAGGACGCGACGTTCGCGATGCCTCCGCTGCGCAGCTGGTACCAGGGCCGCGAGGGGATCGCGATCTGGGCGGCGTCGTCGCCGATGTCGGGCGACTGGCGCTGGCGCACGGTGTTCGTTCGCGCCAACGGCCAGCCGGCGCTCGGCTTCTACTCCTGGAACGACGCGGAGCAGACCTACCTGCCGTTCGCGCTCAACGTGCTCACCCTTCGCGGCACCGAGATCAGCGACGTGACCGCCTTCATCGCGCGGTCCATCGAGGCCACCGACCCCGAGGCCTACCAGCGGTTCCCGGACGAGCCGATGGATCCGCGGCGCCTGACGGGCACGTTCGAGCGCTTCGGCCTGCCCGGCCGGCTGGACTGAGGAAGAACCTGCTCAAGCGCGATCAGAGGTCGCGCAGCTGCTCGATCGCCGGTCGGCGAAGCACGCGCAGGGTCCCGGCGCCCGCCAGCAGGACGGCGCCGCAGGTCAGCGCCGCGACGGCCAGCAGGTAGCCCCAGGGGACGGCGAGCGCCTCGGGCGGCGGGTCGAACACGCCCGTCAGCACCTTCACGAGCATCCGCGACAGCGCCATCGCCGCACCGGCGCCGAGCAGCAGCCCGCCCGCGGTGACGAAGGCCGACTCGCTCCACACGAAGGCGCCGAGCTGGCGGACGTTCGCACCCAGGGCTGTGGCAATCGCGAACGTGCGCCGGCGCTCGTGGAAGCCCAGCCCGAGCGCAAGGCCCGTCGCCGCGACCGCGAGGACGAGTGCGAACGCGAGCTCGACCTTGGTCAGCCCCGAGAGCTCGACGGCCGTCAGGTTGGAGCCGACGACGTGACGCTGGTTCACGATGTCGGTGACCTGGGCGCGCGGGCCGACGACCGCGCGAACCCGGTTGGCCACCACCGCGGGGCTCGTGCCGTCGGTCTGCACCAGGAACGTGCCGACGGCGTTGCTCGCGCTCGCGCGGGCGACGTAGCCGGCGTTGGCGACGAAGAAGCTGTCGCGCGGCGCGGTGGGGAACTCGAGCGCCACGCCGACGTAGTGGAACGGCACGCTCGTGTACTGCTTCGTGTGCCCGTTCTGCAGCCGGAGGCGCACGAGATCGCCGGGCTGCAGCTGGAAGTCGCGCGCGGTCTCCTGGCTGACGAGCAAGCCGTCGGGGCGCTTGGCCAGCTGGTTCATCAGCCCGCTCGCGGTCCCGCCCTTGAACCACGCGTTCTGGAGCTTGCCCGCCTTGGTGATCGTCGCCGGGCGGACGCCGTAGAGGTCCTGGAGGTCGGAGCCCACGTACGCGAAGCGATGCTGGAGCGGCTCGACGGACCGCACGCCGGGCACG
Organism: Solirubrobacterales bacterium; assembly: GCA_025963905.1. Classification (GTDB taxonomy): domain Bacteria; phylum Actinomycetota; class Thermoleophilia; order Solirubrobacterales; family Solirubrobacteraceae; genus JAOPZW01. The sequence goes on along the minus strand of JAOPZW010000245.1, from coordinate 18,217 downwards.
CGCTGCAGCTGCGCGGCGCCCTGCGGACCGACGGTCGCGCCGGGCGACTGGACGACGGACACGTCGGCGCCGTTGGTCAGTCGCGCGTCCACCTCGGCCTGCTGCTTGTAGGTCGAGTTGAACACGGCGGTCGATCCGGCGAAGGCCGTGGTCAGCGCCACGAGCGTGAGCGCCCGCGCCAGCAGCCGGCGCTCGCGTCCCATCGAAGCCGCGACGGTGCCCGACAGCGGGCCGGCGAGCGGGCGCAGCGCGCCGCGGAGCGAGCGTCCGTGGCGCAGGGCCAGGTCGGCCAGGCGGTAGACGAGCAGGCCGCCGCCGACCCACGCCAGCACCGGCGCCAGCAGCGCGTACCAGTTGACCGACACCTGCGGGAGTCCCTCGGGGACGAGCACCAGCTGGTAGCCGTTCCGGGACGCCTGCCAGTAGACGAGCGCCGCCCCGATCAGTGCGAGGACGTCCAGCCCCCAGCGCGCCCACAGCGGGGGGCGGCCGGCGCGGCCCACGACCCGCCGCTGCCCGGCGACGCTCAGCGTCCGCGCGTCCCGCCAGGCGGGCAGCACAATCGCCCCGGCGGCGATGAGCAGCCCGCCGAGTGCCGCGCCGACCGCCCACAGGATCGCCGCGGTGGTGCCGGCGCCGAAGCTCGTCGTTCCGAAGCTCGACCGGCCGATGAGCAGCGCCGCGCCCAGCCCCAGCGCGACGCCGATCCCGCCGGCGATCGCCGTCTCGCCCAGCGCGACCCGCACGAGCTGGCGCGTCGTGGCGCCGCGGGTGCGCAGGAGGGCCTGCTCGCGACGGCGCCGGTCGGCGCCGAGCCCGGCGATCGAGGCCGTCACGAGGCCCGCGAGGATGGCGCCCGGGACGCCCAGGAACAGGAACAGGATCTGCGCGTAGAGCGCGTCCTGGCGCGCGCCGTCCAGCGCGCTGCCGAGGTTGTCGCCCACGAGCCCGGAGCCCGTCAGGCGCGCCTCGAGGTTGCGGGCGTGCCCGCTGAGCGCGTCGAAGGCGGCGCTGGGACTGGAGGGGAGGTGATGGTCCAGGCGCGCGTGCACCTGCGTGAAGGCGCCCTGCGTGCCGCCTTCCAGGCGCTGGTACAGCTGCTGGGGCAGCAGGACGACGTTGTCGGGCGGCGCCTGGGGCTGGGCGCCGACGGGCGCGCCGACCTGCTGGAACAGCGAGTCGGCCTGCGGCAGGTCCACGACGCCGTCGACACGCACCTTCACGGCGCCGCCGCCCGGCCGCTGGATCGTCACGGTGTCGCCGGGGCCCGCGTGCAGGTTGGCCGCGGTCTGCTGGTAGAGCAGCACGCCGGTGCCGCGACCGGCCAGCGTGCGCAGCTCGCCGGGGAACGTCTGCGCGTAGTTGGCGGGGAGGCCGAGGACCTTGCCCGGGCCGGTGGTCTGGGTGCTCCCGCCGATCGTGGCGCTCAGGCCGCCCGTGGGGGCGAAGCCGACGGGCAGGGCGTTGCGGACCTTCGGGTCCGAGCGCACCTTGGCCAGGACGCTCGCGGCGTTCGCGCCGGGGGCGACCTGCACCTGCCAGTCGACGGGGACGCGAGCGATCGCGCGCTGGGTCATCTTGGCGTTGGTCGCCGACAGGAACGTCCCGATCGACGCGAGCAGCGCCACGCCGACAGCGACGCCGACCGCGGTCGCCAGCACGCGGCTGCGGCGATGCGCCAGCAGGCCCCGGAGCCAGATCAGGACGGTCATGCGCGTGCCCCCTGTGCCGCCAGCAGGCGGCCGTCGTGCATCTCCCAGCGCTCGTCGAGCCGGGCGGCGATCGCCGGGTCGTGCGTGGACACGACGAGCGCGGCCTGCCCGTGGTCGGCCGCCGCGAGCAGCGTCTCGACGACTCCGGCGGCGGTCGTGTGGTCGAGCTGGCCGGTGGGCTCGTCGGCAAGGATCAGCCGCGGGCGCCCGGTGAGCGCGCGCGCCACGGCAACCCGCTGTGCCTGCCCGCCGGAGATCTCCTCCGGAAGCTTGTCGGCCAGCGCGACGAGGCCGAGCAGCTCCAGCGACGTCGTGGCGGCGTTCCGGGCGGCGTCCTCGCGCTCACCGGCCAGCACCAGCGGCAGGGCGACGTTCTCGAGGACGTTCAGCGGCGGCAGCAGGCTCGGGCCCTGGAAGATCACCGCGACCGCGCCGGGTCGCAGGTCGGACCGCGACCCGATGGCGGGCCAGGCGATCGTCCCGACGGTCGGCAGGTCGAGCCCGGCCATCAGGTGCAGCAGGGTCGACTTGCCCGAGCCCGACGGGCCGACGAGCGCGACGCGCTGCTCGAGCTCGATCGCGAAGTCGGCGGCCTGGACGGCGACGGTCGCCGTCGCGCCCTTGCCGAAGGTGCGGCCCGCGCCCCGTCCGATGACGAGCGGCTCGGTCACGCGACCACCCGGCCGTCGCTCAGCTGGATCTCGCGATGGGCGACGCCGGCGACCTCGCGGTCGTGGGTGACGACGATCACCGCGCCACCGGCGGCCGCGCGCTCGCGCAGGAGGTCGAGCACGCGCTCGGCGGTCACCGAGTCGAGCTCGCCGGTCGGCTCGTCTGCGAGCAGCACCGCCGGATCGCCGACGAGCGCCGTGGCCAGGCCCGCGCGCGCGAGCTCGCCGCCGGACAGCTGCGATGGCCGGGCGTGAGCGCGGCGCTCGATGCCCATCTGCTCGAGCACCTCACGTCTGCGGCGGGCGCCACCCTCGGTCCCCGCGATGCGCTGCGCGAGCGCCACGTTGGCGTCGACGCTGAGGTGGCCGACGAGGTTCGTGGCCTGGTACAGGACGCCGATGGCCTGCCCGCGGATCCGCGCCCGCTCCTGCTCGCTGCGCCGCGACAGGCGCTCGCCGCTCACGCGGACCATGCCGCCGTCGGGCTCGTCGAGGCCGGCCAGGCACATGATGAGCGTGGACTTGCCCGAGCCCGAGGGGCCGGTGACGGCGACGATCTCGCCGCGCCCGACCTCGAGGCTGACGCCTCGCAGCGCCAGCGTCTCGTCGTCGCCGGCGTGGAAGAACCGGTACAGGTCCTGAGCCTCGATGGCGGTGCTCATCGCGTCCACCGCAGCGAGCTCGTGATCAGCTTCCACGGATCGACGTTGTCGGCACCCGTCGGCCCGCTGAGCGTCAGCACGACGGTGCGGCCCCCGTGCGTGAACACGTAGCGCTCGACCGCGTCGGCGACCCGGCGCCCGGTCACGGGATCGGGCGCTGACTTCGCGACATAGGTGATGCGCGCGGCGCGACCGGCCGGCCGGCTGACGGTGGTCAGCCTGGCGCCGGCCGGCTTGCGCGCCGCCGCCCCCCCTGCGGGCCGCGACTCGTCGATCCGGACCGAGTTGAGCTTGTCGGTGAAGGTGACGGCGCCGCCGGCCCCGGTGCGGGCCCAGCCCTCGGGCACCTTGACCGAGTAACCCGAGCCGCGGTAGGCAACGTACGCCTGGTTGTCGGGGATGTCCCCGGCCGGGCTCGTCTCCTTCCCGGTGGTGGCGGGCTTGGACGCGCTCGACGACGTCGACGCGGTCGAGCCGCTGGAGCTGCTCGAGCCGCAGCCGGCGGCGGCGACGGCGAGCGCCGCGGCGAGGGACGCTGCAACGAGGATGCGAGGCATGGGCGGCACCGTAGACGCGCCTCCTCCGCGTCCGGACAGCGCCAGGTCAACGCCAGGTCAAACCTCGGAGGCGGGGGACGGCGGCGCTACGGTGCTCTGATGAGCACGCCGGGCGTCCTCCTGGTCGAGGACGACAACGCCATCGCCTCGGGCCTCACCCGCGTCCTCGACGCGCAGGGCTACGCGGTGCGCCGGCTCTCCCGCGGGGGCCCCGCGGTCACGGAATGCGGCCCCGACATCGGCCTCGTCATCCTCGACCTGGGCCTTCCCGACGTCGACGGCATCGAGGTCTGCCGGCGGTTGCGCGCGGCGCGACCCGACCTGGCCATCCTCATCCTGACCGCCCGCGGCCAGGAGCTGGACGTGGTCGCCGGGCTCGACGCCGGTGCCGACGACTACATGGTCAAGCCCTTCCGGCTCTCCGAGCTCCTCGCGCGCGTGCGCGCGAGCCTGCGCCGGGCGGGTGGCGAATCGGAGGTAGACGAGCCGCTGCGTGCCCGGGACGTGGTCGTCGACCTCGCGGCGCGCCGGGCCTGGCGCGGCGACGAGGAGCTGGCGCTGCGGCCCAAGCAGCTCGAGCTGCTCGCGCTGCTCGTCGCCAACGCGGGCCGCGCGGTCACGCGCGAGCGCATCATGTTCGACGTCTGGGGCACGAGCTGGACCGGCTCGACCAAGACGCTCGACACGCACATCCTGTCGCTGCGCCACCACGTCGGACGCGACGCGATCACCACACTCCGCGGCGTCGGCTACCGCCTGGAGGACGGGTGAGGCGCCGGCTGGTCCTCGCCATCGCCCTGGTCGCGGTCGTGAGCGTCGCCCTGTTCGCGCTTCCGCTCGGCGTCGTCCTGCAGCGCACCTACCGCGACGAGGAGCTACTGCGCCTGCAGCGCGACACCGTCGCTGCGGCACGCCAGATCGACCTGTCGCGAACCACCTCGGACCCGATCGAGCTGCCGCGGACAAGCGACCGCCTCGTCGTCTATGACCGTGCGGGCCGCCGGCTCGCCGGGGCGGGACCGCTGCAAGCCGACGCGCTGGTCCGCGACGCCGTCCGGACGGGCAAGCCGAGACAGGCCCAGCGCGGGGGCGTGCTGCTGACCGCCGTGCCGCTGCTCGCGCGGGAGCAGGTCTCGGGCGCCGTGCTCGCGACCCGCAGCGCCGCGGCGGTGGCGCGGCACACCCACAGCGCCTGGCTGCAGCTCGCCGGGCTGGCGGGCGCGATCCTCCTGCTGGCGCTGGCCGCAGCGATCGCGCTCGGCCGCCGCCTGGCGGTGCCGCTCGAGCGCCTGGCGGCGGCGGCGCGGCGCCTCGGCGACGGTGACTTCGCCACGCGTGCACCGCATGCGGGCGTCGCCGAGCTCGACGCCGTCGGCGACGCGCTGGACACCACCGCCCGCCGGCTCGACGACCTCGTCTCCCGCGAGCGCGAGTTCACCGCCGACGCCTCCCATCAGCTCCGCACGCCGCTCGCGGCGCTGCGCATCGAGCTCGAGGCGATGGAGCTGCGCGGCGACAGCAGCCCGGAGCTGGCCGCGGCCCTCGGGGAGGTCGAACGGCTGCAGAGCACGATCGACACGCTGCTGGCCGTCGCACGCGACACGCCGCGCGAGGAGGCGCCCTCGACGGTCCTGACCACCACGGTCGAGGAGCTCGAGCAGGCCTGGCGCGAACGCCTGGCCCTCCAGGCGCGCCCGCTGCGGATCGCGATCGCCGGGACGCCGCCCATCGCGCGCTCCTCCCCCACCGTCGTCCGCGAGATCCTCGACGTGCTGCTGGCGAATGCGTGCATCCACGGCGCGGGCGCGGTCACGGTCGCCGTGCGCGAGAGCGGTGACTGGATCGCGGTCGACGTCACCGACGAGGGCCCGGGCGTCACCGACCCCGAGGAGGCCTTCGCGCGGCGCAGCGGCTCGGGCGAAGGTCACGGCATCGGGCTGGCGCTGGCACGCTCGCTGGCGCACGCCGAAGGCGGCCGGCTCGCTGTGAGCGCATCCGGCCTCCACGCCACCTTCACCCTGACGCTGCCGCGCGACGCGTCGGTGAGCCCCGTCTGAACAACTCCTTCCCAGTTGCGCGAGGCGCGGTCGGACCTATTGGACCGCTAGGGCCGTCCACGTGTTCCGCTGCACTCATCCGCGCCTACGGGCAGGCGTCGCCGTCGGGCTCCTCTCCGCACTGGCCGGCTGCGGCGGGGGCCACAAGGGCCTCGAGAGCGTGAGCGTGTCGACCAAGCCGGCAGTGGCGGCGTCGCCGGGCGCCGAAAGCCTCCAGCAGCAGTTCGTCAAGGTCGTGGAGACCGTGTCGCCGGCGGTCGTCCAGATCCAGAGCCCGGCCGGCCTCGGCTCGGGCGTCGTCTTCGACGCCCAGGGCGACGTCCTGACCAACGCCCACGTGGTGGGGAGCTTCACCCAGTTCGCCGTCACGCTCGCCGGCGGCGGCTCCCCGCACAACGCCACGCTCGTCGGCTCGTATCCGCCCAATGACATCGCGGTCGTGCGCCTCACCGATGCGAAGCCGCGTCCGGCCGCGTTCGCCGACTCCTCTCAGATCAAGGTGGGCGACTTCGCGCTCGCGATCGGCAATCCCCTGGGGCTGCGGTCCAGCGTCACGGACGGGATCGTCTCCTCGGTCGGGCGAACGGTGTCCGAGGGCAACGGCGCGACGATCCCGTCGGCGATCCAGACGAGCGCTCCGATCAACCCCGGCAACTCGGGCGGCGCGCTCGTGGACATCACCGGGCGGGTGATCGGCATCCCCACCCTGGCCGCGACCGACCCGGAGTTCGGCGGCGCCCAGGCGCCCGGGATCGGCTTCGCCATCCCGAGCAACACGGCGCGCGACATCGCCGCGCAACTCGTGAGCTCCGGCCATGTCCCGCAGGCCAAGCGGGCCTACCTCGGCGTCGAGGTCAGCACCATCGTCGGGGGCGGTGTCCTGGTGCAGAGCGTTCAGCGCGGCGGTCCCGCGGACCGCGCCGGCATCCGCCCGGGCGACGTGATCGTCGCGCTGGCGGGCAGGCCCACGCCCACGAGCGAGGAGCTGGCCCTCGTGCTCGCCACGCTCAAGCCCGGGCAGAGCGTCAGCCTCCAGGTGGTGAGGCCCAGCGGCCGGCAGGCCACTGTCACCGTGAAGCTGGGCACGGCGCCCGGCGGCTGAGTCCAGGACATCCCGCCTTTCTCCCCGGGAAATCGGCCTAAGAGATTCGAGATGGAGCCCTTCCAGGATCGAGCACAGGCCGGCCGGGTGCTCGCCGAGCGGCTGCGCCCGCGGGTCACCGGAGACGTGGTGGTGCTCGGGCTCCCGCGCGGCGGCGTGCCCGTCGCGTTCGAGGTGGCACGGGCGCTCGACGCGCCCCTGGACGTCTTCGTGGTGCGCAAGCTCGGGGTGCCGGGCGACGAGGAGCTCGCGTTCGGCGCGGTCGCGACGGGCGGCACGCGCGTCCTCAACGAGCAGCTGATCGAGTCGCTTGACATCCCGCGCGAGTGGATCGAGGCGATCGACGCCAAGGAGATGCGCGAGCTCGAGCGGCAGGAGCACGGCTACCGCGGAGACCGGCCGCCGCCCGATCTCAGGGGCCGCACGGTCATCCTCGTCGACGACGGCCTGGCGACCGGGTCCACCATGCTGGCGGCCGTGCGGGCCGCGCGTGCGGAGGAGCCCGAGCGCGTCATCGTCGCCGTGCCCGTCGCGCCACCAGCGGTCATCGATCTCGTGCGCGAGCACGCCGACGACGTGGTCTTCGTGCACGCGCCCGAGTCCTTCGGAGCCGTCGGCAGCTGGTACGCGGACTTCTCGCAGGTCACCGACGAGCAGGTCAGGGAGCTGCTCCGGCGCGCACGCCGCCCGCCTGTTCCCGGGCCGCCCGAGGTCTTCCAGCGCCTCACGGGGAGCGCCGCGGACTACGACCCGGTGCTCGAGCGGGCGAGGGAGGCGCGCTTCGTCCTCCTCGGCGAGGCGTCGCACGGGACCGACGAGTTCTACCGCGCCCGGGCGGAGATCACGAAGCGCCTGATCGAGGAGTCGGGCTTCGGCGTGGTCGCCGTGGAGGCCGACTGGCCGGATGCCTACCGCGTCAATTGCTTCGTCCGCGCGGCCAACGAGGACACCGGTCCGGCGGAGGCCCTGGCGGACTTCCGGCGCTTCCCGGCGTGGATGTGGCGGAACACCGAGGTGGCGGAGTTCGTCGGCTGGCTGCGCCAGCACAACGACGCGCTCGCGGCCGGGACGCCCAAGGCCGGCTTCTACGGACTCGACCTGTACAGCATGTACGCGTCGATGGACGCCGTCGTGTCGTATCTCCTGGAGTTCGACCCCGAGGCCGCGGAGCGCGCGCGCCGGCGCTACGCCTGCTTCGAGCAGTTCGGCAGGGACCCTCAGGTGTACGCCTACGAGGCCGGCATCGCCGGCGCCGAGCCGTGCGAGGAGGCCGTCGTCGAGGAGCTGATCGAGCTTCGGAACATGGCCGGCAAGCTCGCCGCCAAGAACGGATCGATCGACGAGGACCGCCATTTCTACGCCGAGCAGAACGCCCGCCTCGTCGCCAACGCGGAGGCGTACTACCGGGCGGTGTTCCGCGGGGGCGTCGAGAGCTGGAACCTGCGCGACCGCCACATGGCCGAGACGCTCGACGCCCTCGTCGGGCACCTCGAGCGCACGCGCGGGCCGGCGAAGGTCGTCGTGTGGGCGCACAACTCGCACCTCGGCGACGCGCGCGCGACCGAGCTCGGCCAGGCGGGCGAGCTCAACGTCGGTCAGATCCTGCGCGAGCGCTACGGGCACGAGGTCCTGCTGGTCGGCTTCAGCACGCACACGGGTACGGTCACCGCCGCGTCCGACTGGGGCGGCCCCGCCGAGCGCAAGCGCGTGCGCCCGGCGCTGGCCGGGAGCTGGGAGGAGCTCTTCCACAACCTGCAGGCCCCCGACCTGCTGCTCGGAACGGGCGACCTCCAGGGCAGGCGCCTCGAGCGCGCGATCGGCGTCGTCTACAGCCCTGAGACCGAGCGGATCTCGCACTACTTCCACGCCCGCCTGGCGGGCCAGTTCGACATGGTCCTCCACATCGACGCGACGAACGCCGTCGAGCCGCTCGAGCCCACGCGCGACTGGGAGGCCGGCGAGCTGCCCGAGACCTATCCGTGGGGGGTCTAGGGCTTGGCCGGCACCGCCGAGGTCGACGTCCCGCTGGGCAACGATGGCGTCCCCGGCGTCCTCACGCTGCCACCCCACGCCCGCGGCGTCATCGTCTTCGCCGATGGGACGGCGGCAGGCAACGCCGCTGTCGACAAGGCGCTGATCGAGGCCAGGTTCGGCACCTTGCTGGCCGGTCTGGTCGCGCGCGAGGAACGCCGCTTGGAGCTCCGGCGGTCGGCCGATCGCGTGACCGGCGCGATCGATTGGTTGACGGGCGCGGCGCTGATCGAAGACCTTCCGCCGAGCCTTGCGGGGCTCCCGGTCGGCTGCTTCGGGTCGGGCACCGGGGCGGCGGCGGCCCTGGTGGCGGCAGCCGAGCGACCCGATCGGATCGTCGCCGTCGTCGCTTGCGGCGGCCGTCTCGACCTGGCCGGCCCCGCTCTCCGGAGGGTCACGGCTCCGACGCTGCTGATCGCCGGGGGCCTGGACGGCGAGGCGCTGAGGCTCGATCGTGAGGCCCAGGCGGAGCTTGCGTGCGAGTCCCGGCTGGAGATGGTCCCCGGGGCCGGCCGGCTCTTCGACGAGCCCGGCGCGCCGGAGCGCGTGAGCGCGCTGGCGCGCGACTGGTTCCTGGCGCACATCGGCTAGTGGAGGATCCTGCGCGGCGGGAGAGGCCATGGAGCGCGGCAGCATCCGAGAGACCCCAGAGGAGCCCCGGCCCCCGGACCTCCGGACGCGACCCAAGGCCACCTTCGCCCTCCAAGCCGGGATCTCCGGAGCCCAGGGCGCGATCTATCTCGTGGTCGGGGCGCTGCTCGTCGTCGCCGCGGCCTTCGTGCTGGTCGGGACGGTGGAGGATCTGATCGACGGGCGCTCCTCGCGGACCACCTCCGACAGCGGGCTCTTCATCCTCGATCGCGTCCTGCTGCTGTTCATCATCGCCGAGCTCCTCTACACGCTGCGGCTCGTCGATGCGGGCGGCCAGATCCTGGTGGAGCCGTTCCTCCTCATCGGGCTCATCGCGATCGTCCGCCGTCTCCTGATCATCGCGGCCGAGCTCGAGGGAGCGAAGGGCCAGCCGCTGACCGATTTCCTCGTCCAGATCGGGGCGCTCGCCGGGCTCGCCTTCGTGCTGGTCATCTCGATCTTTCTCCTGCGCCGGAGCGCCGCCGCGCCTTGATCCTGCGGGAGAACGGCCTAGCGGCCAGCAGCATGACCGCATTCCCGGGCCGCGAGCCGCCCCGCACGAAGGAGGACCTGGCGCCGGACCCGCCGGAGCTGGGACTGTTCGCCCGCGTCGAGAACCTGTGCGGTGAGGAGGACGCGTTGCTGAAGATCCCCGCGAAGGAGCGCAGCCGGCAGCACGACAGCCGCCTGCGCGACATCGGCGCCGAGCTCGACCGCGCGTGGGAGCGGCTGCGCGAGCGCGTGGAGCGACTCGAGCACCGGCACGGCCGGCACGACGGGCACGCGCCCGCCTGATGGCACGCGGTCGGTCCCCCGCGGTCAGCCGCCCCCGTCGCGCCGCACCACCACGACGGGGCACCGCGCACGGCGCACGACGCCCTGCGACGTGCTGCCGAGCACCAGCCTGCTGAGTCCGCGCCCGCGCGCGCCGACCAGGATCCCCACGGCGTCGCGCTCCTCAGCCAGGTACACGAGCGTGTCGGGGACCGTGCGCTCGTCGGCGACCGCCAGGCCCTCGGCCTCGAAGCCCGCCTCCCTGGCGATCTGGGCGCCCTTCTGCGCCAGGCGCTGGGCGCCTTCGTACATCGCGCGGTCCACCTGCACAGCGGTGGCGACGTGGAGCGGCGCGGGCATGACGTCGTGCGGGAACGCGAACAGCTCGTAGGCCACGCCGGCCTCCCACACCACGACGACCACTGCCGACCGCACCGCCAGCAGCGGGGCGGCCCTCCGCAGCACTGCGTCGAACCCGTCCGAGCCGTCGTAGCCGATGATGAGCGGGCCGGTCACCGCGCGGCGGTCATGACCTCATGAGCACCGGCGTGTACTCGTCGGGCAGCTCGGCGGTCATGTCGGCCCACTCATCGCCGGTCACGGCCTCGCGCAGCGTCTGGAACACCGCGCGCACGTGGTCCTGCGCCTGCTCGGGCGAGACCCCCTCGCGCTCCGCCACGCGCCGGACGAACTCGTCGAGCGACATGCGCTCCGCCTTGCGGGTCTTGGCGTCCTCGAGCAGCTCCCGCAGCTCGTCCGACAGCTGCGCGGCGAGGTCGTCGACCTCGCCGCCCGCGATGCGCTCGGCGAGGGTCGCGAGGACGGCCTTGGTCGCCGCCCGCGCGGTGTCGAGGTCGACGGCGGCGTGGTCCGCCACCCGCGCGAGGAACTCCTCCGTCGGGAGCGGCTCGGGGGCCGGCGCGCGCTGCCCGTCGACGAGCAGGCGGCCGAAGTCCTTCGGCAGCTCGGCCAGCATGTCGCGGCGCTCCTGGCGGCTGAGATTGCGCGTGACGGCGACGAGCACCGCCCTGGCGTGGAGCTCGGCGGTCTCCAGGTCGGCCTCCTCCCGCTCGGCCACGCGACGCAGGAACTCGTCGACCGTGAAGGCCTCGGCATCGTCGTCCGTGCCCGCGAGCCAGCGGCGGGCCTCGGGCGGCAGCTCGTCCGCCACGTCGCGCGCCTCACCGGACGACAGGCGCTCGGCGAGCGTCGTCAGCGTCGCCTCAGCCGCGCGCTCGGCATCGTCCCACGAGGCCTCGGCCTTGTGCTGGATCGTCCGGATGAACTGCTCGTACTCGAAGGTCATCGCCCTGGGCGTCTGGAGGTAGGCCGCCGGACGCCGGGCGTCAACTCAGGCGCGCGCGAACGCCTTGGGACGGCGCGGTTCCATACGCGATCTGTACGCGCGCGCCGCCGATCCGTACGGCCCCCACACGTACGCCGGCGCACACTCAGAGGATGCAGCACCCAGTAGACCACCCTCCTCCTGGCCCGATCGGCTCAGTCGCCGAGGACCATCATTTCGAGTACCCCACCGTGGCGCCCCTCTCGCCGTCGTCGTGGTCACCCGGCGCTCGGGGGCGCCGGGACGTCGCCGGCGGCCTGCTGGAAGACGACGAGGAAGCCGTCGCCGGTCGCCGCCAGTGGTGAGGGCGCCGCGCCGTCGGAGGCTGCCACCGGCGCCGCCCCGGCGAACTCGCGGCCGCCCTGTGAGCTGAGCGTGATCGCCGCCCGCGACCAGGCGGGGTCGACGATCGTGCCGGTGTGGCCGCCGCTGGTCGTGGCGGTGGCGGCGGTGAAGCCCGTGGTGCCGAAGTTCGCCAGCGGCGTGGGACGACAGCCACCGCCGGCCCCACACACCGCGGGGGCCTCGACGATCCAATCGGCCGATCCCGTGTCCACGGTCGCGGCGGTCAGCGTCTTCTGGAAGAGGGTTCCGCGGGTGCGGTTGGCCAGGCGCAGCTGGACCGTGTGGCCGCGGACGGCGACGCTCGCGCTGACCTTGTCCCCGGCCCGCACGGTCAGCTTGATCGCCTTGGAGGTATCGGGCACGAGCTCGTACCAGACCGAGTACACGGCCTTGCCCGATGCGGTGCAATCGGCCTCGGTGCCGATCTGCTCGAGAGCCGTCGAGGTCTGCTGAAAGCCGCCGAGGCCCACCCAGTTGGCTGAGAAGCCCGGCTGCCCCGGGGCGCACGACACCGCCGGCTGGATCCAGGTCCCGGCCACGCGGCGGAATCTGAGGCCGTTCTTCTCGGCCGCATATCCGGCCCAGTTCGTGCTCTTCGCCGCGGTGTCCGCCCGGGCGGATGTCGTCCCGATCGCGGCGAGCGAGGCGGTGAGGGCGACGAGGGCGAGTGGGAGGAAGCGTAGGGAGCGGGGCATGGGGTCACTGTCGGCCGCGTGTCTTAGGGGACGCTGAGAGCTTCCTAAGGTCCGCGTAAGAGTCGCGCGGCGTCGCGCACATCCCGGCACTCGACGGGCGGGCCGAGTGCGACCATCGAGGTCCTCAGAGGTGGAAGGCGGAGCGCATGCTCGCCGCCTTCGACGCGTTGCCCAGCAGGGGAAGGCCGAGCATCTCCTCGGTGGTCCGCAGCAGCGAGTAGTGGCTGAACGCCGTCGCGCTCAGGGTGCCGCGCCGGGTGCTCGGGGCGATCACGAAGGTCGGGATCCGATTGGGGTTGGTGCCCTCGTCCCAGGTGATGAAGACCGCGGTCCTGCCCGCCCGGTACTGCGGGCTGTTCAGGATCTTCGGGAGGAAGCCCGCCATCCATGCGTCGCCCGTGGCCACGGAGCAGTCGTGGGTGTCGTGGCAGGAGTTGGGCTTGACCAACGTGAACCGCGCCGAGAGGTCGGGGGGGCTCATGAGCGGCACATCCTGCGCCGCACAGGCCGAGGCCACGTTCGTGTAGTAGGCCGCGGGGTTGTGCTTGACGGCGTAGAGCCCGCTCGGCGTGGACTCGCAGTTGCCCGGCATGGACTCGTGCAGCGATCGCCAGCCGCCGCCCAGCTGGCTGAAGATGCTCGGCACCGAGAGGCGGTGCGCGGAGGGATCGGCGTCGTCGCTGATGCCCTGGGTGGAGCCCGAGGTCATGGCGATGTAGTTGGGCAGGCTCGGATGCGTCTCGGCGGAGAACCGCGTCGCCACGCCGCATTTGCGGCCCAGCCTGTTGACGTAGGGAGCGGCCCGCGTGCCCACGATCCCGCCGTAGTCCCGGTTCTCCATGACCACCCACACGACGTGCTGCCAGGTCGGGCGGCGGCGGGTCGTCCCACACGGCGTGGCCGACGACGGATGCGCGGCGGCGCGCACCGGCGCCCCGGGCCGCGACACCGCCGGAGGCGAGGACGGAGCACGGGACGTCCGCGCGACCGCGACGCCGACCAGGGCCGCCCCCGCGGCGAGGATCAGGAGCGCGACGGCGACCGGGCCCTGCAGGACGCTGCGGAACCGTTCGCGCATGCGGTTCGAGGCTAGGCCGACGGGTGAGCCGCGTCAAACGCCGATGTCTGGGCAAGGCAAAGTGGGTTTCGAGGCGCCGTAATCCGGGGTAGAGACCCCGGCAGGCGGAGGAGAGGAATTCCATGCGACGGGTCCAGCTGTGCGCGCTGTTGGTGCTGTCCCTTGCCGTTCCGGGGGTGGCCGCGGCAGCCGATTCGCCCACCCTCTCGACGACCGACCGCCTGAGCGACCGCCGCTACGTCGCCAGCGGCCCGCACGCCTACGTCGTCGGCACCGAGGACGGACGGTTCCCCGCCGCCGGGTGGCATATCCGCGGCGAGATGGGCGGCTTCTGGACCGCGCCGCTCAAGCTCCTGGACGGGATGTGGTTCGCCGTCGACGGCGCCTGGCTGCCGAAGGCGGAGAGCTTCACGAGCGGGTGGGGTTACGTCCAGATGCAGATCCCCGTGCGCGCGGGCCTGACCGTCACGCGCACCGATACCGCGCCCGACGACCGCCACGGCGTGCTCGTGCGCCTGCGCTTCTCCAACACGAGCGGCGCAGCGCAGTCCTTCAGCCTCGCCGCCGATGCGCACTCGGAGCTGCTGTCCGCCTACCCCTGGGGCTGGACCACGCCGAGCGCCCAGGCCTCGAACCTGCCCGACAGCGCGGCCTACGACAGCGGCACCCTGCTCTTCAGCGACCAGGGCGCGCCCCCCGGCGGGCTGCCCGCGCACGACTGGGCCGCCGCCGTCGGCTCGACCGAGACGCCGACCGGCCACGCCACCGGCACGGACTTCCGTGGCCCCCAGGATCCGCCCGTGATCTGCCCGATGGACGGCCCCGCGCCGTACACCTGCGACGACAGCGCCATGGGCAAGGGCGCCGGCGGGCAGCTCACCTACGACGTGACGGTGCCGGCGGGCGGCACGAAGGACGTGTGGTTCGGCGTGGCGGGCTCGCGCACCGGCACCGCCGCGGCCCGCAGCGAGCTCGACGCGCTCCTGAACGACCCCGCCGCGGAGCTCGCCGCCAAGGTCGCCGCGCGCAAGGCGCTGGGCGACCAAACGCGCCTGTCGCTGCCCGGCGATCCGCTACTCGCCCAGGGCATCGACTGGAGCAAGCAGAACCTCGCCGACGCCGTACAGGAGGCCGACGGCCTGCAGGTCCGCGACGTCAACGAGGGCAAGGCCTTCCCAGCCGCGGCCGGGACGGTCTCGCACGTGCGCTTCGTCGGCGCCGGCTTCCCCGACTACCCGTGGCTGTTCGCGACCGACGGTGAGTACACCGCCTTCGCGTCGGTCGCCCTCGGCCAGTTCGGCCCGATCGAGGACCACCTGCGCGCGCTGCGCGACGTGAGCGTCGCCCTGAACGGCACGAGCGGCAAGGTCGTCCACGAGGTCGTCACCGACGGCTCGGTGTACTTCGGCGGACCGGGCAACTCCGGCAACACCGACGAGTCGGCCAAGTTCCCCAGCGCGGTCGCCCTCGTGTGGCGCTGGACCGGCGACAACGCCTTCCTCGGCGACCTCTATCCGTTCGCGCGCCAGGCGATGCGCCACGTCGTCCAGGACCTCGACAGCGATGGCGACGGGTGGCCGGAAGGGCCCGGCAACGTGGAGCGCACCGGCATGGGCGCCGAGAAGCTCGACAACGCCGTCTACGCGATCCGCGGCCTCTACGACCTCGCCGACATGGCGCAGGCCAGGCACGACGGCGCCACGCGCGGCTGGGCCCTGGGGCGCGCCAACGCCCTGCGCGACCGCTTCGAGAGCGCCTGGTGGATGCCCTCGGTCCCCGGCTATGCCGACTCGCTCGCCGACCCGGGCAACCATCAGCTCTACCAGCGGTACTGGATCGGTGCGACGCCGATGGAGGCCGAGCTCACCGACGCCGCCGGCCACGCGACGCCCGGGCTGGCGCAGGCAGACCACGGCAACGCGACCCTCGACGTGCACGAGCGCGCCTGCTACGGCACCGAGTTCGGCTTCTTCCACACCGCGGGGCCGGGCTGCGACGGGGCGCCCGACAGCCCCTCCGAGGAGCGCATCTTCACGCTCAACAGCGCGATCATGGCCGTCGGCGAGGGCAACTACGGGCGCCTGGGGGCCGACCAGCAGCAGCGCTTCACCACGGCCAACCGCCGTCTCCAGCTCCCCACCCCCGACGAGCAGCCGGGAGCCATGCCCGAGGAGGCGCCGTCGCCGTTCTACGGCAAGAACATCGACCGGGCACTGTACGACCGCTCGATGGTCCTGCAGAGCTGGGGCGCCTACGGCACGGCATGGCCGGTCGTGCACCAGCAGCTCGGCGTGCGACCCGACCTGGGCGCCGGGCGCCTGGAGGTCGTGCCGCAGGTGCCGGGCGCCGACCCGATCGCCGGCGATGACATCCGCCTGGGCTCCGGCGGATCGGTCGACGTGCGCGCCGCCCACGCGGGCGCCACGTACACGACGACCGTCTTCGCCCACCTGCCGGTCAAGCTGCGCGTCGGCGCGACCCTGCCCGCCGGCGCGAGCGTCGCGGCCGTCACGCTCGACGGCGCGCCGGTGACCTACGCCGAGCGCGTGACCAATCGCGGGCGCGAGGTGACCGTCGCGGCGGCGCCGGGTGCGAGCCACACGCTGGTGGTGACCGCGGGATAGAGCGCACCACACGCCGAGGCCGGGCCGCGGCCGCCCATGTTCTAGATTGCCGCGGCCTCGCCGATGTCCGGATCGTTCGCCAGCTTCCTCGCCCGCCGCCTCCTCAGCGTCCTCGCCGTCCTCATCGGCGTGACGGCGTGCACGTTCCTGATCTTCCACGTCATGCAGCCCGACCGCTTCGCGGACGGCCGCGCGCTGCCGCTGCAGCTGTGAGACTACCTGACGGCGGTCTTCCTGCACCTCGACCTGGGCCGCTCGCTGACCCTCGGCCACCGGCCGGTGAGCGGCATGGTCGCCGAGGGACTGCCGGCCGATGTCGCGCTGCTGGCCGGTGGCCTCGTGATCGGCGGGCTGGCCGGGCTGGCCGGCGGGGCGGTCTGCGCGGTGCGACCGCGCTCGGCGCTCTCGCGCTCCCTGGAGGGCGCTGCCTCGATCGCCGTCTGCGCTCCCGTCTACTGGGTCGGGCTGATGGCGATCTACGTCTTCTCGCCCGACATCGGCTCGATTCCGCTGCCGTTCGTCGGCGGCCAGGGCACCTACGCGCCGCTGACCGACGACCCGTCGCGCTGGCTCCGCGGGCTGCTGATCCCGTGGCTCGTGCTCGCCGCCCCGCTGGCCGGGATGTGCCTGCGGATGATGCGCTCGACGATGCGGGAGTCGCTGGACCAGGACTACATCCGCACCGCGCTGGGCAAGGGGCTGCCGTGGGGGACGGTGGTCCGCCGCCACGCGGTGCCGGCCGGCGCGGGCCCCGTGATCTCGCTCGCCGGCGTGACGATGGCCACCGTCGTGACCAACGCGGTCCTGATCGAGCGCGCGTTCAACATCCCCGGCGTCCTGCGCCTGACGACGAGGGCGATGGGCAACGTCGAGGGCCAGGGGACGGTCGACTACCCGCTGCTGCAGGGCATCGTCATCACCGGCGCGCTGACGATCGTGCTCGCCAACCTGTGCGCCGACGTCGTGCTCGCCTGGCTCGACCCGCGCGTGCGCGCCTAGATGCGCCACGCCGGCGGCGCCTGACCGGCGGTCGCGGCCGTTACCGTCGCGCGGGCCGCTTGAGGCGCCCCTTGGCCGACCGGCCCACGCCCCTGGCGCGGGCTGCCTTGCCCTTGGCATCGGCCCGGCGGTTCCCGGTCAGCTTGCCAACGGCCTCGAGCACGCGCCCGGCGATCTTGTCGACGCGGCCTCTGATCGTGTCCTCTCCTGCGGATCGCATTCTCGGAATCCTCCGTTGGTTGCCCGGGCGGTCGTGAGGGCTCGCGGTCGCCCGGCATTCCCTGCAGGGTGTAGGACAGGTCTTCCCTGCGGGCCGTCCCGACGAACGGCTTGCGGTGCCCGCTGTGACCGAGCATCTAGGCTGGCGGTGTGGTTGGCCGTCGAGGGATGCCATCGCTGACCGACGGGGTCGTGGTGCTGCGGGAGTTCGCCGCCGGCGATGCGCCGGCACTGGCCGCCATCTGGTCCGACCCGGACATCCGCGCCCGCAACACGGTCCCAGAGCCGACGGCAGACGCCGCCCGCGAGTGGGTCCAGCGGGTGCGCGCACGCAACGCCGCCGGCGAGGCATGGGAATGGGCGATCGTGGATGCCGCGTCGGGAGAGCTGGCCGGGCGCCGCGCGCTCAAGGACCTCTGCTGGCAGAAGCGGCGCGCGGTCGCCGCGAGCTGGGTCGCACCCCGATTCCGGGGGCGCCGGTTCGCCGGCCGCTCACTGCGGCTGGCCGCGGCCCACGCGTTCGCTCAGGGGCTCGTCAGGGTCCACGCCGAGTGCGAGACCGACAACACCGCCAGCATCCGCAGCATGCTCGCGGCCGGCATGCGCCACGAAGGGACCTTGCGGGCGTTCTACATCACGCCGACCGGCCAGGCCCTCGACCAGCATGTGTTCGGCTTGCTGCCGGAAGACCTCGCGCACGCCGAAGCGTTCCGGGC
>JAOPZW010000165.1 GCA_025963905.1 Solirubrobacterales bacterium | reverse complement strand
CGGGCCGGCGAGCGAGCGTTCGCCCAGTCCCAGCCGCGCCTCGGGACAGCTCAACGGAGCCGTCTCGTGACTCAGTGTCCGCGTATGCGCGTCCTCTTCCTCTCGCTGTCCTGCGCGTGCCTGCTGGTCGCCGTCTCGGTCGCGGCCGCCAACACCAGCCACGAGGGCTGGCCGGCCATCGACGGCGTACTGCTCATGAACAAGACCGACAGCACGCGCCCGCTCGACGGCCGCCCGGGCCAGGATCCGTTCGGCGGCACGGACCGCAGCTACTCGTGCGACGCGATCCACCGGCGGGGCGCTTGCCAGAGCCGGTTCGTCCCGCATTTCGACGCGGCCGCCAGGCCACCGCAGTACGGCTTCGTCATGTCCTCGCAGCCGGGGCACAACGAGCTGCTCGGCGGCCACGGCTCCGACACCATCTACGCCGGTCCCTGGGGGGATGTCATCTGGGGCGACTTCAAGCCGTCCGGGCAGCCGGCGAACCAGGTCGACCACCTCTACGGTGGCGCGGGCAACGACTTCATCTACGCCAGCCACGGCTACAACGCCATCGACGCCGGCGCGGGCGACGACGTGATCCACGCACACTACGGCCGCGGGACCATCGACTGCGGGCCAGGCAACGACGTGCTGTACATCAGCCGGGCGGCCCGAAGGGGCTACAAGGTGCGCGGCTGTGAGCGGATCTCGTACAAGACGAGCGGCTACTAGTAACCCTCCAGCCCTCCCGACGGACGCCGCCGCCGGGAGGGCGAGGAGCGTCACTCGGTGACCTCGGCGGGCTCCCGCTTGACACGCAGCACGCGCGCGAACCCCTCAGGGATCCACCAGTTCCAGCGCCCGAACAGCGCCACCAGGGCCGGCACGAGCAGCGTGCGGACCACGAACGCGTCGAGCAGGATCCCGAACGCGAGGCCGGTCGCGATGACCCGGACCGGCAGGTCGGGGTTCGTGCTGAGCGACAGGAACGAGACCGCGAGGATCATCGCGGCGGACGTCACGAGCCGGCCCGTCCGCGACAGCGATCGCACGATGGCCTCGCGCGTCGAGCCCGTGCGGTCGTACTCCTCGCGCATGCGCGCGAGCAGGAACACCTCGTAGTCCATCGACAAGCCGAACAGGAAGGCGAACACGATGATCGGGATGAAGTCCCGGATCGAGCCCGTCGCCGGTACGCCGTACACCTGCTTGGAGCCGAAGCCATGCTGCCAGAACAGCGTGAGGAACCCGTAGGACGCCCCGAGCGAGATGACGTTGAGGATGACCGCCTTCGCCGACAGGACGACCGACCGGAACGCCCGTGCCAGCAGCAGGAACGTGATGATGGCGATGAGCCCCAGCATGAGCGGGAAGTTGCCGTACACCGCATGCACGAAGTCGGCGTTCTGGGCGGTGTTGCCACCGACCTCGGCGCCCCCGGGCACGGCCGCGAGGCGGGACCGGAGCGTGCTCACGAGCGCCTTGCCGGCGGCCGTGTTGCCCTGGGCCTGCGGGATCACGCTCACGAGCCGGTCGGCGCCCGCCCGCGCGGCCGGGGCGAGCGTGGTGTAGACGCCCGGCGTGGCGTCGGCGATGCGCGCCACCTGTGCCGCCGCCGCGTCGCCACCGTGGGTGAGGACCTGGACGGGGAAGACGACCGCCTGGGGAACGCCCTGACGATGGAGGCTCTCGAGGGTTCTGGCAGCCGGAGTGGTCTGCGGGAAGGCGCTGGTGCTCGGCTGACCGGTGTTCATGCCGAGCGCGGTGATCGCGAGCGCGAGGACGATCGCCAGGCCGCTCGCCCCGGCGATCCAGCGCTGCCGGACGACCATCCGCCCCCAGCGCTCCCATCCCCGGCTCAACGTGGTCGAGGAGCGCCGCAGTCGGCGGCGGTCCAACGCCGGGCCCCATGCCGCGAGCGTCACCGGCAACAGGGTGATGGCGGCGGCGATGGCCACCAGGGGGATCAGCAGCCCGCCCTCGCCGACGCTGCGCAGGAACGCGACCGGCAGGACGACGAGTGAGAAGAGACCGACCGCCACGGTGAGGCCGCTCAGGACGACCGCATGGCCCGCCGAGGCCCCGGCGGCGAGGATGGCGTGCTCGTTGTCGAGACCCCGCTCTCGCTCCTCGCGCCAGCGGGTGACGATCAGCAGCGAGTAGTCGATGGCCACACCGAGGCCGATGAGCGCCACGAGGAACTGCACGAGGAAGCTCACGTTGGTCAGGTGGGTGAGTCCTCCGACGAGCAGGAAGGTGATGAAGATCGATGGGATCGCCATCAGCAACGGCACGATGGCGATGGCCGAGCCGTAGACGACCAGCAGGATCACCAGGGCGCCGATGCCGCCCAGGACGGTCTCCACGAGGACGCTCGGCCCGCTGCCGCCGCCGCCCGACTGCAGCTGCTCGAAGCCGGTGACGCTCACCACCGCGCCGTGCGGCGCGGCCGCGTTCAGCGCAGCCGGAATGCGGTCGATGACGCCGGTGCCGAGCGGGATGTCGGGATTGGGCATGTTGATCAGCGCCCACGTCGTCCGGCCGTCGGAGGAGATCAGCTTGGGGTTGCCGGTCGACGCGTAGTCGGCCACCGCCACATGACCGGCGCGGTGAGCCGCCGCGAAGGTCTGGGCGGCGTCGGCCCGGCCGGCGGCGGTGTGCATGCTCTGCGCGGCGGGGAGCTGCAGCACGGCAAGCGTCGGCTGCTCGTTGCCGTCGATGCCGAACCGCTGCAGGATCCGGTGGTTCGTGTCATATCCGGCGCTGCCGGGGGTGGAGAAGTCGTGCGTCAGGCGGCTGGTCGCCGACGGGGTTGCCACCGCGCCGACTGTCGCGAGCACGATCCAGGCGAGCGCGACGAGGCGTCGGTGCGAGAGCACGAAGCGGGTGATTGAGGTCATGGCGCCGAAGCTACGGACGTCGTTTCCCGCTGTCGTCGGCCGCGTGGACGCACTTCACTCCCGCCGGCGTACTGCTCGCGCTGTACCGCTCAGCCGTGCGGGCGGCGTGCAAGCCCGGACTGGTGAGCCAGCACGACGAGCTGAACCCGGTCGCGAACGCCCAGCTTGGTCAGGATCCGCGACACGTGGGTCTTGGCGGTCAACGGGCTGAGGTACAACGCCGCGGCGATCTCCGTGTTGCTGAGGCCGTCGGCGACGAGCAGGAGCACCTCGCGCTCGCGGGCGGTCAGCTCGTCGAGTCCGGCCGGCATCGATTGCCCGCCCGGGTGGTCGGGGCCCGAGACGTAGGCCTCGATGAGGCGCCGCGTGACGCTCGGCGCGAGCAGCGACTCGCCGGCGGCGACCACGCGCACGGCGGTGAGCAGGTCGGCCGGCTCGCCGCCCTTGAGCAGGAAGCCGCTGGCGCCGGCGCGCAAGGCGCCGAAGACGTACTCGTCGAGCTCGAACGTCGTGAGCACGAGCACGCGGGTCGACGCGAGGTCGGAAGCCGAAGTGATGATCCGGGTGGCCTCGAGGCCGTCCATCTCCGGCATGCGGACATCCATGAGCACGAGGTCCGGGCGCAGCTCGCGTGCCGCCGACACGGCCTCGGCTCCGGTCGAGGCCTCCCCGACGACGTCGATGTCGGGCTGGGCGTGCAGCAGCGCGCGGAACCCGGCGCGCACGATCGGCTGGTCCTCGGCCAGCAGGACCCGGATCGGCGCGGTCACCGCCGGTCACCGAGACCGAGGGGCAGGCGCGCGTGGACGCGCCAGCCACCGGCCGGGCCCGGGCCGGCGGCGACCTCGCCCCCGAGGGCGACCGCGCGCTCCGCCATGCCCCGCAACCCGTGGCCATCGTCGCTCGCCGGCCCGCCGCGCCCATCGTCGGTCACGTCGATCTCGAGGGCGCTCAGGGTCGAGGTCACGCGCACGCTCGCCGACGACGCGCCGGCGTGGCGCAGGATGTTCGTGACGGCCTCCTGCACGATCCGGAACCCTGCTTGCCCGATCGGCGACGGGATCGTCGCGCCGTTGAGCGACACGTCGGCGGACACGTCGACGCCTGCGACCTTCGCGCGCTCGACCAGCGCGGACACCGCCGCCAGATCCAGGGCCGGACTCGTCGGCGCGGCGTCCTGCTCGTCGCGGAGAAGGCTCAGCGTCGCCCGCAGATCGCCCAGCGCTTCGGCGGAGAGGTCCTTGATCTCGGCCAGTGCCTGCGGCCCGCCCCCGGCTTCGGCGAGATGCACCGCCACGCCCGCCCGGACGTTGATCGCCACCAGCGCGTGGGCAAGGGTGTCGTGCAGCTCTCGCGCGATCCGCAGCCGCTCCCCGGCGACGCGCCGGCGGCTCTCGTGCTCGCGCTCCCGCGCCTCCCGGGCCATGCGCTCCCGCGCCGCAGCGGCGAGCGCCCGGCGGGTACGCACGGTGTCGCCGACGACGAGGGCGCCACCGGCGAGGACCAGGCGAAGCCAGTCCTCGGGCCTGATCGCCCCGCCCGACTCGAAGGCCACGAGGACCGCAACGAGCACGACCGCCGTGCCGGCGCCGACCGCCAGGGACCGCCGCCGGCCGCCGAGCTCGGCCACGGTGTAGAGCGGGATCATCACGACGAACACGGCGACGTCGGCGGGCTCGAACGCGGCGAGGCAGACGATCACGCCGGCCATCACCACGAGCAGCACCGTCAGCGGGGCTCGCGTCCGCCAGATCAGCGGCGCAGCGGTCAGGGCCGCGAGCACCCAGTCGCCGGCGCCCACCGACGCCTCTCCGCGCCGCACGCCGTCGGCGATCAGCGCCGTTGCCGCCACAACGGCGATCGCGATATCCCACCAGCGGGGCCAACGATGCCGCATCGCGAGCACGGTACTGCCGACGGCGTGCGGTCACATCGGCCGAGCGGACGTGCGGGTCGTACTCCGGCAGGAGTAGCGGACCTTGGGCGCCCGTCTGGCGGACCTAGCCTCTCGGGTGGCGAGGCTTGTGGATCACCCGTACATGATCAGCAGCATCGGCGCAGACGCCTCCGCGGACGCCGGCGCCGCGGTGGCTGGGTCTTTGACGTGACGCTCGAGGACCCCTTCGTCCACGTCCGCGGGGCGCGCGAGCACAACCCTGAAGGACGTCGACTACTTCGAGTCGGTCGCGCCATACGCCCGGCGGCTGCTCCATCAGGCCGGAGTGCCAAGGCTCAGGACATCACGGGGCTGCCGCCGGCGGTCGCGCTGCAGCAGCGTCGCGGCGGGGCCACGTCGCGCTCGACCGTCGGGACGGTCACCACGCCCAACACGGCGATCGGTGCGTGCCGCGAGTGCCACGGGCTCGGCAAGGTCCACCGCGTGAGCCGACATCGAACTGCTGATGTGTCGGCTGCACCGGCTCGTGATGGTCGCGGCCAGCGAGTGGATGAGCCGGTTGCCCTGGTCGACGACGATCGGACTGAGCGTCGCGACGGCCACGCCCGCCAGCTCCAACACGCCCAGCAGGACGAGGAACACCCCGAGCACGCGCGGGACGTGCAGCCGCTCGAGCGCGTCGGCCGCCCGCGACAGCGGCACCGCGACGATCACCACGAGCAGCAGGAGGAGGGGCATCCCCGCGATCAGCGGGAAGACCTGCACAACGCCCGCGAGGCCGAAGCCGAGCAGGACCGCACGGTAGAGCGCGGTCCGCGTCAGCCGGTCGTCGTCGCGCGGCGGAGCCGCGACCTCCGCGGAGGTCTGCATGCCCACGCGTGATGGGACGCGGCGCGCGGACGACAACGGCGCCTCCCCTTAACGCGGAGCGTTCGCGCGCGAGCCGGTCGACGACCACGGTTTCCTCCTGGAGCCTCGGGTTCTCAGGAGATCCCCGCCCGGGGCCTATCGTCCTAGGCAACGAATGAGGCGACCAACACTCGACGAGATCGTTTCGAGAGGCTGGACTCTGACCATCTGGGACAGCACGCCGGTGGCGGGGGAGGACTCGGAGCGCCGGTGGATATGGACCCTTGGCATGAGCCCGCCGGGTCCGGACCGCGCGTGGATGGGCCACCGCGAGTGGACCATGGGCTACGAGAGCCTGATCATGATGCGGGCGCAGAAGGGCGACGAGCGGATCGAGGTCGGGGCCACGCTCTGGGAGCACGCCGAGGAGGATCTGCTCGACGAGATGGCGGGGCGGGCCTAGCGCCACGAAAAAGGCCCAGAACGCCCCGATGAACACCGGGATCCTGGGCCTCGTGGTCCTTTGCAAGGCTCGGTTGTCCACCGTGGCCTCTGAATCGGGGAGACAGGATTTGAACCTGCGACCGCCCGGCCCCCAGCTGAGTCGCGGGCCACCAGATGCCTCGGGATTGCGTCCCGTCCGTCCCCTGCGTCCCCAGCCAACATGCGATAGGGACATATCTCGAGCGGCGTTGGGTACCTCCTCGGTACCGTCGGCGCGCGCGGGACGCGGGGACGCTAGGCAGATGCTGGCGATCTTCAAGGAGATACTTCTGTGAGGTCACGGAATGCAAGCGGTCAAGTGACGGGGCGCAGCTGGAAGAGCCCTGTGGCTGGTAGCCAGAGGCGTTCCTGCTTTGAGAGCACGAGCTCTGCCTGCCGCCGGAGGCGCTCATCATCCTCGTCGGCCGAAGGCTCTTCCGCGTCGTCCGCCTCCGGAAGTTCGCCCGCGCGGACCTCGACGCTATAGCCCCGATCGATACGGTTCGCGAGCGCGTTCAGCGAATCCCCAAGCTCTTTTCGGAGCTCGTTCGCCCTCCCGCTGTCAACCTGATCGGCTTCGGACAGCAGGTCCACAACCAGCGCGCCAATCTCTTTCGCCATCTTGTCCTATGCGTCGTCTGCGACGGCCTTCAAGGTGGCCGCGGAGGCGTCGGCCTCCTTGAGTTGCTGATGAGCGAGCCGGATGCTGAGGACCTTCTCGTAGCTTGAGATCAAGCGTTCGAGCGCGGTTGCGACGAGAAGCGCCGTGGCGGGTGCGGAGTTCAGGAATACCTGGAATGACGACGAGGAGATGGAACGGACGCGCACGTCAGGACGGCTGCCCGTGGCGATCTCAAGAAACGGTCCGAGTATGCGCTTGAGCCGGACGAACTCCTCGCCGAGTCCCTGCAGACCTTCATCTACCGCATGACGTGGAATAAGGAAGCCCAGCTCAAACTCGCCGGGAGCCAGCTCCTCGGCGCCGATGTTGAAGAAGTCGAAGCCCGCCTGAAGTTGGTCGAGTGCGCTGTCCAGCCGCTCAATTCGCTCCGCAACCGGAGTAAGTTCGTCGAGCGCGGCGCTCGGCGTAATCTCGTTTCTTCGATCTCGGTGATCTCCGTGGTCCGTGGATCCTCGTGCTCCGAGACCACGAGGACGAGGCCCGCCGGCGGCTGGCCGAACATCTTGTGGAGCTCGGGCAGGTGAGCGATGTCGCTGAGGCGATGTCGGTCCTCACGGACGTCCCGGTCGATCACGCGGGGGTGATTTGGTGAATGGCCCGCTGCTGAGGCCGGCCGAGGTCGCCGCGCTCCTGCAGGTATCCCGGACCTGGGTCTACGACGCCGCCGCCGACGGTCGCCTTCCATCGGTGCGGCTCGGACATCCTGACGGACCGCTGCGGTTCGTCCGCGAGGACGTCGAGGCGTGGCTCGTGGAAGCGCGGAGCACCTGGACTCCCGGAAGGAGACATTGATGGCCCGAGGCTCGATCCTCAAGCGCAAGAACGCCAGCGGGACCGTGACGTTCTCGATCAAGTACCGCACGCTGGACGGCACGCAGGTCAAGAAGGCGATCGGCCCGGGCCGCCGCGAGGCCGAACGGGCGCTCGCCGAGGCCATCGCCGCCGTCGACCGCGGCGAGATCCGCACCGCCAGCCGCGAGACGTTCGGAGAGGCTGCCGACCGCTGGTTGACCCGCAAGCGCCCGCTGCCCTTCCGCGACTACGAGGCCCACCTCCGCCTCCGTCTGCTGCCCGCATTCGGTCCCCGAAAGCTGCGCCAGATCACGCGAGCGCACGTGGAGGCGTATCTCGCGGGCCTCGACCGGTCCCGCGCGCTCAGCCGCAAGACGATCAACGACTCGCTTATCCCGCTGCGGCAGATCCTGACCCGGGCAGTCCGCGACGGCGTGATCGCGACGAACCCGGCTGCCAACCGGGACCGTGACGACCCGCTGAGTCTGCCGTACGAGCGCCCGACGATGCTCTATCTGAACCGCGATGACGCCCGCGCGTATCTCGACGCCGCTCCGGGCCGGTACTGCCCGCTGGCCGAGACGCTCATCGGCGCGGGGCTGCGGATCGGCGAGGCCATCGCCCTCGAATGGCGCGACGTCTCCTGGGACGCAGGGCTGCTCACGATCTCACGGACCGTCAAGGTGGGCGGCACGGGCACACCGAAGGGCGACAAGGCCCGCAACGTGATCATCGCGGGTTACCTCCTCGACATCCTGCGCGACCACCGCGCCGATCAGGCGCGCGAGGGGCGAGTCGGTCCGCTTGTGTTCACGAGCCCCACCGGACGCCAACTCGATCGCCACAACGTCCGCCGGCGCGGCCACAGCGTCACGCTGCGCGGCGCCGCTCTACCCAACGCCGTTCGGCTGCACGACCTTCGGCACACCGCCGCGACGCTCTGGCTCGCTTCCGGTCAGTCGATCTACTTCGTCCAACAGCAACTCGGCCACAAGGACATCCAGACGACCATCGACCTGTACGGGCACCCCGACCAGGCCGCCCATCGCGCCGCCGCCGACAAGGCCGCCGAGTGGTGGCCTGAGCGGCCCTCCGAGGGGTCCCGGGTACCGCTGGTGGTACCACGGCGCCCCCGCGAAGCTTCCGGAACGGACTCCGACCCGGTCACGACGGAGTGCGACGATGCCGAGGCGGCCGCGTGACCGCCCGGCCAGAGACCGGGCGCACCTCGCCGAGCCGGCGATGAGGGCACATCGCCTAAGCGACGGACGGCTCTGCGTTGCCCGTCGTCTCGAGGGCGAAGGCGTCGTGGGAGACGCGCTCGAGGTCGTTGGTCCTGATGACCCCGAGTTCCTCGAGTGGAACAAGGACGTCGACGTTGAGCAACTGCTCCCCGCGGATGGCCAGGGCATGACGGTCCGTTGGGACGCTGGGTCACGCTCGTACGGGCGCCAGGGCGACGCCTAGCTAGGGGGGCGAGTCGACAGTGCTCGGGGACTCCTTGGAGAAGAAATGCTCCGAGTGACGATCATCACCGCGAGGGCCATACGCGTGTGTTTGGCCTGCTGGCGTCCGGCTGCAGTCGGCCCTGGCACGCCTCGGCAACCGGTTGTCGTCCGACGCACGGGCTTACCTGGGGACCTTCGGCTTGAGCGGGTGACCGCCGCAGGCAACGGGGTCCATCAGCACGCCGGTGAATTCGGCACCGCAGTCGATGTCTGTCCATCGGCGCCTGGAAAGCTGCAAACCTCCTGGAAAACCCAGGCTTTGCCTTGACCGATGCGTCTCCTTTACGGGGAGGGGGTGATTCCGGCACCCTTGTCATTCCGTCATCCATGCCCTATACATTGCCGCCTGATCCGAAGGTGAAGCAGACGCCGTTGTCTGCGGCAAGGGCTGGTGACGAGGTGCCGAATGAGCGAGAAACCGAAGCGATTGTCCGAGATCACCTGCGGGCGCATCCCGATGTAGGCCAGATCATCGAGGAGCAGGCGTCGAGCGATCCTGCCGTCCGCCGCGCCCTCGGCGCTGCGAGCAAGTCGGGCGCCGGCGTCGGGAAGCCCGAGTTCATCGTCCGCATCCCGGATGCTCCGAACCTGGTTCTCGTCGTCGAGTGCAAGGCCCAAAAGGATCGTCATGAGAGCCCGTCCCGTGACCACCCCGCTCAGTTCGCCGTTGATGGGGTGCTGCACTACGCGCGTCATCTCGCCCGCTTCTTTGACGTCATCGCTGTCGCGGTGAGTGGGACCCGCACGGACGACCTGAACGTTTCGACCTTCCGGCAGCTTCGGGGTGCCCCGGACGCGGAACCGCTCGCCGGGCCGAGTGGGGCGGTGGAGGCCCTCATCCCCGTGCGCGCATATCGGCGGCTCTTGACGTTCGATCCAGCCGTGCGTGCCCGGACACACGCTGAGCTCATCGCCTTCAGCCGCAAGCTCCACAACTTCATGCGGGACTACGCCAAGCTCTCAGAGGCCGAGAAGCCGCTGGTCGTGAGCGGCATTCTTCTCGGCCTTCGGGATGAGGTCTTCAAGGACAGCTGGCCGAGGTACAGCCCCAGAGATCTCGCACGTGAGTTGTTTCGGGCAATCGAACGCGAGGCAGTGCATGTCGGCCTCTCCGAAGAGAAGCGCCGAATCATGCTCGCCCCATATCAGTTCATCACCACTCACCCCGAGCTGAGCAAGCGGGGGCGGGACGGATCGGAGGAGCCGCTGCGCCGGCTGGTCCGTGACATCGATCTCCATGTTCGGCCGTTCATCGACACCTACCACGATGTGGACGTCCTTGGCCACTTCTACGGGGAGTTCCTCCGGTACACCGGCGGCGACAAGAAGGGGCTGGGGATCGTGCTGACGCCGCGGCATCTCACGGACCTGTTCGCGAAGATCGCTAACGTCGGGCCCACAGACGTCGTGGTGGACACGTGCGCCGGGACTTGTGGCTTCTTGATCGCGGCCATGGGAGAGATGGATCGGAAGGCGGGCGAAAACCCTCAGTCGCACGAGGACATACGCAAGCATCGGCTGATCGGCGTCGAGCAGCAACCGCACATGTACGCGCTTGCCATCTGCAACATGATCCTGCGCGGCGACGGCAAAGCGAACCTGTATCAGGGCAGCTGCTTTGACGATCGGATCGCAAAGGCGCTCCGTACGGGAGCGGCGGAGACGCATCACCGGCCGAACATCGGCCTCATCAATCCCCCGTTCAGTCAGAAGGGTGAGGGGCTTCACGAGCTCGACTTCGTCGAGAACCTCTTGGACTCCCTTGTCCCCGGGGGGATGGGGGTCGCCGTCCTCCCGATGTCGTGCGCCATCGAGCCTCATCCAGTCCGAACAAGACTCCTCGAGCGCCACAGCCTCGTCGCCGCGATATCGCTGCCCAACGATCTCTTTCATCCCGTTGGCGTGATCACGTGCGCGATGGTGTTTCGAGCACACCAAGCCCATGCCCACGCGCCCCAGCCCACGTGGTTCGGGTATTGGAAGGACGACGGCTTTGAGAAGACGAAGGACCGTGGGCGGATCGACCTGCGCGACCGCTGGGAGGGGATCCGCGATCTGTGGCTGGACGACTTCCACAACCGTCGCGTCGTGCCCGGCCGCAGCGTCGTTCAGCAGGTCAGCGCGAACGACGAATGGTGCGCCGAGGCGTACATGGAGACCGATTACTCGACGCTGACACCCCGCGACTTCCAGGCTCAGCTGCAGCGGTTCGTGACGTTCCGCGCGCTGCATTCCCTCGGAGACGACCTCGTGCCCGATGACGAGTCGGAAGGAGTCGGTGCACGATGATCGTCACCGATCTCTTCGAGGTGGACTACGGGCACTCGTTGTCGCTCAACCGCCTTGTGCAGACAGCCGACGGCGAAGGTGTGGCTTTCGTGTCGCGGACCGCTCAGAACAACGGCATCGCTGCATGGGTGGAACCGATGACCGACCTCGAGCCGCTTCCGCCAGGATTGATCACTGTGAGCTTGCGGTCCCGGAACCACCCGCTCGCCTCGTTCGTCCAAGTCCGTCCGTTCTACACGGCGTTCCATATCTTCGTGCTCGTGCCGAGGGATCCCGCAATGGACGTTCGGGAGCGTCTGTGGTGGGCGATGTGCATCGAGCAGAACCGATACCGCTACAACTTCGGCCGTCAAGCGAATCGATCGCTCCGAGGCATCGAGCTGCCCGACCAGGTCCCTAGCTGGGTGAGCGACGCCGAGCTCCCAGCGTTCGATACGTCATCCGCGGGGCCAGTGGTTCCCGCGGTTCCGCCCTACGGGACTTGGCAGCCATTCCGCATCGATGACCTGTTTGCGGTCCATCGCGGGAGGTCCGTCACCCGGCGCGATTCGCTTCCAGGCCCCACGCCCCTTGTCTCGGCATCCAGCCGGCACAACGGCATCTCGAACTGGGTCGCTGCCGTGGCAGACTACCCCGCGGGGTGCATCACCGTCGCGAGCAACGGGAGCGTAGGCGAAGCGTTCGTGCAGCCGGCGCCGTTCGTGGCCACGGCGGATGTCACCGTCCTCGAAGCCAAGACCCCAATTCCAGATGGCGCGAAGCACTTCATCTGCACGGTCGTGCGGGCCGAGAGGTACAGGTTCAACTACGGGCGCAAATGGCCCGCCGGAAAGCTCGCCCGCAGCGAGGTCAAGCTCCCCGTTGCCGTGGACGGAGATCCGGACTTCGAGGCAATGGATGCATTCATGCGGGGGCTTCCACTCAGCCGTCAGGCGCTTCGGGATGTGGCCCACCCGACGCCCGAAGCGACGCCGTCCCTCTCCGTCGCGTAAGCAGTCTCAACGGCTCTGTCGGTCACCGGCGCCTCTGAAGGTGGTACCGCGCTTGGTACGAGGAGATGCTCTCCGGTGCCCGAGCACCGTCCATTCATGCGAAGAGGGCCCGTTCTCACGGGCCCTCTCGTAGTCGGGGAGACAGGATTTGAACCTGCGACCGCCCGGCCCCCAGCCGGGTGCGCTACCAGACTGCGCCACTCCCCGTGGCCCTTTGCCAGAGCGGGCGACGGGAATCGAACCCGCCCTAGAAGCTTGGAAGGCTTCTGTGCAACCACAACACTTCGCCCGCAAAGCTCCCGACAAGGATACCGGGCCGCCGCCGGCGCGACAGTCCGACGGTTCGGATCCGGGGGAGAGGGGGTACCCCCGCTGTACGAGAGAGGTCGAGTGCTGCGAAGGGCCCGCCACAGCGGGCTCTTCGT
>JAOPZW010000117.1 GCA_025963905.1 Solirubrobacterales bacterium | reverse complement strand
CGCGCGCATCCCCCGGCGCCACCGCTGCCGTCAGGCGAAAGCGAGAGCGCGCGAAGGGCGGTGAGGACGCTTCCGTCTCGTCCGCAGCGGGCACGCGACGGACCGGCACGCGGGCGCTTGCATCTGGGCCAAAGCGAGCGAGGGCAGCGCGACGCCGTCTGCCTTGCCGGTTCCGATATGGATGCCGGCCGGACCGGCTCCCTGCTTCTGGCGAGTTGCGGGACTGGCTCAGCGGCGGGGCTGAGACCCGCTTCCGTTCGGGCGCAGTACTTCCGCTATCCCACAGAGGAGCGGTCCGGTGGCCGGCGGAGCGCAGTGCTGCGTCTTGTCCAGTGCGGAGCCCACGCCCTCCCGTTGCTCGCGCTCGCAATTCACGCAACGCAGCAGTCGACCTCGCCCCGGTCACACGTCGCGGGCTACCACCTGTTGCTCAGCTTCGCTTGGGCAGCGCGGACTACGGCTGGCCGAACTTCTCGATCCGGCTGTTGTAGGTGTCGGCGACGTACACGTGGCCGTCGGCGTCGACCGCGACGCCGCGCGGACGGTTGAGCTGGCCGTGCTCCACGCCGAGGCTCCCCCAGGCTTTCACGAAGGCTCCGTCGGCGGTGAACTTCTCGATCCGGCTGTTGTGGGTGTCGGCGACGTACACGTGGCCGTGGCCGTCGACCGCGACACCGCGCGGATATTGAAACTGGCCGTGCTCCACGCCGAGGCTCCCCCAGGCCTCCAGGAAGGCTCCGTCGGCGGTGAACTTCTCGATCCGGTTGTTGTTGGTGTCGGCGACGTACACGTGGCCGTGGGCGTCGACCGCGACACCGTGGGGAAAGGAGAACTGGCCGTGGCCCGGGCCGTGGCCCCCCCAGGCCTCCAGGAAGGCGCCGTCGGCGGTGAACTTCTCGATCCGGCTGTTGTAGGTGTCGGCGACGTACACGTGGCCGTGGGCGTCGACCGCGACACCGCGCGGAAACCGAAACTGGCCGTGGTCCGGGCCTTGGTCGCCCCAGCTGCGCAGGAACCTGCCGTCGCTCGTGAACTCTTCGATCCGGTCGTTGTAGGTGTCGGCGACGTACACGTGGCCGTGGGCGTCGACCGCGACACCGTGGGGACGGTTGAGCTGGCCGTGGCCCGAGCCGGGGTCCCCCCAGAGTTTCATGAAGGTGCCGTCGGCGGTGAACTTCTCGATCCGGTTGTTGTCGGTGTCGGCGACGTACACGTGGCCGTGGGCATCGACCGCGACGCCGGAGGGATAGTGAAACTGGCCGGGGTCGAAGCCCGGGCTCCCCCATGCCCTCACGAAGGTGGCTGCCGAGGCAAGTGTCGCCGTCGAGCAGAGCGCCACCAGGGCCGCGATCAGAGCCAAGGCGACCCAGGACCGAGTGGCGGGGAAACCGGCGGAGCGCCGTCGTGGGCGGGAGCGATTCATCTGTGCACCTCCTGTACTGGATAGGAGTCAGCCCAGGAGCAGGCAGATGAGGAGTCCATGTCGGCCGATCAGCCGTCGAGCGCCCGTCCAACCCAAGGACTGATCCGAGACTAGCAGCGTTTGCGGTCGCTCCGAAGTCGGGGGCGTTCCGATGACTGGACGCTCGCGCAGGAGAACACCGACAGCAGCGATGGCCTTGCTTGACAGTGATTCCTGTTGGTTGTGCGCCGCGAGGAGTAGTGGTCGGGATTGCCGACGCATCATTTCTTTGGCGCCATCGCGGTCGGCAGTAGCGAGACGGTAAGCCCGATGCCGTATTGTCAGGTAGGCCGAGCGCCTTGCGGCGCCCGGCCCCCCTCAGAGCCGGACGTGCCCGTTTCCGAGCATCCGGCTCAAACAAGCCCTGGGGCGTGTTGGCGGGCAGCGGTGCTGGATGGCTGTCGGTGGTGACAGTCGGTGTGGAGGAGACGGTATTCAGCGTGCTCCGGCGTGCCCTTGTCCCGCACGATGGTGATGTGGGCGCGGGTGTTGTGCAGCCATTGTTCCCATTGCTGGGCGCTGTTCGGCTGCCGGTGATCAGCGAAGAGGGTGCCGTTGCAGATCCCGCAGCGACCGTCCTGGGCGGCGAGCGCCCGGGCTGTGGTCGGGTTGATCGGCAGCGGTGTCTTGCGCCGTCGTTGGGTCCAGTACTCGGTGAGCGCGGGGTCGTCCGGGGACGCTCCGTGCTTGACGATCTGGTGCCGGCGGATGTGGGTCCAGCCGAACCGGTGGAGGTAGGCGCCGCTCGCGCGGTGCCCGAACACCCAGCGGTCCTGCCGGGCCTTGTTGAACCGGCCGAAGTAGTGGGCGAACACCCATTGTTTCGGTCGGTTGGGGTGGCTGAAGACGGCCCATTTCCAGGTGAGCCGCCACAGGTAGTGGTCCAGCGCTTTGAAAATCTCGCCGGCTACCTGTCCGGATGGAACGGGCAACAGCTTCGGCTTTCCCCCGAGCTTCGCACCCCGCCGACCGGAGCCGGACAACGCACGTCAGGGTGGGGACAGGCCATCGAGCACGGACCTGAGACACGCTCTACGTCATCTACCGAACCTCCAATGTTGCGTGTCTACCCATTACGTGCGACCTCGCGTCGCACCACCGGGAGCGCAAGTCCCTGCGTGTGACGCCGTACGCGTCAGCTGAGCGCTCGATCAAGCGAAACAATATCTTCGCGGCGATCGCCGTGCCGACGGGCAGAGCGAACCAGCTCGCGTGCCCGACTGACGACTACGCTCCGGTCCGGGCTCCCGGCGACGCTGATCCCGCGACCGCGACGAAACTCCAGCCAACCGCGATCGACATCCGGAGCACCTGCGAGTGGACGTGGCGCAGCTGCTCGCCCTCGCTCAGCGTGCAGACCATGCGTCTCGGCTCGTGCGCCGCGGCGCCCGCTTGGGACGAGACGCGACAACAGCAGGCCTGCGTCGAAGGTGGCCTTCTGGATCCTCGCGAGGACGCGGAAGCCAGCCGCGCAGGAGACCTGGTTTGGTCAGGCCACGCTACTCGCGGCTGCCGGGGCCTCTGATCTGCTTGGCGCGGACAGCAGGGCTCCCCGCGCTCGCTCTCGCCCAGAGTGCGAGCACGTCGACCGTGGCGCCGGTCACGCTCGCAGGGACGAGAGGCGAGCGTCAGTACAGGCGGGCGGCTCGCTGTCGCATCGAGGCACAACGAGCAGTGCCGGCGACCGTCGCGGGAGTGCCGCGTTGACGAAACGCGGAAGCGGTGCCGGTCGTGTTTTGGCTATTTGACGATGCGGAAGCTCACGCGGCTGGGTTTGCCGGTGTGGCCGTTGGCGGCGGGGGTGGCGACGAGCCGGTAGCGGCCGGGCGTCAGTGGGTGACCGGTCAGCCGGCCGGTGAACGTGAAGCCGTCGGCGCCCGCTGGTCGGGTGCGGGTGAAGCTGCCGCGCACCGCGACGAAGCGGGTGCAGCGCTTGTGCGTGCGGTTGGTGCGGGTCGGTTTGACGCAGCGTCCGCTCACGGTGCGCCCACTGGTGGCGCGCTCGACGGTGAACCGAGCTCTGGCGGCGATGTTGAGGGTGTAGCTCACGCGCGTCGCGGTACGAACAGCGGCGGTGGTGGCGCTGGGGCCCGCGCGCGCGGCGCGGAACGCGGCCGGCGCGAGTCGCAGCCCGGCGACCGTGGCCACCACCGCCGCGGGCGCGGGCCCGTGAGGCGAGGGCGTCCCCACGCTGATGCTCCGCGTGGCCGTGGCCGTGTTGCCGCCCTGGTCGGTGACCGTGACCGTCACCGTCCGGTCGCCCGCCGTCGCGTAGGCGTGCTGGACGCTCGCGCCCGTCGCGGTCGTGCCGTCGCCGAAGTCCCACATCGCGCTCGCGGCCGTCAGGGCGTCCCACGGGCTCACCGAGAACGTCGCGCCGTCGCCGACGGTCGCCGTGGCCGGCACGGCGACGGCGCGCACCTCGGGCGGCGTCGCGTCGTAGATGGTGGCGCGCAGGTGGTAGGTGGAGCCGTCCCTCGACCCCCACAGCGTGGCTGCGTCGGCGGCGGCGTCGCCGGCGACCACCGCGCCGGTGGACGTCCCGACCGTCGCGAATGGCGTGGCGTCGAACGCCCCGAGCGCGCCGCCCGGCGGCGCGACCGCCACGGCCGGGCCCGTCCCGTCGACCACCAGCAGGTTCGATCCGGCCGCGGCCGCGTCGATCCGGGCCGGTCCGGAGGGCAGCACAGTCTGCGTCGCGCCGAAGCCGAAGCCCGACGTCCGCGTCGCCATGTCAAGGCCCCCGCCGGCCGCCAGCGCGGGCCAGACGAAGCTCGTGCGCCCCGAGGCGTCGGCCGTCAGGACCCCTGTGTTCAGGCCGCTCGGCAGCGTGCTGTTCACCGTGCGGGTCTCGAAGTCGTGGGGGAAGGGGCCCTGGAAGGCGCCCGTCGTGCCGGCGGTGCGCGACTTGCCCTCCCAGTGCGTGACCGTGGTGTTGGCGCCACTGTCGACGATGGCGCGCAGCCAGATGAGCGCGATCTCGCCGGCCGGGTCGAACGCGATCTGCGTGGCCTGGAGGTAGAGCGACTGGTTCACGTTCGGGGCGGCGGAGAGCGCCGAGACCGGCGCCTTGAACGACGGTCCCCCGGCCGGCCGGTAGGCCGTCATGACGCGGCCCTGGGTACCGCTCGTGTCGGTCCAGGCCATGAAGATGTCCGAGGCCGGGCCGGAGGCGATCGCGAGACTCCCCGGGCTCGTGCCGCTCGGGATCGTGACCGGCGCGGAGAACGCGCCGGACACGCCGCGTACCGACACCTTCACCACCGCGCCTCCCTCCACCCAGCCAACGGCCACGGTGCCGTCGGGCGCCACCGTCAGGACGGGCATGTTGCCGACGCCCGAGGCCGACAGCGGCACGGCCACCGGCTCCCACGCGCCGCCGGGTGCACGCGTCGCGACGCGCACGTAGCCGCCCTCCAGCCAGCTCGCGGCCTGCGCGCCGGAGGCGTTGGCGGCCAGCGACGCGCCTGTGACGCTGGCGCCGCCCGACAGCCGCTGCGGCGCGCCCCACGGGCCGCCCGCGGGCCGGTCGGCGACCATGAGGTCGGCGGCGCCGAGGTTCTGGACCCACTGGGCCGTGAGGGCGCTGGCGGCGCTGACCGCCAGGCCAGTCGGGCCGATCCCCGCCGACCCAGGCGTCACGAGGTCGCTCGGCACCGGCGCCCAGCCCGCGGCGCCAGCGATCGCGGCCGGCAGCGCGGCGACCGCAGCGACGGTCAGGAGGACGCAGGAGATCCCAGCACGCAGTCGAAGCACGCGCGCATCCTACGGACCGGGGGTGTCGCGGCAGTGTCGGCTTGGTCTCAAACCCAGGGCGGCTGGACGAATGGACCAGCGGTTTCAGACCGCCGACCGCCCGGCTTCGTCCCATCGACGGCGATCACACCGACGCCGGACCAGGTCGTTGCCCGCGCACAACACCAGCACCTCGCCGAACAGGCCGGCGATCGCGTCCTGGTGGCGCTCGACGAACCGCGCGATCGTCGCGTGATCAGGCCGCTGCTGCGCAGCCAGCACCTGAAACGCGACAGCCTGCGTCCGTAGCAGAAGCGCTCGGTGGCGGCGCGTGGGGCCCAATGCAGCTCAGGGCGAGGCGACGACGCCGAAGACAAGTAGCGGGATCGCTACCGTGGCGCTTCACTCCAACGCCTGTGGAGGCGCCGTGTCCAAACTCCGTAATCGCCTGACGTTCGCCAACGTCGTGTCAATGGTCGCGCTGTTCGTCGCGCTCGGCGGCAGCTCCTACGCCGCTGTCACGATCACCGGCAAGCAGATCAAGGACAGCTCGATCACCACGAAGGACATCAAGGACGGGTCGCTGCTCACCCGTGACTTCAAGCCCGGCCAACTGCCGCGCGGGGTTGCGGGGCCCCAGGGGCCGGCCGGCGCGGCCGGTCGCGACGGCGCGATTGGGCCGGCGGGGCCGGCCGGGGTGAACGGCACGAACGGTGTCAACGGCCAGGACGGCGCGACCGGGCCGCGCGGTCCGAGCGACGCCTACGTCAGCGGCAACGTCGCACCGCAGAGCGACTCGAACAGCGCGTCGGTCACCGTTCCGGCCGGCGACTACGTCGCGGCGGCAAGCGGGCAGGTCCTGTACTTCAAGGACGACTCGACCTTCCCCGTCTCGGAGGGAGAGGCGACCTGTTCACTGACCTCGGCGGGCGACGCCCCTCACAACACGGGCACCTTTGCGACGGTGCCGTCGCACGGCTTCTCAAGCGGGACACAGCGAGGCGGCTCGACGACCGTGTCGCAGAACTCGGCGTTCCACCTGGCTCCCGGCGGGACGATCACCTACACGTGCTCGAATGCGTCGGCCGGCACGCAGGACGGGGCCGCCACGATGCAGTACAGCAACATGCGCGTGACGGCGATCCAGGTCGGAGCGCTCCACTAACGCCCGCGTCTACGACAGGAGGTGGTGGGCGCCGGTTCGCGTGCGCTCGTCACCTCCGTGCAACGGAGCGGCGAGCGTTCCGTCGCCTCGCTAGTGCTTCGCGCGAGAGGCGGCAGCAAGGCCACCGCCGGCTACGACTGCTTGTATTCGTCGGAGCGGTAGCGCCGCTCGGTCCGCGCTGCGCGGCTGATTTCGTCTCGAAGCGACAGCGCGGCTACGCGCCGTCGGCCTTCTCGCCGCGCTTCCGCTGGTCGTCGATAAGCGGTCGCTGCCGGATTTGGATGTGCGGGGCGGTTACGGCGCAGCCACCGCAGGGATCAGTGGGCGATCGTCCACTCCGGGCTGCCGCGTCTCGGCGGAGGTGCTTGGAGACGCCTTGAATCCCTTGACGGTGAGGTAGATGCCGAGTGACAGCTCCCAGGCGAACTCCGGGATGGTCGCAATGGCCTGCACTGCTCCGCCGGGTTCGATGGCGTCGAACAGCACGGCGGTCCCCGATGCGAGGATCAGCGGACCTCCGATAAGTCCCAGCATGGCCATGCGCCGTGGAACCAAGCCGGACCGGTACATCAAGTAGCCGAGGATCAGCCCGTTTCCGATGCCGACAACGAAGCCGGGCCCGAGCAGGAACGTCCAGTCCTTGATGGCGACGAGCGCCCTTCCGACCGTGTCGAGCGTGGCGGGGTCCAAGCCAGCTCCCGCCAGGTCCTGCCGCAAGGTCACGACGGCCAGGACGCTGAGGATGCCGACGGCGATGAAGGCGCTTTCGACGACACGGGCCGTGACGAAGCCGAGTGCGAGGCTTTCGTTTTGCTGCTTGAGGATCGGAAACAGCACGACCGCCGTGCCGATGTTCGCGATGATGAGGATCAGTTCCAAGAACGCTCCCAGCAACACGCGAGTATCGGCACCAGCACCGGTGATGTAGGCGTGGTGGTTCAGAACGGGGTCGTAGAGAAGAAGCGCTCCGATCGAGGTGACGAAGGTGAGGATGAACAACACCCCCGCGATCAGCGCAAGCCTCCTCGCCGGTGATTCCGTCGGGCGATCGAGCCTTGCGCCCATCGACCGGTCGGGTGAGGAAATCGACATACCCAGCTCCTGCCTGTTCGGAGGCGCGGACCGCTAAGGGTCGACGTGCCAAAGGCCGGCCGGGAGTGGGACCCGCTAGGACTGCCCGCCGCGCTCTGAGGCGAGGCTCCAGCCGACCATACACCCACAACGCTGGGCGCACAGGCTTT
>JAOPZW010000115.1 GCA_025963905.1 Solirubrobacterales bacterium | reverse complement strand
TCATGTCCGTCAAGCGCACGCGCTCGCTGCCCGAGCTCAACAAGGCCCGCGAGCTGGACGGCGACGCCCCGCTCCCGTACATCCTGTGCGTCATCGACGAGCTCGCCGACCTCATGATGGTCGCGCCGGCCGACGTCGAGGACTCGATCATCCGGCTGGCCCAGAAGGCGCGGGCGGTCGGCATCCACCTCGTGCTCGCCACGCAAAGCCCGCGGGTCGACGTCATCACGGGGATGATCAAGGCCAACGTCCCGAGCCGGATCGCATTCGCGGTGTCGTCCCAGACGGACTCGCGGGTGATCCTGGACCAGAACGGCGCCGAGTCGCTCCTGGGCCAGGGCGACATGCTGTTCGCACCGGTCGGCTCGTCGCGCCTGCAGCGCATCCAAGGCGCCTACATCGACGAGCCGCAGATCGCCGCGCTGACGGCGTTCTGGGCGCGCCAGGGCGAGCCCGAGCTGCGCGAGGACCTGCTCGAGGAGGTCTCGGCCGTCGAGGAGGCCAAGGGCGACGCCGGGGAGGACGGCTTCGACCCCGACGAGGACCCGCTCCTCGGCGACGCGATCCAGCTCGTGGTCGAGATGGGCACGGCGTCGACATCCATGCTCCAGCGGCGCCTGCGACTGGGCTACACCCGCGCCGGACGCCTGATCGACATGCTCGAGCGCCGGGGCATCATCTCGGGCTACGAGGGCTCCAAGCCCCGCCAGGTACTGGTCGGCGAATCCGACCTGGCGCGGGTCCTCGCGGCCCTCGACACACCCGCCCAGAGCGCCCAGCCGGCCGAGGCCGGGGCGGGCTCGGCCTCGTCCGGTCCGGACGACGCGGGCGAGGCCTAGCGGGCGGCGCCACGCCAGTAGCCTTCCCGCCCTGATGCCGGACATCGGGGCCACCCTTCGCGAAGCGCGCATGCGGGCGCGGACCGACATCTCCGAGGTGGAAGCGGAGACGAAGATCCGCGCGAAGTACCTGCGCGCGCTCGAGAACGAGGAGTGGAACCTGCTTCCGGGGCCCACCTACGTCAAGAGCTTCCTGCGCACGTACGCGGAGGCGCTGGGCCTGGACGGCCGGCTGCTCGTCGAGGAGTACAAGCTGCGCCACGAGCGCCTGTCCGACGTCGAGCTGCAGCCGATCGCCCCCCGCTCGGCCAGCGACCGCAGGCGGCCGCGGGGGCCGGGCGTCCCCCGCGGGGCGATCGTCGCCCTGGTCATCGGCGGACTGCTCGTCGCGCTGTACCTCCTGGGCAGCGGCGGCAGCACCCCTCCGCCACTGCCGAACCCGGCAGCCACCACGTCCACGTCTTCGACGGCTCCGGCGCAGGGGGCCACGGGCACGAAGCCCAAGCAGTCCGGCGCGGGCGCCACGGCGACCTCGCCGGGGAAGCGGATCGTGTCGCTGCGCATCGTCCCGACCGGACCGGTCTACGTCTGCCTCGAGGCGGCAGGCGGGCGCCGTCCGGTGCCCGGGGTCATCCTGCAGGCAGGCTCGAGCCAGCCGACCTACCGCTCGTCGCGCTTCCGGCTGACGCTGGGCAACGGCGCGGCCCGCCTCCTCGTCGACGGGCAGACGCGCACCGTCCCCGCCGTCACCAACGGCATCGGCTACGAGATCACGCCCAAGGGCCGCAAGGTGCTGGCCCCGGGCACGCGCCCCCGCTGCCCGTGAGCGCGCGCGCCGGCATCGTCGTCACCGGGACCGAGGTCCTCACCGGGCGCGTCGCCGATCGCAACGGCCCGTGGCTGGCCGACCGGCTGCGCGAGCTCGGCCTCGACCTCGCCTACAACGTCATCGTCGCCGACCGGCGCGCCGACATCGAGGCGGCGCTCTCGTTCCTCGCCGCCCGGGGGATGGACCTCATCGTCACCAGCGGCGGCCTAGGCCCCACCGCAGACGACCTGACCGCCGAGGTGGTCGGCGCCTTCCAGCGCCGGCGGATGGTGCTCGACGAGGCGCTGGAGGGCCGCATCGCCGAGATCCTGCGCTCGCTCATGCGGCGCTGGCCCGGGGCGGACCCCGACGCGGTCCGGACGGCCAACCGCAAGCAGGCGGTCGTGCCCGAGGGCGCCACGGTGCTCGAGCCGGTCGGAACCGCGCCGGGCCTGATCGTGCCGCCGGCGGAGGGTCGCGACGGGCCGACGATCGTCGTCCTGCCGGGGCCGCCGCGCGAGCTCCAAGCGATGTGGGAGGCCGCGGCCGCGGGCGAGGCGCTGCGCGCGGCCCTCGGGGCGGCGACCGAGTATCGCCAGGACACGCTGCGCCTGTTCGGCATCCCCGAGTCAGAGATCGCCGAGACGCTGCGCGCCGCCGAAGCCGGCGGGGTCGCGCTGGAGCGCCTGGAGATCACCACCTGCCTGCGCCGGGGGGAGGTCGAGGTCGTCACGCGCTACGAGCCCTCCGACCAGGCGGCCTACGACGCGCTCGCGGCGGTCGTCCGCGAGCGCCATCCCGACACGCTGTTCTCCGACGACGGGCGATCGGTCGACGAGCAGGTGGCCGGCGCGCTGCGCGAGCGCGGCTGGACGATCGCCACCGCCGAGTCCTGCACCGGAGGTCTGCTCGCCGGGCGCCTGACCGACCTGGCCGGCTCGTCGGACTACGTCCTGGGCGGCTTGGTCGTGTACGCCGACGACGCCAAGACCGCCCTCGCCGGGGTGCCCCCGGAGCTCATCGAGCGCCACGGGGCCGTCTCGACCGAGGTCGCGGCCGCCCTGGCCGACGGCGCGCGGGCCGCGCTGGGCGCCGACGTGGGCGTCGGGATCACCGGCATCGCCGGACCCGGCGGCGGGACGCCGGCCAAGCCGGTGGGGCTCGTGTGCTTCTCCGTGGCCGGGCCCGGCGGTGCGCGGCTCACGCGGTCGGCGCAACTGCCGGGTGGCCGCGCCGACGTGCGCGACCGCTCGACGACGGTCGCGCTGCACATGGTGCGCAGGCTGCTGGCGGGGGAACGGGACGACGGAGGAGACCAGTAGGCCCTTGAGTGCGCGGCTGTTCGCGGCGCTGGACCTGCCCGCCGGCGTACGGGACGAGCTCGCCGCCTTCGGCCACGGGGCGGCGGCGGGGGATCCCGTGCTGCGCCCCGTCAAGCCGGACGACCTGCACCTGACCCTGGCGTTCCTGGGCCACCGCCCGCTCGACGAGCTCGAGCCCGCCGCCGAGGCGGTCCGCGCGTGCGCCCCGGCCGCCGCCCCGCCGCTGGCGCTCGGGGCGCCGCTGTGGCTGTCCCCGCGGCGCCCGCACGTGCTCACCGTGGCCCTGGAGGACCCCACCGGCGAGCTGGAGGCCCTGCAAGCGCGCCTCGTGGCAGCGCTGCACGACGCCGTGGGCTTCGAGCCCGAGCGCCGGCGGTTCCTGCCGCACGTCACGGTTGCGCGCGTGCGCCGCGGCGCGGCCCCGCGCACGGCGGATCTGCCGCCCGCGCCCCAGTGCGCGTTCGCCGCAGAGGCGCTGACGCTCTACCGCTCCTATCTCGGGGGGCGGCCGGTGCGCTACGAGGTCGTGGCGCGCGCCGGGCTCCGTCCGCCCGCTTAACCCGCCGAACGCGGCGGGATCCACGACCGGGGCCACAGCCAGACTCGGCACACCCGCGTGACGAACCGGCGTAGCCGTGTCACAGCGCCCTTCCTAAGGTCGGATTTCCGTCCGGTCCACGCCTCACCATGTGGACTTCACGAACGCAGAAAGGCAGTTGACGAGATGGCCGTGACCGAGCAGGAGAAGGCCGCCAAGGCCCGCGACGCCGCCCTCCAGGGCGCGTTGACGCAGATCGAGCGTCAGTTCGGCAAGGGCTCGGTCATGCGCATGGGCGACGAGGGCGCGCGGGTCCGCGTCGACGCGATCCCCACCGGGGCGCTGTCGCTGGACCTCGCGCTCGGCATCGGCGGCGTCCCCCGCGGGCGCATCGTGGAGGTCTTCGGGCCCGAGTCCTCCGGCAAGACGACGCTGATGTACCACATCATCGCCGAGGCCCAGAAGCTCGGCGGGATCTGCGCGTTCATCGACGCCGAGCACGCCATGGACCCGCTCTACGCCCGCGAGATCGGCGTGGACATCGACGAGCTGCTCGTCTCCCAGCCCGACTACGGTGAGCAGGCGCTCGAGATCGCCGACATGCTCGTGCGCTCGGGCGCCGTCGATCTCATCGCGGTGGACTCGGTCGCGGCGCTGACCCCGCGCGCCGAGCTCGAGGGCCAGATGGGCGACCAGACCGTGGGCCTGCAGGCGCGCATGATGTCCCAGGCGATGCGCAAGCTCGCCGGCAACCTGAACCGCGCCCAGACGATCTGCCTGTTCACGAACCAGATCCGCGAGAAGGTCGGCGTCATGTTCGGGTCGCCCGAGACCCAGCCCGGCGGCCGCGCGCTGAAGTTCTACTCGTCCCAGCGTCTGGACATCCGCCGCATCGAGACCCTCAAGGAGGGCACCGAGGCGGTGGGCAACCGGGTGCGCGTCAAGGTCGTCAAGAACAAGGTCGCGGCGCCCTTCCGCCAGGCCGAGTTCGACATCGAGTACGGCAAGGGCATCTCGACCGAGGGCTGCCTCATCGACCTCGGCATCGAGCACAACGTCGTCACGAAGTCCGGCTCGTTCTTCTCCTA
>JAOPZW010000078.1 GCA_025963905.1 Solirubrobacterales bacterium | reverse complement strand
GGCGCGCCCGCGGGCGCAGCCTGCACCGCGCGGTCGTCCGCCGCCCGTCGGGCAAGGCGTTCACCGTGCGCATCCGCGTGCGCACGTCGGGCGGGCGGACGATCGCGGTGCGCCGGCGCGTCGCCGCGTGCGGTTAGCCCCGCCCGCGAGTCGCGTTCGGCGCAGCAGCGAACGCGCGACCGTCTCGGGCTGCAGATGCATCCGCTCGGCGAGTCGTGCGAGCTTCCCGGCCGGCTCGTCGTCAAGCGTGATGTGCAGTCGCTCCATGGCCCAAGCGTAATCGGCGACCACGCGCACGCGGCTGGTTCAATGCGGACATGATCCGCTCCGAGCACGTCCAGTCCTACCTCGACGCCCTGCGCCCTGAGCGTGACCCGCTGCTCGCCGAGATGGAGGACCTCGCCCGGCGCGACGGCGTGCCCATCGTGGAGTGGGAGACGGGCCGCTTCCTGGCCACCCTGACGGCGGGCCTGGCGCCCTCGACGGTGCTCGAGGTCGGCACCGCGAT
Organism: Solirubrobacterales bacterium; assembly: GCA_025963905.1. Lineage (GTDB taxonomy): Bacteria > Actinomycetota > Thermoleophilia > Solirubrobacterales > Solirubrobacteraceae > JAOPZW01. The sequence goes on along the minus strand of JAOPZW010000078.1, from coordinate 4,683 downwards.
CGGCTATTCGACCGTCCACATCGCCCGCGAGCTGCCGCGCGGCTCGAAGATCATCACGCTCGAACGCGACCCCGACCGGATCGCGCACGCACGGGCGTTCTGGGAGCGCGGTGAGGTCGCCGACCGCATCCAGCTCGTCGAGGGCGACGCGCTGGAGTCGCTGGAGGGCCTGCCGGGGCCGTTCGACCTCGTCTTCCTCGACGCGACGAAGACCGAGGTGAGCGCCTACCTGCAGCGCCTGGAGGGCAAGCTCGCGCCCCGCTGCGTGCTGGTCGTCGACAACCTGCTGATGAGCGGCGAGGCGGCACTGCCCGAGGACGCCGACACGCGCTGGTCGCGCGACTCGCTGGCGGCCGGGCGCGCCGCCGCGCGCGAGCTCATGCAGTCGGGGGAGTGGCTGTTCTCGCTGCTCCCCATCGGTGACGGCGTGGGCTTCGCGGCGCGGCGGGCGCCGGGGCGGTCAGCCGGCTAGGCCGCTTCGCCCTGCTTGATGGCCGAGATGTCGAGCAGCAGCTTGACCTTGTCCGAGACGAGGACGTTGCCGCTGCCGAGCGCCTGGTTGAACTTCATGTCGAAGTCGCCGCGGTCGAGCTTGCCGACGATCTCGAGCCCGATGCGCTCGTTGCCCCACGGGTCGACGTCTGTGCCCTGGACGACCGCCTCGAGGACGATCTCCTTGGTCACGCCGTGCAGCGTGAGGTCGCCGGTGACGCGGAAGGTCTCGTCGTCGACCGGCTCGATCTTCGTGGACGTGAAGGTCAGCTCGGGGTACTGCTCGACGTCGAAGAAGTCCGGCGAGCGCAGGTGGTCGTCGCGCTGGGGCTGCTTGGTGTCGACCGAGGCGACCTTGACGGTGCCGGAGGCCTTCGCGGCCGAGAGGTCACCGTTGACCTCGATCTGGCCCTCGAACTCGTTGAACTGGCCCTTCACCGTCGCGATGCCCATGTGCTTGACCTGGAACTCGACGCTCGAGTGAACTGGATCGGCGACCCAGGTACCAGTCGGAACGAGGACCTGCTCAGTGGTGCTGCTCATCGGAAGACTCTCCTCAGTGGGGGGCTGATTGCTTGAGCAACTACGATAGCATATTCATATGCGTGCGCAAGTATCTATCTCCCCCGCCGCCCGCAAGGCGGATAGCATCGAAGAGGCATTCCCATGGCCGTGACTCCTACACCCGCAACATCACCGTGCCCCACGGCCGACGCGGCGGCTCTGCGCAAGGCGCCGGCGGAGCGCGAGGCCGCGTGGCTCGGCCTGCTCCAGGTGCACGCCGACCTCACGCGCGGGCTCGACGCCGAGCTGCTCTCCAAGGTCGGCCTGTCGCTCAGCGCCGTCGACGTCCTGACGCGCATCGCGTTCAGCGAGGCGGGCGTGATGCGCATCTCGGAGATCGCGACCTCCACGCTGCTGTCGCAGAGCCGGATCTCGCGGCTCGCCGCCGAGCTCGAGCGGCGCGGGCTGCTGGAGCGCCGCCCGTGCCCCGGCGACTCGCGCGTCGTCAACGTCGCCATCACCGACGCCGGCCGCACGCTGCTGAGCCGGGCGCTCGACGTCTACTGGGACGGCGTCGACCGCCAGCTCCTGGACCGGCTCACCGAGGGCCAGATCGACGAGCTGGGGCGCATCTGGGCCAAGGCGCTAGGCCCCCGGGCCGAGGGCTGCCCCACCTGAGCCTGGGCGATCTCCGTCACCGTCTCCCGAGACCTCGGCGAGCCGGCGATGGAGGCGGTCGCGCAGTTCATCCGGGTCGTAGTCGCGATGCGCGCGGCGCCGCCGGGCGACGACCACGCCGGTGGCGGCGACGCCGGCCAGGCCCGCGAGTCCGATGAGCTTCCAGGGCGGGCGCATCGGTTGCGTAGGTTACGACCCGTGACCGACCGGACCCTGACTCTCGACGACGCCGTCGCCACCGCGGCGACGGGCGACATCTGGCTGTTCCGCGGCCGGTCGGTGGCCGACCGCACCATCCGCGCCGTCACGAACAGCCCCGTCAACCACGTCGGCATGGTGGTCGCCCTCGACGACCTGCCCCCGCTGCTGTGGCACGCCGAGCTCGGCCGCTCGCTGCCGGACGTCTGGACCGGCGAGCACCAGCGGGGCGTGCAGCTCCACCTGCTCGCCCCGGCGGTGACGACCTGGAACGAGCGCTACGGGCAGCGCGCGTGGGTGCGCCAGCTCGAGGGCACGATCGAGCGCCACCACGAGGACCGCCTGATGGAGGTGATCGAGCGCTTCGACGGCCGGCCGTTCCCCACGACGCCCGGGCTCGTCCGGCAGTGGCTCACCGGCCGCCTGCGCCGCTCGTCGTCGCTGGAGACGATCTACTGCGCCGAGCTCGTCGCCACGACCTACCAGCACATGGGCCTGCTCGCGCGCCGGCGACCGGCGAGCTGGTACGACCCCGGGCGGTTCTGGAGCGGCGACCGCATCGAGCTCTTCCCGCCGTTCGCGCTCGGCCGCGAGATCGCGGTGGGCGTCTGACCCCCCGGCTCACCCGCCGCTGATCGCCGTCAGCACGTCGACCCGCTGACCCGCCGCGACGGGCGTGTCGAGCTGCGCCGGGCGGCGATCGACGAAGACGCGGATGTGCGGGCGCAGGACGGGCCCCGGCTCGCACAGACGGTCGCGCAGGCCCGGCCAGCGCTCGTCCAGGCTGGCCAGGGCATCGGCGACGGTGGTGGCGTCGACCTCGACGTCGCGCTCGAGGCCGGGGAACAACGGCAGGAGGGTGAGCGGCAGGCGGAGCTCGGGCATGTCAGTCCGGCCAGACGACGGCCTCAACGGAGGCGATGCCGGGCAGGTAGCTCGCGATCTCCGACCAGGACTCGCCCTCGTCCACGCTGGCGAAGAGCTGGCCTGTGCTGGTGCCGAAGTAGATGCCGGGGGCATCGAGGGTGTCCATCGCCAGCCCCTCGCGCAGCACCCCGACGTGGGCGTCCCGGCCGGGCAGCCCGCGCGTGAGGCACCGCCAGCTGTCGCCCGCGTCGCTCGTGCGCCAGACCGCGAGCCGGCCGTCGTGGACCATGCGGCCGTGGCCCGCGTCGACCGGGATGACGTAGGCGACGTCGCGGTCGTGCGGATGCGCCGCGGCCGGGAAGCCGAAGTCCGATGGCAGCCCCTCGGTGATCTCCGTCCAGCTCGCGCCGCCGTCCCGGCTGCGATAGACGCCGACGTGCGTCTGCGCGTACATGCGGTCGTCGTCGGCCGGGGAGCGCACGAGCTTGTGCACGCAGTAGCCCCACGCCGGGTCCTCGAGCGGCCAGTCGGCGCGCATCCCCTGGTTGCGCGGCGTCCAGCTCGCCCCGCCGTCGTCGGTGTAGAAGATGCCGAAGCCCTGGACGTTCACCCACATCCGCCGCGGGTCGGCGGGATGCGGCATCGTCGCGATCACGCCGAGCCGGCCGGGCGGCGAGGCGTTGGGCTTCATCCAGGCCTCGCGCGCGGGCTGATCCTCCAGGCCGGTGAAGTGGCTCCAGCTCACGCCTCCGTCGTCGCTGTGGAAGATCCCGGGGTAGTCGGCGCCGGCGAACAGGCGCCCGTTCGCCGCCGTGAGGCTCGAGACCTTGGTCAGCGGCGGCCCGTCCTCGCCGTAGGTCAGGCCCTGCCCGGAGTGCTCCCACGTCTCGCCGAGGTCGGCGCTGCGCCAGACCACGGTGCCGTGCCACTCACTCGCCGCGGCGGCATAGAGCGCACCCGACCCGGTGTCGGCGATCGCGTGGTAGACGGGCCACGCCTCGCACATCGGCCCGCGGATGCGCCAATCGCGGCGGTCGGCGTCGCTCTCGACCAGGAAGGCGCCCTTCCTGGTTCCCACCAGCAGCATCACTCGGGGCACGTCGGGGTCCTCTCGTCGGCGGCTCTCACCACTGAGACTCCGCGATGCGGCGAAACTCATCGAACTCGCCCTTAGGATCTCGCGGCATGCAAGGGCTCCCCTACTTCGAGGAACGCGCCCGGGTCGTGGCCGCGTGCCGCCGTCTGGCCGCCGCGGGCCTGGTCCACGGCACCGCGGGCAACGTCAGCGTCCGCGCCGGCGACGGCGTGGCGATCACACCGACCGGGGCGACGCTCGAGACGCTCGAGGCGGCCGAGGTGACGGTGATCGACCTCGAGGGCCGGGTCCTGGCCGGCGACCTCGCGCCGACCTCCGAGCTCGACCTGCACCTCGGTGTCTACTCGCGCTACGGCGCCGGTGCGGTCGTCCACACCCACGCGCCGGTGGCGACGGCGCTCTCGTGCGTGCTCGACGAGCTGCCGTGCGTGCACTACGAGATGCTGCTGCTCGGCGGCCCGGTGCGCGTGGCGCCCTACCGGACCTTCGCGACCCCGGAGCTCGCCGCCGCCGCGGTCGAGGCGCTCGAGGGCCGGACCGCGGCGCTCCTGGCCAACCACGGCACGATCGCGTTCGGCGCCGACCTCGATGGCGCCGTGCACGCCACCGAGCTGCTCGAGTGGGCGAGCACCGTCTACTGGCGGGCCGCGTCGGTCGGGACGCCCCGCGTGCTCGACGAGGCCGCCCGCCAGGCCGTGATCGACGTCGCGATCGCCCGCCGGTACGGAACGACCCGGCCCAGCCACGAGGAGGATGCATGACCACCGAGATGACCGTCGTCGCCATGGGGGTGCACGTGCTCGACGTGCTCGTCCGCCCCGTCGAGGCGATCCCCGAAGGCCAGGGCG
>JAOPZW010000066.1 GCA_025963905.1 Solirubrobacterales bacterium | reverse complement strand
AGGAAGCAGACGAAGTCCTCGGGGAAGTAGTCGATCAGGCAGTACGGGCGATCGCCGGGGTTGCGCCCGTCGAGGATGCGCGAGTAGTTCTCGATGCCGTTGCAGAACCCCATCTCGCGCAGCATCTCCATGTCGTACTGCGTGCGCTGGCGCAGGCGGTGGCTCTCCAGGAGCTTGCCCTGCGCCTCGAGCTCGGCGCAGCGCTCGTTGAGCTCGCGCCCGATCTCGACCACCGCGCCGTCGATCGTGCCGTCCTTGACGTTGTAGTGCGTCGCCGGCCAGATCGCGACGTGCTCGAGGTCGTCGGCGATGAGCTCGCCGGTGAGCGGGTCGAAGTGCTGCAGGCGCTCGACCTCGTCGCCGAACAGCGTCGCCCGGAAGGCGGTCTCGGCGTAGGCGGGGAACACCTCCAGCGACTCGCCGCGCACCCGGAACGTCCCGCGGCCCAGCGCCGTGTCGTTGCGGGAGTACTGGATCGAGACGAGCTTGCGCAGGAGCTCGTCGCGGTCGATCGACTCGCCCTTCTTGAGGACCTGCATGTTCATGTCGTAGGTCTCGGGCGAGCCCATCCCGAAGATCGCCGACACCGAGGCGACGATGATCACGTCGCGCCGGGCGAACAGGGCCGCGGTCGCCGCGTGGCGCAGACGGTCGACCTCCTGGTTGATCGCCGAGTCCTTCTCGATGTAGAGGTCCTTGCTGGGGACGTAGGCCTCGGGCTGGTAGTAGTCGTAGTAGGAGACGAAGTACTCGACCGCGTTGTCGGGGAAGAACGTGCGGAACTCGTTGCAGAGCTGCGCGGCCAGCGTCTTGTTGTGCGCGAGGACGAGCGCGGGCTTCTGCAGGCGCTCGATGACCCCCGCCATCGTCATCGTCTTGCCGGTGCCCGTGGCGCCGAGCAGGGTGGTGTAGCGCTCGCGCGCCGCGACGGCGGCCGAGATCTGGTCGATCGCGGCCGGCTGGTCGGCGGCGGGCGTGAAGATCGGGTCGAGGCGGAACTCCGGCACGACCATCCAGGGTACCGCCACGCCACGATGGCCCGGCGACGCGCATGGCGCCCGGGCCGGGTTCAGCCTCCCCAACGCGATCTCGCAGCCGCCGGGCAGCGGCGGGTCGGTCAACCTCCCCGCCGTCTTCCTGATCCTCGCGGTCGCCGCGGTGCTCATCGTGGGCATCCGCGAGAGCGCGCGGGCGAACACGGTCATGGTCGTCCTGAAGCTCGCGATCCCGTTCTTCGTCGTGGTGCTGACGATCCTCTACGGCCAGACGCGCATCATGTTCGCGATGACGCGCGACGGCCTGCTCCCGCGCGGGTTCGGCAGCCTGACCGCCCGCCGCACGCCCGCGCGGATCACGCTGACCTTCGCCGTCCTGACCGCCGTGCTGGCGGCGTTCGTGCCGCTGACGGAGATCGCGAAGCTGGTGAACATCGGGACGCTGTTCGCGTTCCTCATCGTGAACCTCGGCGTCATCGTCCTGCGGCGCACGCAGCCCGATCTCCCGCGCGGCTTCCGGGTGCCGCTCGTGCCGCTCTTCCCGCTGATCGGCGCCGGGCTGTGCATCTACCTGATGACCCGCCTGGAGGCGGTCACCTGGCTGCGGTTCGGCATCTGGCTCGTCGTGGGGCTGGTGCTCTACTCCGCCTACGGCCGCACCCACTCGCGCCTGCAGCGCGGCGAGCCGGCGGCGGGCCCTCCGGGGCGCGAGCCCGTGGCGCCGGCCTGAGGGCGGGACCTGGCTACAGCCCGAGCTGCGCCCGATACGTCGCGCGGTACTTGCGCTCTGCGTCCTTCACCCGGCGGACGTAGGCCCGCGTCTCGGAGAACGGGATGGCGTCGATCGTGAGCGCCTCGTTGCGCGCGCGGGCCGCGAGGATCCAGCGATCGACGTTCCCCTCGCCCCCGTTGTAGGCCGCCAGCGCGAAGGTCTCGTTGCCGCCGTAGCGGTCGAGGAGGTAGCGCAGGTAGTAGGCGCCGTAGGAGATGTTCACCTGAGGCGTGCCGAGGTCGCCGACGTTGAAGGCCGTGCCGCCCGACTTGCGCGCGATGTCGCGGGCCGTCTGGGGCGTCAGCTGCATCAGCCCCTCGGCCCCGGCAGCGGAGGTCTGCCCGTCGCGGAAGTGCGACTCGGCGTAGATGACGCCCGCGATCAGCGAGGGATCGAGGTCCTTCTTGGCGGCCTGCTGGCGGATGATGTCCTCGTGGCGGAGCGGGAGCGTGATCTCACGCACCGCTTTGTGGAACAGCGGCCAGACGAGCGCCGCGACCAGCCCCGACAGGATCGCGACGCCCAAGACGGCGCGCACCCGCCTTCGGCGCGCGGCGCGCCTCCGCGCCGCACTGGGGCGAGCCACCGCACGCCTGCGCCCCGCGCTCTGTGTCCTGGCAGTCATCGATCCCGATCCTGGTTCCCGGTCTGGTCGCGCAGCTTCTCAAGCACGCCGGCGAGCGCAAGCTCGAGCTCCTCGACGCTCCCGGAGTTTGCGACCACATACGTCGCCCGCAGTGCCTTCTCCTCCTGGCTGAGCTGGCGCGCGGAACGCTCGTCGACGCCGTGGTGGCCGCGGGCCCGGGCCCGCTCGTCGCGCACGCCCTCGTCGGCGACCACGGCGATCGTCACATCGTAGACGGCCTCCATCCCGGCCTCGAAGAGCAGCGGCGTCTCCACGATCGCGGCGGCCGGCGCCGGGTCGCGCCGGGAGGCGTCCTCGCGCCAGGCGGCGACGCGGGCGGCGACGAGGGGCCAGATGAGGCCCTCCAGCCACGCGCGCTCGTCGGGGGCGGCGAACGCCCGGCGCGCCACGGCGGCGCGGTCGACCTCGCCCCCGGGCGCCACCTCCGGCCCCCAGCGAGCGACGACCGCGTCGCGCACCTCGTCCGACGCGTAGAGGTCGTGCACGACCGCGTCGGTCGACAGGGTCGCCGCGCCGAGACGCCCGAGCGCGGCCAGAGCGGTCGACTTGCCCGCGCCCAATCCGCCGGTCAGGCCGACGAACGGGACGCGGACCGCGGCGCCTGCGGGCAACCGCGGGTCAGGTCTGCTCGGCGGGCGCCTCGCCCGCGTCGCCGGGCCCGGGCTCGACCCGGGTCTCGGACGCCTCGGCGCCGGCCGCCTCGGGCTCGCCGGCAGCGGCGGGCGCCTCGGCCTGCGCAGCCTCAGGCTCGGCGGGCGCCTCGGCGTGCGGAGCCTCCTCAGCCTCAGGCTCGGCGGGCGCCTCGGCGTGCGGAGCCTCAGCCTCAGGCTCGGCGGGCGCCTCGGCGACCTCTGGCTCGGCGGGCGCCTCGGCGACCTCAGGTGCGGCGGGCGCCTGACCGGCCGCGAAGACGTCGTCGCTCAGGCCCAGCTCCGGCACGTGGTCGAGGTCGCCGGCGCCCTCGGGCACCGCCTCGATCTCCGGCGTGCGGATCGGCAGGATCTGGCCCTCGACGCGCTTCACCGACAGCGACAGGCGCCGGCGATCGGAGTCGATCTCGAGGATGCGGACCTTCACGTCGTCGCCCGGCTGCACGACCTCGCGCGGGTTCTCCACGTGATGGTTGGCCAGCTCGGAGATGTGCACGAGGCCCTCGACGCCGTCGAGGATCTCGACGAAGGCGCCGAAGGTGACGACCTTCGTCACGGTGCCCTCGAGCTCGTCGCCGACGTTGTAGGTGTCGACGACCCGCTGCCACGGGTCCTCCTGGGTCTGCTTGAGGCCCAGGGAGATGCGCTGGCGGTCGCGGTCGATGTCGAGGACCTTGACCTGGACGGTGTCGCCGATGTTGAGGATCTCCGAGGGGTGGTTGACATGCGACCACGACAGCTCGGAGATGTGGATCAGGCCGTCGATGCCGTTGAGGTCGACGAACGCGCCGAAGTCGACGATGTTCGAGATCTGGCCCTCGACGACGAGGCCGGGCTGCAGGCGGTCGAGGATCTCCTGGCGCTGCTCCTTGCGCTCCTCCTCGAGCACCGCTCGCCGGGACAGCACCACGTTGTTGCGCGAGCGGTTGAGCTCGATGACCTTGCACTCGATCTTCGTGCCCATGTACTCGTCGAGGTTGGCGACGCGCCGGATGTCGACGAGCGACGCGGGCAGGAAGCCACGCACGCCGAGGTCGATGATGAGGCCGCCCTTGACGACTTCGATGACAGTGCCCTCGACGGGCTCGCCGGACTCGGCCGCGGCCTCGATGCGCCGCCACGCCTTCTCGAAGCGGGCGCGCTTCTTGGACATGATGAGGCGCCCGTCCTGGTCCTCCTTGGTGAGGACGAGGGCGTCCACCTCCTCGCCCATCTCGACCTCGTCATGCGGGTCGACGGACTTGCGGATGGAAAGCTCGTTGGAGGGGATGACCCCCTCGCTCTTGTAGCCGATGTCGACGAGGACCTCGTCGTTGTCGATGCGGACGACTCGGCCGGTGACGACCTCGCCCTCCTCGAAGGGGGCGAAGGTGGCGTCGTAGTTCGGGACGATCTGCCCGTCGATTTCGAGCAGCAGGCCGTC
>JAOPZW010000050.1 GCA_025963905.1 Solirubrobacterales bacterium | reverse complement strand
TGCTCGGCCTGCTGCTGCTGGGTGGACTTGTCGCCCTGGGCGTTCGAGATCGTGACCGGCACGCCGGCGGCCTTGAAGGCAGCCGTCAGCAGCGGACGGTCCGCGGTCTCCCAGCGCACCGAGGACTTCGTGTCGGGCAGCAGCACCGCGACCTTGTCGACCTTCGATGATCCGCCACTGCTCGACGACGATGACGAGGTGGTCTTGTTGTTGCTACTGCCGCACGCGGCGACGCCGAATGCGAGTGCTGCAAGCGAGCCGGCCACAGCCAGCGCACGACGAGAGATGGGTGAGTGCATCACCTAGCTCCTCCTCCTCCGTTGATGGGATGTATGGGTTGGGGGGACGGTCAGGGGATCGTTGGACTCGTGGCCCGCGAGGGCCAGCGCGCCGAGTACCTCGGCGCGGTCGCCCAGGACGCCGGCGACGACCTCCATGTGGTCAGCCGCCGCCGGGATGGCGAACCGGGCCACCGCGTCGCGCAGCGGCTCGAGCAGCAGTTCGCCGGCGGCGCTGAGCTCGCCGCCGACCACGATCCGGCCAGGGTTGAGGTAGTTGCACAGGTCGGCCAGCGCGCGTCCGACGACGGCTCCCGCGTCGGCGATCACGCGCCGGCAGCCGGTGTCGCCCTCGGCGGCGAGCTCGAGGAGCCGGGGGACGGTCAGCGGGCCGTGGGAGCGGCGCAGGAGGTCGCACAGCGCCGGGCCTGCGGCAAAGGTCTCGAGGCAGCCGCGGTTGCCGCAGCGGCAGATCGGGCCCTGCGGATCGACGAGCACGTGGCCGATCTCGCCGGCGGTGCCGCCGGCGCCGCGGAAGATCCTCCCGCCGAAGACGAGGCCCGCTCCGATGCCGTCCGACAGGCGGACGTAGGCCATGACCCCGACGTCGGCCCCCGCGCCGAAGACCGACTCCCCGAGGGCGCCGACGTTGGCGTCGTTGTCGAGGTGCACCGGCATCCCGAGGCGCTCCTGCATCTCGGCGGTCGCGTCGAGGCCCACCCAGGCCGGCAGGATCGCCTGCGAGTTCACGAGGCCGCTGCCACGATCGATCGGGCCCGGCAGGCCCATCCCCGCGGCCAGCACGCGGCCGTGCTCGACGCCGGCGTCGCCGAGGACGGTGTTCACGAGGTCGGCCGCGGTATCGAGGCCGGCCGCGGCGTGGTTGTCAACCTCGAGCTCGAGGTGGGACTCCGCGAGCACCGTGTAGGAGAGGTCGGCGACGGCGACGCGCAGGCGCCGGTGCCCGAAGTCGATGCCCACGAGTGCGCCGGCGGAGCGGTCGAGCGCCAGCATCACCGGCGGGCGGCCGCCCTGGGTGCCCTGCGGCCCGCCGGCGATCTCCCTCTCGATGACGAGTCCGCTGGCCTGCAGCTCGCTGACGAGGCTCGAGACCGTCGACCGAGAGAGGCCGGTCTGGCGCGCGATGTCGGCGCGGCTGACGGTGCCGCGACGGCGCAACGCGTCGATGACGCGCAGGCGGTTGCGTTCGCGCAATGACTCCAGGGACCCGGTGCGAGGGGGGCGCACCGGGTGACCCTCTACGACCGGAGGCGGTTTGTCAAGGCTCCGGCCAAACCCACGCCTGAAACGCCGCCTGATGGTTCGGGCTCCGCACGAACGTCGAGCGCCGTCAGGCACCGCGGCTACTCCGTCTGGACCCGCGGATCGACCGCTGCCGCCGCGTCCACGCTCGCGCCGAGGATGGAGACGAGGATCGCGCGCAGTCCGTCGCGCGGCAGGCCGCGATGCTCGAGCCAGTCGAGGCTCGCCGCTTCGGCGAAGCCCACCCAGCCGCGGACGGCGATCTCGAGCGCCGCCGGCGGTTCGTCGCCCGTGTACGTCATCCCGCCCACGATCCGGTCGACGATGCGTGCCCGCACCTCCTCGACCACGGCGCCGACCTGGGGATCGCTCCCGATGCCCGCGCGCATCAGCGTCGAGTACCCCTGGGCGTGGGTCTCGACGTAGTCGAGGTAGCGGTCCAGCGATGCGCTGCGGCGCGCGCGGGGCTCGAGCGAGGGGTCGGGCTCGGTGAGCGCCTCCATCTCCAGGGCCGAGCACCGCACGACCTCGACGTAGAAGTCGCGCTTGCTCGGGAAGTAGTGGTAGAGCAGCCCCTTGGAGATCTGAGCGGCCGCGGCGATGTCGTCGATCGAGACCTCGTCGAACGGGCGCTCGGCGAAGATCTCGGTGCCCAGCCGCACGAGTTGCTCGCGGCGCTCGTCGATGGTCAGGCGGGATCGGCGGACAGCGGCCATGCGACGGTCACCGTACCGCGGACGGCCACGGCCCGTCAGAACCTCGGCGCGCCTGCGCGAACCGGGCAGGCCGGCCTCGCGGCCAACCTGCCCATGATGTTCTCCGTGCTAGGCCGCGTCGCTGAGCGCGGCAAGCTCAGGGATCTGCGACAGGCGCTGGAGCGCCCGCTGCTCGAGGCGCGTGACGTCCTGCGGGCTGACGCCGACGGCCCGCGAGACCTGTGTCGCGGTCTGCGGCGCGTCGCCCTTGGTGCCGAACCGCAGGTGGATCACCTTGCGCTCGGGCTCCGGGAGGGTGTCCACGGCGCGGGCGACCTCGGCGGACAGCAGGCCCGCCTGGACCTCTTCCTCGACGCTGGGACCCTCAGCCGCGATGAAGTGGCCGAGCTCCCCTCCGTCGTCCTCGCCGATCGGCGAGTTCAGGCTCGGGGGCGTGTAGTCGACCTCGAGGATCGCCGCGACCTCTTCGGGCGACAGGACCGCGGCGTCGGCGATCTCCTCGATCGTCGGGTCGCGCTCGAGCTCCTTGGCCAGATCACCGCGCACGCGACCGACCTTGCGGGCGCGCTGGGCGATGTTGGCGGGGAGGCGGATCACACGCGCGCTGTTGTCCAGCCCGCGCTGGATCGACTGACGGATCCAGAGCGTCGCGTAGGTGGAGAACCGGAAGCCCTTGCGCCAGTCGAACTTCTCGGTGGCGCGGATGAGCCCCAGCATTCCCTCCTGGACGAGGTCGGTCATCGGGAGACCGTGGCCGACGTAGCGGCGCGCGATCGACACGACGAGTCGCAGGTTGGAGTTGACCAGCAGCTCCTTGGCCGCGAGGTCCCCCTTCTCGATGCGCTTGGCGAGCTCGATCTCCTGCTTGGGCTTGAGCAGCGGGTAACGGCCCGCGTCTCGCAGGAGGAGGTCGACCGAATCCGCGTTCAGTTCGAAGTTCAGGGTGTTACGAGTGGTGGTGTTCAATTCTTCCTTTTCAATACCGACTGTCTGCATCGGAATTCTACGGCATTTTCGTTGCTCATGCAACCAGGGTCCGAAGGCGTCGCCTACCATGACGATCGGAGCTGAAGGGCCGATCAAGAGGCGACTGGGGACCCTTGATAACCGTCTCCTATCGGGGCCATACCGCTACAACCCGGTGCGGCTCGCATCGCAGCGGTCCTGAGGCGCTCGTCTCGCTTGCCCGCGCGCGGGTAGCCTCGCGCCCATGGCGACCGTGACGCGCGTCCTCAGCCGGATCGAGCGCGCATCGCTCGCCATCGCCGCGGGCTTCACGGTCGCCGCCGGCATCGCCCGCTACGGCGGATGGCCCTCGGGCGTGGCGTTCGCCGCGGCGACGATCGCGCTCGCGTCGCTGGCGCACATCGTCAGCTTCGCCACCGAGCAGGTCGGCCGGCGCTTCGGGCCGGCGGTCACCGGCGTCCTGCAGTCGACGCTGGGCAACCTGCCGGAGCTGTTCATCGTGGTCTTCGCCCTGCGTGCGGGCGAGACGGTGGTGGCCCAGACCTCGATCATCGGCTCGCTGTTCGCCAACGCGCTGCTCGTGCTCGGGCTGGTGATCGTGGTCGGCGCCCGGCAGGCCGGGGACGGGGTGATGCGCTTCCAGCGGCGCCTCCCCAACGACACCGCGACCCTCCTGCTGCTGACCGTGTTCATCATCGTGCTGGTGGGCCTGTCGCTGGGCTCCCACGACCCCGCGAGCACGCACGTCAAGACGATCTCCGCGATCGCCGCGGTCGCGCTCCTGGCGGTCTACCTGTCCTGGGTGATCCCGTACCTGCGCGGGGACAGCGCGCCGGCCGGGCCTGCGGAGCCCGCCGCCGCGGAGGTCGCGAGAGCGCAGCTCCCGCTGATCGCCGCGGTCGCGCTGCTCAGCGTCGCGGGCGTCGCCTCGGCGTTCGTGTCGGACTGGTTCGTCACCGCCCTGACGCCGGCGATGGCCGGCATCGGGGTGTCCAAGGCGTTCGCCGGACTGGTCGTCGTGGCGATCGCGGGCAACGCGGTCGAGAACGTCACCGGCATCGTGCTGGCGGCGAAGGGCAACGCCGACCTCGCGGTCTCGGTCGTCAAGAACTCCGTCGCCCAGATCGCCGCGTTCCTCTACCCCGTCCTCGTGCTGATATCGCTGCTGCTCGCCCACCAGCTGACGTTCGCGCTCGCCCCGGTCTACATCGGCGCGCTCGTGCTCACGGCGCTGTCGGTGTGGCAGGTCACCGGGGACGGCGAGGCGGTCGCGTTCGAGGGATGGGCCCTCGTGGCGACGTACGTCGTGCTGGCGACGGTGGCCCTCTACGAGTGAGGTCGATGCTCGAGCGCTGAGCCGTGCGGCGGGCGTGCAATCCTGCCGCCTGACGAGCTACCTAGGGGAACTCATGGCGCACGTAGGGGAACTCACGGCACAACCCGCCCGGACGGGCCGCATGAAGTGGTGGGGCTGGGGGCACGAGGGGGTCTCGTTCACGCATGAGGACAAGCCCGACATCGGGCCCTTCATCAAGCGCGCGCTCGAGCTCGACGTCGAGCGGGTCACGTCGCGGCCCGTGGCGTTCGACGACCTGGACGTCCCCGAGCCGGCGATCGCGACCGACCTGCGAGCGGCCCTCGAGGAGGCCGTCGGCGACGAGCACGTCTCCACCGACCCGCTCGATCGCGTCGTCCATGCCCGCGGCAAGAGCCTGCGGGACCTCGTGCGCCACCGCCGCGGCGACCTGGGCCGGCTTCCGGACGTGGTGGTCGTCCCCGGCGACGAGGCGGAGGTGGCGGCGGTGCTGCGGCTCGCGATCGACGCCGACGCCGTCGTGATCCCCTTCGGCGGTGGCACGAACATCTCGGGCAGCCTCGAGGCGCCCGAGGACGAGACGCGGACCATCATCTCCCTCGATCTCGGCCGGATGGACCGGGTGCTCGGCGTCGACGACGCGTCGCGCCTGGCGCGGGTCCAGGCCGGCGTCTTCGGCCCGCACCTGGAGGAGCAGCTGAACGCACGCGGATTCACGGTCGGGCACTTCCCGGACAGCTTCACCCACTCGACGCTCGGCGGCTGGATCGCGACCCGCTCGTCCGGCATGCAGTCCGACAAGTACGGCGACGTGGCCGACCTGACGCGGGCCGTGCGCGTCGTGACACCGGCGGGGACGCTGGCGACGCGCGCCGTGCCCAGCACGTCGACCGGCCCGAGCGTGCGCGAGATGGTCCTGGGCAGCGAAGGGCGCCTGGGCATCATCACCGAGGCGACGGTCCACGTGCATCGCGTGCCCGAGCGCCGCGTCATCCTGGGCTACCTGCTCCCCGACTGGAGGCGCGCCCTGGCCGTCATGGGCGAGATCGCCGCCAGCGAGGCGTCGCCGTCGGTCACGCGGGTCTCCGACGCCAACGAGACGCAGTTCTCCTTCGCCACGAAGAAGGACAGCTCGTCGCTCGACCGTCTCAAGTCGAAGGCCCTGGGCGCCTATCTGCAGCGCCGACGCGCCTTCGACCTCGGCGCGATGTGCCTGTCGTTCATCGGTTACGAGGGGACCGAGGACCACGTCGCGGCGCAGCGCAAGCTCGTCGGGCGCATCGTCTCCCGCCACGGCGGCCTGTGCATCGGGCGTGGCCCCGGCGCCCTGTACGACCAGAAGAAGTTCGACACGCCCTACATCCGCGACTACCTCCTCGATCGGGGCGCGATGGCGGATGTCTCCGAGACGTCGGCCGCCTGGAGCGTGCTGCCCGTCCTGTACGACAACGTCGTCGCGAACGCGCGTGCGGCGTTCGACGCCCTCCGCGTGACCGGCTACCTCATGTGTCACCTCTCGCACTCGTACCACGGCGGCGCGTGCCTGTACTTCACGTTCGCGTTCAAGCCGTCGGGAGACCGCGACCCGCTGGAGGAGTACGACACCGTCAAGGCGGCGATCCAGCAGACGTTCGTGGACTCGGGCGGCACGCTGTCCCACCACCACGCCGTCGGCACCGAGCACGCCCGGTGGCTCGAGCAGGACATCTCGCAACCCGGGGTCGCGATGATCCGCGCGCTGTTCGACGGCATCGACCCGGGGGCGAACCTCAATCCGGGCAAGATCGTCTGATGCCCGCCCCGCGCGACCCCGCGCATCCGGTGGCGGAGATCCTTCGCACGCGCCGCGACGACGGCTCGTCTCCGAGAGCCCGCGGCGATCCGCATCGCGTGGCACTCGTCCTCGAGGGAGGGGGCATGCGCGGCGTGGTCTCGGCCGGGATGACGGCCGCCATCGAGCGCCTCGGGCTCCGCGACTGCTTCGACCTCGTCGTCGGGTCCTCCGCGGGAGCGCTCAACGGCGCGGCGTTGCTCGGCCGGGTCGCCGGGGCCGCGGCGGCCACCTACTACGGGCCGCTGGCCTCCCGCGAGTTCATCAACCCGGCGCGGATGCTGCTCGGCCGCCCTGCGCTGGACGTGGAGTTCGTCCTCGGCCTGGCCTCCAGCGGCCTTGACCCCGACCGCCACGAGCGCACGATCACGAGCCTCGTGGGGCTGCACTGCGTCGCCGTCGACGTCGACACGGCCGAGCCGGTCACGTTCACCGGGATGCGCACGAAGGACGAGCTCTGGCAGGTGCTGCTGGCCACCACGCGCATGCCGCTGGTCGGTGGCGCTCCCGTGCGGATCGCCGGCCGGCGCTTCGTGGATGGCGCGCTCGCCGCGCCGATCCCCCTGGCCGCCGCGCTCGATGCGGGGGCCACCCACGTCCTCGTCCTGCAGACACGCCCGTACGGCGTTCCGCGGTCGACCGGGTCGCGCGTCGCCGACCGGCTCATCGAGCGCCACCTGCGCGGGCTGAACCCCGCGCTGGCGGCATTGTGGCGCGACCGTGCGGCGAGCTACGAGCGCCTCGTGGAGGACATCGCCGGGAGGTCGACGTCGCCCGGCGCCACACCGCCTCACGTGCTCGGCCTGCGGCCGGTTGCGGGGACGCCGGTGGTCGCGCAGCTCGAGCGGCGGCCGGACGTGCTCGCGGGTGCCGCGGCGGCCGCCGAACGGCTGGTCGAGGAGGCGCTCGGCGCCGGCACGGCCGGGACGCCGCCGATGGAGGTCACCGGATGAGCAGCGCGATGCCTCTCGTGCGCCTCGGCCGCTCGGGCCTCGAGGCAAGCCGCATCGGCCTGGGCCTCGCGGCGCTGGGACGCCCGGGCTACATCAACCTCGGGCACGCGGCGGAACTCGGGGAGCAGCGAAGCGTCGCGGCGCTGCGCGGACGCACGCACGAGGTGCTCGACATCGCGCGCGCCGGCGGCATCCGCTACCTCGACGCGGCCCGCTCCTACGGGCTGGCGGAGGACTTCCTCGGCCAGTGGCTCCGCGAGCGGGGCATCGGCGCGGGCGAGGTGACGGTGGGCTCGAAATGGGGCTACCGCTACACGGCGGACTGGCGCGTCGACGTCGACACCCACGAGGTCAAGGACCTCAGCGTGGCGACGCTCCGCAGGCAGCTCGCCGAGACGCGCGAGCGCCTGGGCGAGCACCTGGCGCTCTACCAGGTCCACTCGGCGACGGTGGAGAGCGGAGTGCTCGAGGACCGCGACGTCCTCGGGGAGCTGGGGGCCCTGCGAGCGGACGGCGTGG
Organism: Solirubrobacterales bacterium; assembly: GCA_025963905.1. Taxonomy (GTDB): domain Bacteria; phylum Actinomycetota; class Thermoleophilia; order Solirubrobacterales; family Solirubrobacteraceae; genus JAOPZW01. The sequence goes on along the minus strand of JAOPZW010000050.1, from coordinate 5,492 downwards.
CGGTCGGGCTGACGGTCACCGGCCCGCAGCAGGCCGAGACGATCGACCGGGCCGTGGCGACCGGGGCCTTCGACACCGTCCAGGCGACCTGGAACCTGCACGAGCGGTCCGCGACCGAGGCGCTGGCGCGCGCCCACGCGGCCGGGCTGGGGGTGATCGTCAAGGAGGCGGTGGCCAACGGGCGCCTCACGCCCCATGGCACCCCCCCGCCCCTCGCCGCCATCGTGGCGGCCGAGCTCGGAGTGAGCGTCGACGCGCTCGCGATCGCGGCGGTCCTCTGGCAGCCGTGGGCCGACGTCGTGCTCAGCGGCGCGTCTTCGCCCGCGATGCTCGAGAGCAACCTCGCGGCGCTGCGCATCCCTGCCGGCGAGGACATCCAGCAGCGCCTGCGCGGCCTCGCCGAGCCCGCCGAGTCCTACTGGGCCACGCGGTCCGGGCTGGCCTGGAACTAGGCCGGGGCGGCTTCGCCAGGGAGCGCCGGCGGCCGCTCGAGGCGGATGAGCCACTGGTGCTGCTGGCCATCGATGATGTCGAACGTCATCTCCAGCGGCGGAGGCCCGCCCGTGGCGATCAGGACCCGCTGTGGTTGCTCGATCCGATGCTCGCGCCGCTCCGGCGGCGGGCCGGGGGCGTCGAGACCCACGATCATCGCGTCGGCCTGGTCGTCGTAGGTCACGTCCGTGAGGACGTGCCGCTCGGCCTGGATCTGGTCGCCGACGTCGCGCCCGACGACCTCGACGGTCGCCTCGACGGTGCCCAGGACCTTGGTCAGCTCATCGAAGTACGAGCGCCAGGCTTCGCGTGGGATCTCCTGCGTGGTGGTAGCCATCGCTGGTTCTGTTAGGCCCGGGCAGTGGCACGGCAAGCCGTTCGACGGTATTGATGGCAAGGAGATTGCCGGCACCGCTCCTGCCGGCTGCCTCGCTCTCGTAGATCGTCAGCGAACCGTCCCCCGCGCCCAACCACACCTCGCGGCGGCCGCCCGCATCGCCCACCCGCTCGATCACCCTCAGGCCCAGGGTCTCCCCGTAGAACCTCAGCGCCGCCTCCACGTCGGAGACCGGCACGACGGCTTCGATGTGAGCGTTGGCCAGCACGGCGACCTCCTCGACCGTCATGACCCGGAGGGAACGTGGGAGGCGTCGCGACGCCTCCCACACCGTTCTACGGCGCCCGGGCGCCCGGCGCTCAGGCGTCCAGCGCCGCGCCCACGTCGCCCGGATCGCGATCGCCGACGTCCGCCAGCACCAGGATCCGCCCCTGGTGCAGGGCGTCGGCGTCGCGCTGGGCGGTTGGCTCGTCGAGGCCTGCGTCGCGCAGCACCCGGTGGATCTGCCGGTGCCCGACGACGTGCACGCGCTCCCCGCTGCCCGGGTACGACGTCAGGGTCTCCCGGTCGGCGTCGGCGAAGCTCCCCTCGCGCTGCGCGGCCGGCGTGCCCGAAAAGCCTCCGGCCGCCTCGTCGCGGCGGTGCCCGGCTTCGAAGTCGCCGACGACGTCGCCCGACGCGATCGAGCCCGCGAACTCGCCCTCCGGCTCGGTGCGCGCGTCGTGCTCGGGCTCGCCCATCAGGACGCGGATGCCGTCGCCGGCGATGCCGGCGCCGAGCGCCGCTTCGACGGCTCGGCGCGCCTCCTCGTGAGATGCGTAGGACCTGCAGATCACGGCCATGGAAACTCCCTCAGCTCGATGACACCGATCCCGTCCGCACCGACGCTACAGCGTTACGTCACTCGCTGGTGGGGCTTTGTTCGATGCCCTCGCTGAACCGCCGTTCGACGGTCTCGTCGGGCGTGTCGGGCTCCTCCTCGATGCCCTCGCTGAAGCGCGGGTGGCGCTCTTCCTCGGTGTCGGGCTCGGTGCGGACGCCGCGCGCGAAGTCGGGCTCCAGCTCCTCCTCCGGCGGGTCGGGCTTGTGGTCGAGGCCCTCGGCGTAGCCGGAGTCGGGTTGCTCGGGCCGGGCGGGGTGCTTGTGCTCGATGCCCTCCTCGAGGGCATCGGCGGCCTCCCGGTCCTCGGCGCTGCGGTCGTGGCGCTCCATGGCGGAACCTCCGTGCGTGGGTGGTCCGGCCTACATACCCGGCGCCGCGGCCGCTGATTCTCCCCAGGATCGCCAGCCGGGAAGCGGGCGCGTGACGAGCCCCTCGGCGACCGCCCACTCGACGGTGCGCGCGAGCGTGTCGTGCACGGGCGTGTAGACCAGCCCGAGCTCGCGCTCCGCCCGCGAGCCGTCGTAGCCGTGGCCGTGGAGCATCGTGCGGACCATTTCGCGGCACAAGGGCGGGGTCCGCCCGACGAGGCGGAATCCGCCTTCGACGATGGCGGCGGCGGCCGAGGCCACAGGCGGCGGCAGGATCCGGACGCGATCGGCGACGCCCGTGATGCTCGAGACGATCGCGAGCGCCTCCAGCGAGCCGAGCGTGACGCCGTTGAGCACGTAGCGCTCGCCCGGCCTGCCGTGCTCGGCGGCCAGCAGGTGCCCCTCGGCGCAGTCCTGGATGTCCACGAGGCTCAGGCGCGTGTCGATGAACGCCCGCAGCTGTCCGTTGAGGTAGGCGATCAGGATGCGTCCGGTGCCGCCCGAGCGGCCGGGACCCTGGACCGAGGAGGGGTTGACCGAGACGAGGTCCACGCCGACGCGGCGGGCGGCCGCGAACGCGGCGAGCTCGCCCTCGTGCTTGGAGCGCTCGTAGGTCGAGAGATAGGTGCCGCGATGGGGGGAGTCCTCGCGGCCGATGGTCCCCTGCTCCTCGCCCAGTGCTGCCGCCGACGATGTGTTGATCACGCGTCGCACCCGTGCACGCGCGGCGGCGCGCACGACGCTCTCGGCGCCCCGCACGTTGACGTGGAACAGCGCCGCGGGGTCCGACGGGCAGAGCGTGTTGATCCCGGCGACGTGGTAGACGAGCTCGCAGCCCTCCATCCCGGCGGCGACCGCGTCCTCGTCGAGGACGTCGCCGCGCACCACGTCGGCGCCGCGCTCGCGCAGCGCCGCGGCGCTGGCGTCGGAGCGCGCGAGCGCCGTGACGGCATCGCCGCGGTCGAGCAGCCGGTCGAGCAGCGCGCCGCCGATCAGGCCGCTCGCGCCTGTGAGGAAGACCCTCGTCACTGCTGAGCCGACCGAGGCGACAGCGACGAGGCGAACCGCGTGAGGTAGTCGACCGCCGAGGCCAGCGTGATCGCCGCCGCCGCGAGCATGACCCACTCGTCGATGTACAGGCCTGCGACCGGTTCCCCGAGCCGCACGATCGCCAGGGCGATGGCGAGGAACTGCACGGTCGTCTTGAGCTTGCCCAGCGAAGACGGCTCCATGACGGTGCCCCCGGCGGCGATCACGCCACGCAGGCCCATGATGACCAGCTCGCGCCCGATGATGAGGACGACGATCCACGGCGACGCGCGCTCGACGGCCACGAGCGTGACGAGGACTCCCGTGACGAGCAGCTTGTCGGCAGTCGTGTCCAGGAACGACCCGAGCATGGTCGTCACGCCCCAGCGGCGGGCAAGGCGGCCGTCGATCCAGTCGGTCGCGGCGGCCAGGCAGAAGACGATGGCCGCCGCCGTCGCGAGGCTCCCCGGCGTCGTGCCGTCGATCATGAGCAGGCCCATGACCACGGGCGTGGCGATGATGCGCAGCCCGGTGCTCACAGCCAGGAACCGCGCGGACCGGATGCCGCCTCCCCTGCTCATCGTCGCGGCTTCCACAAGGGCGCTGGATACTAACGCTCGACGGCTGACGGAGCCGTCAGAAGGGGCGCGACGAGCTCGGCGGCACCAGCCGCGTCATCGAGCTCGAGCGCCTGGCGAGCCACCTCGCGCGCGTCCGCCAGCGTCACGCCGCGCAGCGCCTCCTTGACGGCCGGGATCCGTGGCGCCGCCATGCTCAGCTCGCGGACGCCCAGACCTGCCAGCAGGATCGCTGCCGCGGGATCCCCGGCCAGCTCACCGCAGACGCCGGTCCAGCGGTCATGGGCCGCGGCGGCCGTCGAGACCATCGAGATGAGCCGCAGCACGGGTGGCAGGGGGCCGGCCAGGAGCTCGGACACCGCCGCGTTCCCGCGCTCGGCCGCCATCGTGTACTGCCCGAGGTCGTTCGTCCCGACCGAGAAGAAATCCACCTCGCGGGCGAACTGCTCCGCGGCCAGCGCCAGGGCGGGGACCTCGACCATCACCCCGACCGGGATGGGCGGGGCGCCCAGCTCCGTCCGTGCGGCCTCGAGCATCCCGCGCGCGGCGCGGTATTCCGCAAGCGTCGCGACCATCGGGAACATCACGCGCACGGGAAACCGGCCGGCGAGGGCGGCGATGGCCCGGAGCTGCTCCTGCAGCAGCTCCGGACGCGCCAGTCCCAGCCGGATCCCCCGCACGCCGAGGAACGGGTTGTCCTCCGGCTCCTGGGGGAGGAAGCGCAGCGGCTTGTCGGCGCCGGCGTCCAGCGTGCGGATGATGAGCGGACGGCCCTCGAGCTCCGCGGCGATCTCCTCGTAGATCGCGCGCTGCTCGTACTCCGTCGGCGCCGCGTCGCGGTCGAGGAACAGGAACTCGGTGCGCAGCAGCCCGACGCCGTCGGCGCCGAGCTCGACCGCGGCGGCCGCCTCCCCGACCGCCCCGACGTTCGCGGCGACCTCGATCAGCTCGCCGTCGATCGTCCGTGCGGGCTCGCGCGCCTGGCCGTGGGCGCGCCGCCGGCGCGCCTCGGCGGCGGCGCGGTCGCGCTCGCGCTCGGCGAGCTCCTCCGGGGACGGGTCGATCTCGAGCGTGCCGGCGTCCCCGTCGAGCACCAGCGGCGTTCCCTCGTCGATGGCCAGCGCATGGCCGCCGAGCCCCACGACCGAGGGGATGCCCAGCGCACGGGCGAGGATCGCGGCATGCGACGTCGCGCCGCCATGCGCGACCGCCAGGCCCTGCACGAGCTCACGATCGAGACCTGCCGCGTCGCCCGGCGTGAGGTCCGCCACCACCAGGATGCCGCGCTCCACGACCAGCGCCGGGTCCGCGCCGCCGGTCAGATGGCGGACCACCCTGTCCCCCACGTCCTCGACGTCGGCGGCGCGCTCGCGCAGGTAGGGATCGTCCAGCTCGCGGTAGGAGGCCGCGGTCGCCGCCACTGCCGCGCTCCACGCGGCGGCGGCCCCCGCGCCCTCGCCGATCGCCCGCCGCGCGGGGTCCAGGAGCGCGGCATCGCCGAGCAGCAGCAGGTGCGCGTCGAAGATGCCGGCCTCGGACTCTCCCGCCTGCTCCGCGATCCGGTCCCGAGCCGCCTTCACGTCTCGGCGGGCCGCCTCGCGTGCCTCGTCGAGGCGCGCCTGCTCCTCCTGAGGTGGCCCGGCGGGCTCGTCGACCACGGCGCGCTCGCGGGCGACCGGCCGGCGGGCCGGTCCGATGGCGATGCCGGAGGCGACGGGCACGCCGCGCAGCTGCGTCCCGGCGGCGGGCGCCGGGCCGGCACCGGCTTCGAGGCCCGCCCGTCCCGCCGCCGGCGCCGGCGCCAG
>JAOPZW010000043.1 GCA_025963905.1 Solirubrobacterales bacterium | reverse complement strand
GACTCGTCGATCTCGCCGGTGATGAACTCGATCGCGTTGACCGAGCCGCCGAGCTCGTCGACCTTGTGGATGAGCTCCAGCGCGCGGCTCTCGATCTCGTCGGTGAGCGCCTCGACGAAGTACGAGCCGGCGAACGGGTCGACGGTGTCGGTCGCGCCAGACTCTGCGGCGATGATCTGCTGGGTGCGCAGCGCGATCTTGGCCGCCTTCTCGGTCGGCAGGGCGAGCGCCTCGTCGTAGCCGTTGGTGTGCAGCGACTGGGTCCCGCCGCAGACCGCGGCGAAGCCCTGCAGGGCGACGCGCACGATGTTGTTCTCCGGCTGCTGGGCGGTCAGCGTCACGCCGCCGGTCTGCGTGTGGAAGCGCAGCTTGAGCGACCGCGGGTCCTTGGCGCCGAAGCGGTCGCGCATGATCGTCGCCCACATCCGCCGGGCGGCGCGGAACTTCGCGACCTCCTGGAAGACGTTGTTGTGGCCGTTGAAAAAGAAGGCCAGGCGCGGGGCGAAGTCGTCGACCGCGAGGCCGGCGTCGATGGCCGCCTGCACGTAGGCGATCCCGCTGGACAGCGTGAACGCCACCTCCTGGACCGCCGAGGCCCCCTTCTCGCGAAAGTGATAGCCGGAGATCGAGACGGTGTTCCACTTCGGGATGTTGTCGCGGCAGTAGGCGAACAGGTCGGTGGTCAGCCGCATCGTCGGCTGCGGCGGGTAGATGTAGTTGCCGCGCGCGATGTACTCCTTGAGCACGTCGTTCTGCGTCGTCCCGCGCAGCTGGTCGCTCGGCACGCCCTGCTCCTCGCCGACGAGCTCGTAGAGCAGCAGCAGGACGGCGGCCGGGGCGTTGATCGTCATCGACGTCGAGACCTGGTCCAGGGGGATCGAGTCGAACGCGGTGCGCATGTCGTCGATCGTGTCGATGGCGACGCCGGTGCGGCCCACCTCGCCCAGGCAGCGCGGGTTGTCGGAGTCCAGGCCCAGCTGCGTGGGCAGGTCGAACGCCATCGACAGGCCGGTCGAGCCCTTGGACAGCAGGTAGCGGTAGCGCTCGTTGGACTCCTTGGCGCTGGCGTAGCCCGCGTACTGGCGCATCGTCCACGGCTGCTTGCGGTACATGTCCGCGTGCACGCCGCGCACGTAGGGGAACTCGCCCGGCTCGCCGAGGTGCAGGTCCTCGGGGACGTCGGCCTCGGTGTAGACGCGCTTGACCTCGATGCCGGAGTCGGTGAAGCGCCGCGGGTCATCGGGGCCGACGATCGGGGCGACCGTCAGGCGCTCGTCGTGCTCGGGGGTCGTGGCCATGGTCCAAGGGTACGTCAGACGGCTCGCGCGACCGCCGTCACGTGGAACGGCGTGCGGTGCTCCTCGATGACGGCGAAGCCGCTCGCGGCGAGCATCGCGCGGAGCGCCGAGGGGGTGATGCCCCAGTACCAGTTGACGTAGCCGCGCTCGGGCGCGAATGGCTCGGTGTGCGCGGGGTGGCTGCCCGGCTCAGGAGCGAAGATCATGGTCCGGGGGCGCCCGCGCGCCTCGCCCGCGGCCTCGGTGCCCAGGATCAGGGTCGAGCCGGTGATCGAGCGCAGGCGCTCGAGCGTCAGCAGCGGATGCGGGGCGTGGTAGAGGACGCCCGAGCACCACACGACGTCGTGGACGCCGACCTGTGCCAGCGCCGCCTCGTCGTGCACGTCGCCCTGGACGAAGCGGACGGTCGAGCCCCGGCGGGCGTGCTCGGCCTCGAAGGCCGGCGTGGGCGCCATCACGTCCATCCCGGTGACCTGCGTGGCGCCCGCCTCCTCGGCCGCGAACGCCAGCGCGCCATGGACCGACCACATGCAGCCGATGTCGGCGAACGAGCGCCCGGCGGCGTGGCGGGCGACGAGGTCCTCCCGCGGCGGCGCCGCGCGCGCGAGCCGCCGGCGCACGAGCTCGATGATGGGGGCGGGGCTCAGCACCGGCGCGAGGGTAGCCTCCCGGGACGATGATCGTGCGCGTCAAGCTGTTCGCCATGCTGCGCGAGCGCGCGGGCCGCGACGAGCTCGAGCTGGAGCTCCCCGAGGGCGCGTGCGTCGCCGATGCGCTCGCCGCGGTGGACGACCTCGCCGGCGGCCTGTCGCTCGTGCTGGCGGTCAACCGCGAGTACGCCGCGCCCGACGCGCCGCTGGCCCCCGGCGACGAGCTGGCGCTGATCCCGCCGGTCAGCGGCGGCGCCGAGGCGGCCGCGGCGCCGCACGTCGCGGTGCTCGAGGACCCGCTCTCGCTCGACGCGCTCGTCGCGCGCGTGCGCGACCCGCGCGCGGGGGCCGTCGTGACCTTCCAGGGCGTGACGCGCGAGGTGCCGCGCCTGGAGTACGAGGCCTACGCCGAGATGGCCGTCCCCGCCATGCGCGAGATCGTGCGCGCGGCGATCGCCCGCCACGGCCTGTGCGCCGCGGCGGCCGAGCACCGCGTCGGGACCGTCCCGCTGAGCGAGCCGTCGGTCACGGTCGCCGTCAGCGCGCCGCACCGCGGCGAGGCCTTCGCCGGCGCGCGGGAGATCATCGACGCCATCAAGGCCTCGGCCCCGATATGGAAGCGCGAGACCGGCGACGGGGAGGCGCGCTGGGTGGAGGGCACGCCCCCCCGACGGATCTAGGTCGCCAGACCGTTGCCGTTGGGCTGCGAGGGGTCGTAGGCGCTGACGGGCTCGGGCTCGGTGTCGTCGCGGATCACGAACGTGACCTTGCCTGCGTCGACCTCGGCGTCGAGCACCTTGTCGTCCAGGAAGCCCGCCACCTCGTGCTCGAGGTAGACGGTCGCCCCTTC
>JAOPZW010000035.1 GCA_025963905.1 Solirubrobacterales bacterium | reverse complement strand
TCCTGATCGGACAGGGAGCCGAGGTCGGGAAAGGTGTCCATGTGCGGTTGCGCTCCTGATGAGATCGGGCCGGCCAGCGAGCATACCAGCGCGGGGCGCTGAGACTCAACTAGAGCTTGAGACTTCTCCACCGGAGCGCGCACGCAGCTGGGCGATCGCGCTCTGTCCGTAGCGGATGGTGGCCATGATCGCCAGCGCGAGCCCCACGTACAGCAGCACGGCGCCGAGCGTCTCGAGCCCGACGAGCCCCGCGAACAGCGCGGCCATCACCGGCCACACAGCCCAGCGCCCCCACCAGTTGATCCTCAGCTCGACCCCTCGCTTCAGCGCGGCCCGGCCCGCCACGAGCATGAACAGCTCGCGGGCCACGAGCACCGCCAGCGCCCAGCGTGGCAGGAGATCGTGATACCAGCACACGACCACCCCGGAGATCACGAGGAGGCGGTCCACGATCGGGTCCAGCAGGGCCCCGAGGCGGCTGTACTGACCGGTGACGCGCGCCGCGATTCCATCGGCGTAGTCGCTCCACGCCACGATCGCGAAGATGATCGCCGGCAGCGGGTCGGTCCCGGTGTCGGAGGAGATCGCCAGCACCACGAACACCGGGATCAGCGCCAGGCGAACGAAGCCGATCGCGTTGGGGATCGTCCACACGTTCCACGGCGCATCGGGGCGCGTCTGGGGCGGCGGAGGCCCCGACCGGTCCAGGCCGACGAGGCGGCGGAAGGTCAGGCGCGCCTGCTCGACGCGCTCGCGGGTGTTCTCGCGGGCCTGCTCGACGCGCTCGCGCGGGGTCTTGGGCTGGTCGTCCCCGTCCAGGTTCAGGGGAGGCTGCGCCACAGCTCGGCCACCGCCTCCGCGGTTCCCTCCAGGGGCACGCCGCCCTCGTGCTCGACCAGGCCGCGGCGCACCTGCGCCTCGATCCGCCCGGACTCGAGCGCGCGCTTGCCGATCGTCAGGCGCAGCGGGCAGCCCAGCAGCTCGGCATCGGCGAACTTCTCCCCCGGGTTGGCCGGCCGGTCGTCGAAGAGGACGTCCAGGCCGATCGCCGTGAGCTCGCGGTAGATGACCTCGGCCGCCTCGAACTCCGGCGTGCCGGGCTTGCCCAGGCCCACCAGCTCGACGTCCCAGGGAGCGATCGCCTTCGGCCACGAGATGCCCTTCTCGTCGGCGAACTGCTCGACCGCTGCGGCCGCGATGCGCGCGGGCCCGATGCCGTACGAGCCCATCCAGATCAGCTGCTCCTTGCCGTTGACGTCGAGGTACGTGGCCCCCAGCGGCCCGGAGTAGCGCGTGCCGAGCTTGAAGATGTTCCCCACCTCGATCGCCGGCTCGATCCTGATCGGGTGGCCGTCGACGGTGTCGCCCGGCTCCACGCGGCGCACGTCGGCCCGGGAGAACGGGAAGTCGCGCCCGGGCTCGACGCCGCGCAGGTGGGTGTCGGGCCGGTTGGCGCCCGTCACGTAGGCGCCGGGGACGACTGCGTCATCCAGGAGCACCGGCACGTCGGCGCCGACCGGCCCGATGAAGCCGGGAGGACCGATGCGCTCGCTGATCTCGTCCTCGCGGGCGGGCCTGAATGGCTCACCCAGGGCGTTCTGGAGCTTGATCTCGTTGACTCGGTGATCCCCGCGCACGACGACCATCACGAGCCCGCGGCGCTCGCTCACCACCGGGAACGCCTTCAGCAGCGCGCCCTCGGGCAGCCCGAGCCGGGCCGCGACCTGCTCGACGGTCGTGAGCCCAGGCGTGGTCACCTCCTCGGCCGCGGCCAGCCCAGCGGGGAGCTCGACCGGCTGCGCCTCGGCGGAGGCGACCTCGACGTTGGCGGCATAGGCCGGCGCCAGCGCGACCTCGTTCTCGCCGGCGCGGCACGGCGCCATGTACTCGTGCGCGCCCGAGCCGCCCATCATCCCGACGTCCGACTCGACCCGGTACCACTCGAGCCCGAGCCGGTCGAAGATCCGGTCGTAGGCGACGATGTGCCTGTCGTAGCTCGCCTGCAGACCCTCGGGATCGCGATCGAAGCTGTAGGAGTCCTTCATGATGAACTCGCGCGTGCGCAGCACTCCCGCGCGCGGGCGCGGCTCGTCGCGCTCCTTCGTCTGGAAGTGGTACAGGATCAGCGGCAGGTCGCGGTAGGAGCGCACGGCCTGGGCCACGTGGACGGTCACGGCCTCCTCGTGGGTCATCGCCAGGACCATGTCGGCGCCACGGCGGTCCTTGAGCTTGAAGAGCTCCGGCCCGATCGCGTCGTAGCGCCCCGACCGCTTCCACAGCTCGGCCGGCTGGAGCACCGGCATGAGCATCTCCTGCCCGCCGATCGCGTCGATCTCCTCGCGCACGATCTGCACGATCTTCTGGTGCACGCGCCAGCCGGCCGGCAGCCACGACCACAGCCCCGAGCCCAGCTGGCGGATGAGCCCCGCGCGGACCATGAGCTGGTGCGAGAGCGCCTCGGCGTCGGCAGGCGGCTGGCGCTCGGTGGGCAGGAACAGGCTGGAAAGGCGCATCGCCGCCGAACACTAGTCGCCCACGAGACGGTCGCGCGGGACCGCTCACCGCGATGACATATCGTCAGGGTCACACGCATCGATCACCGACGAAGGAGACGGCATGGCCTACGAGGTTCCGCCCCTGCCCTACGACTACGCCGCGCTGGAGCCGCACATCGACGAGCAGACGATGCGCCTGCACCACGACAAGCACCATCAGGCGTACGTCGACAAGGTCAACGACGCGCTCGCGGGCACCGAGCACGCCGACAAGCCGATCGAGGAGATCATCGCCAACCTCGACGCGATCCCCGAGGACAAGCGTGGCGTCGTCCGCAACAACGGCGGCGGGCACCTCAACCACTCGCTGTTCTGGGAGTCGATGAGCCCCGACGGCGGCGGCGCCCCCGATGGCGACCTCGCCGCGGCGATCGAAGAGGCGTTCGGCTCCTTCGACGCCTTCAAGGAGCAGTTCGAGGCCGCCGGCGTGGGCCGGTTCGGCTCGGGCTGGGCCTGGCTCATCGTGGACGGCGGCAAGCTGGCGATCACCAGCACCCCCAACCAGGACAACCCGATCAGCCAGGGGAAGACCCCCCTGGTGGGCAACGACGTCTGGGAGCACGCCTACTACCTCAAGTACCAGAACAGGCGCCCCGAGTACCTCAAGGCGTGGTGGAACGTCGTCGACTGGGGCAAGGTCGCCGAGCGCTACGCGGCCGCCTCGTAGACGAACGCAGACGTTCGTCCAGCCGCGTTCGCGGCGCTACTTCGGGGGTAGTCTCCGGTTCTGTTCGGGTGGGGCGGCTGCGGCCGCCCCTTCCACTGCTCGAGACAAGGACGCCAGGAGTCAGATGCCGCTTCTCGCCCACACCCGCGCCCGCCTGCTGACCGCCGCGGCGCTCGCGACCACGCTCGGCGCCATGGCGCTGCCCGCCGCGGCGCCCGCCAGCGACAACCAGGTCTCGATCATGATGGACGACGACCAGCTGATCTACCGCGGCGACGCGGTGCGCGACGCCGCCCTGAAGAAGATGAAGGAGCTGGGCGTCGACGCCGTACGCGTGACGATGCTGTGGAGCGTCGTCGCCGACGGCGCGCGCCGCACGCCCGCGCTGGACAAGCGCTTCCGCAAGCTGGGCGCCGACGACCCGAAGGCCTATCCCGTGCGCAACTGGGACCGCTACGACCGCCTCGCGCGGGCATGTCGCACGCTGGGCATCTCGCTGTACCTCGACATCACCGGGCCCGGCCCCTCCTGGGGGCACGAGAAGCCGCCCGCGAGCCAGCGCCAGAACGCCCGCACGTGGAAGCCGAAGGCGGCCGAGTTCGCGAAGTTCGTCAAGGCCGTGGGCAAGCGCTACTCCGGCCGGTACATCGACGAGAACGACAACGGCCAGGGCATCCCGCGAGTCGCCTACTGGGGCCTGTGGAACGAGCCCAACCAGGGCGGCTGGCTGACCCCGCAGTGGTCGGGCGGCAAGCCCGCGTCGCCGGCCATCTACCGCAAGCTCTACATCGCCGGGCGCCAGGCGCTCGCGCAGACCGGCCACGGGGGCGACGTGATCCTCCTGGGCGAGACGGCGCCGCTGGGCTCGAGCAAGAAGACGGCGCGCTCGCCGATGTATCCCAAGACGTTCATCCGCGGGCTGTTCTGCGTCAACGCACAGGACAAGGCCCAGCGGTGCAGCGACTTCGACAAGTACGGCCCGCTGCAGGCGACCGCCTTCGCGCACCATCCCTACACGAAGAAGCTCGCACCCACCGTGCGCGACCGCAACGTCAACTCCATCACGATGGCCAACATCGCCGAGCTCCCGGCGCTGCTCGACGACATCGCCGCCAAGACGGGGCGTGTGCGCGCCGGGCTGAACGTCGCCTCGACCGAGTTCGGCTATGAGACCAACCCGCCGGACCCCTACTCCGGCGTCCCGCTGGAGACGCAGGCGCAGTGGGACACGATCGGCGAGCACCTGGCCTACCAGCAGCCTCGGGTGATCGCCAACACCCAGTTCCTGCTCAACGACGTCAAGCCGCTCACGCGCTACAAGAAGGGCTCCAAGGCCTACTGGTTCACCTACCAGTCGGGGCTGTACTTCGCCGACGGCAGGCCCAAGCCCTCGGCGACGGCCTACGCCTTCCCGTTCCTGGGCACGGTGACGGGCTCCGACGCGGCCGGCAACCACCTGCTCAACGCCTGGGGCCAGCTGCGCTTCCGGCCCAACGGCCTCACCGCGCCCGACACCGTGCAGGTGCAGTGGCGGCCCGCGAGCGATCCGACCGCCTGGCAGGACGTCGACGGGCTGCAGACCGTCTCCAACGCGATGGGCTTCTTCGACACGACGGTCACCATCCCCGGCGCTCCCGGGGCCGTGCGCGCCGTGATGATGTCCGCCGGCGCCCCGGTGGCGATCTCCCTGGAGCAGCCGGTCCAGTGAATCCCCGGGAGATCTGAGCGCCGGGGCGCCGGGGCGCCGGCGTTCGGCTAAGCACCGAAACTCTGGGTGTTCCGCGTGCGTTCCTACGCGACATGACCCCGCGCCCGTTCCGCCTCCTCCTGCTGGCCGCCCTGCTCGCGGGGCTGGCCCTCCCCACCGCCGCCCGCGCATCGGGCGACCTCGAGGTGGCCATCGCGGACGACGCGGCCGTGCTGAAGGAGCCCGACGCCGCGCGCGCGGCGCGCACCGTCGCGGCCTGGCAGGCGGCGGGCATCGACACGGTGCGCCTGTTCGCCGAGTGGCAGGCCATCGCGCCCGAGAACGACAAGGTCGCCCCGCCCGCCGGATTCCACGGCGCCGACCCCGGCGACCCCGGCTACTACTGGGAGCCGCTGGACCGCGCGGTGAACCTCGTGCGCGGGGCGGGGATGCGCGTCACGCTGAACGTCACCGGACCCGGCCCGCTGTGGGCCAGCAGCGAGCCCGCCCGGGCGAACCGGCGCTTCAAGCCGCGTCCGGACCTGTTCGCCCAGTTCGCCCGCGCCGTCGCGCTGCGCTACGGGCCGTCCGTGGAGCGCTACATCATCTGGAACGAGCCCAACCAGCCGCTGTGGCTGCAACCGCAGTTCAGCTGCCCGTCCCCCGCGCGGTGCACGCCCTACTCGCCCTCGCTGTACCGCTCGCTCGTGCGCGCCGCGGTGCCCGCCATCCGCGGCGCTGACCCGCACGCGCAGATCATCGTGGGGACGATCTCGTCGCGCGGCGGCGCGCCGCGTTCGAAGAACGTGACGATGCGCCCGCTCACGTTCATCCGGGCCCTGGGCTGCGTCGACGGCAAGCTCAAGCGCACCCGCAAGGGGACCTGCGCGGGCTTCCGGCCGATCACGGACGTCGACGGCTTCGCCTACCAGCCCCACAGCGTGCTGCGGGCGCCCGACCAGCCCAATCCCAATCCCGACGAGGCCTCGCTCGCCGACCTGCCGCGCGTCGAGACCGCACTCGACGCCATCCAGCGCCAGGGCGGCCTGCGCAAGCGCGGGACCGGGCGCTTCCCCATCTTCTTCACCGAGTACGCCTACCAGACCCGGCCGCCGGACCCCTACGCCGGGGTCTCGCTGGCCAACCAGTCGAGGTGGCTCGAGCAGGGCGCCTACATCGCCTGGAAGAACCCGCGCGTCAAGAGCCTCACGCAGTACGAGTGGCGCGACGAGCCGTTGGGGCGCGGGACCAACGCCACGAAGTACTCCGGCTGGCAGTCGGGCCTGCTGTTCGCCGACGGCCGCGCGAAGCCGTCGATGAGGACGTTCCTGAACCCCTTCTGGGTGGACCTGCCGCGCGGGTCGCGCAGGGCGCGGCTGTGGGGCCAGGTGCGCCCCGGCAACGCGCACCTCGTGACCGTCCAGCGGCGCACGCCTGGACGCAAGGCGTGGACGCTGGTGCGGACCGTCCGGACCACCGCCCTCGGCTACTGGACGTTCACGCGCACGGTCACCACCCCCACGGAGTTCCGCTACACGTGGCAGCCGCTGGATGCCTACGACGCGCCGTCGGGCCCACCCGTGGCCAGCGACGTCATGCGCGTGAGCCCGGTCAAGCGGGCCGCCTAGGCTCAGCTCCTATGTGCGGCTGAAGCGCCGGCCCGCGACGGGCGAGACGGACTCGTCGAGGAGCGGGGCGAGCGCGTCGTCCCCGCCGCCGGCCTGCTCGTTGGCCGCCTCCTCGAGCGCAGCGAGGCGCTCGGGCGTCATCTGGCTGTCGTCCTCGTTGGCGGCCAGCCACCGCGCCGCCTCCGCGGCGGCGCCCTCGTCGCGGACGACGCGCTTGCCCGCGGCGTAGAACCGGTCGATCTCGGCGAACAGCTCGTCGACGAGGCGGTCCGTCGGGACCTTCTTGAGCGGCTCGCCCTTGGAGAAGATCATCCCCGCGTCCTTGGCGCCCGTGATCCCGAAGTCCGCATGGCGGGCCTCGCCGATCCCGTTGACCGCGCAGCCGAGCACGGAGACCTCGATCGGGTCCTCGTAGGCGCGCAGGCGCTCCTCGATCTCCACGACGACCGAGTCCATGTCGAACTGCAGCCGCCCGCAGGTCGGGCACGCGATCAGGACGGGACCCCGCTCGCGCAGCTTGAGCGCCTTGAGGATCTCCCAGGCGACCTTGACCTCCTCCTCGGCGTGGAAGGTCGACAGCGAGATGCGGATCGTGTCGCCGATCCCGTCGGCCAGGAGCGTTCCGAGCCCGACCGCGGACTTCAGGGAGCCCGACCACTTCGTCCCCGCCTCGGTCACCCCCAGGTGCAGCGGATAGCCGATCCGCTCGCTGAGCAGCCGGTTGGACGCGATCGTGTTCGGGACGCTGGTGGACTTCATCGAGACCTTGAAGTTCGTGAAGTCCAGGCGCTCCATCAGCTCGACGAACTCGCCGGCCGCGGTCACGAGGGCCTCGACGGGATTCGTGAACTCCAGGTCGCGCAGGTGCTTGGGCAACGAGCCGGAGTTCACCCCGATGCGCATCGGCGTGCCGAGCTCCTTGGCCTTGGCCACGACCTCGGCGACCTTGTCGGTGCCGCCGATGTTGCCGGGGTTCAGGCGCACGCAGTGGGCGCCCGCGTCCATGGCCTTCAGCGCCAACGTGTGGTTGAAGTGGATGTCGGCGATGACCGGGATCGGCGACTCGCGCACGATCGTCTTCAGCGCCTCGACGTCCTGCTCGCGGGGGACCGCGACGCGCACGATGTCGGCGCCGGCCTCCGCGACGGTGCGGATCTGGTCCATCGTCGCCGTCAGGTTCGCCGTCTCGGTCTTGGTCATCGTCTGGACGGCGACCGGCGCGCCGCCACCGACCGGGACCGGACCGACGTGGATCTGCCGTGTGGAGGCCATGGCCTAAGGATACGAAGCGGCGGCGCGCCGGGACCCTGATGGGCTAATGGCACGTCCCCGAGCCGGCGTCCGTGAACGAGCCGCCGGGGACCGGGACGAAGCGGAAGTCGTAGCCGGCCGGGTGGAGCGTCAGGGACAGCACGCCGAACGTCGTGGCGTCGCGGACGACGCTGTTGGCGGCCGGCGGGCCCGAGAACGCCGTGTGGGACGCCCCGCCCGTGCCCACGACGAAGGACGCGATCCCCCGCGCGGGGTCGGGCCGGTCGTCGGGATCCTGGGGCGCGAAGCGCTCGTAGAAGTGCTCGTGCGCCTCCAGCACGAGGTCGGCGCCCGCGTCGTAGAGCAGCTTGATCCACGGCTTGAGAATCGCCGTGCGCGCCTCGTCGCCGGGCGTCGTCCAATACGGCTGATGGAAGAAGGCCAGGGTGCACTTCGCCGGATGGGCGGCGAGGTCGCGCTGGAGCCACGCGCCCCATGCCTGCTCGTCGCACGTCGTGCGCTCGAAGCAGTAGGAGTCCAGGGACACGACGTGCCACGTCCCGATGTCGAACGAGTACAAGCTCTCGGGCTGGAGCGCCACGGGGCCCCCGGCGTTGAAGTAGGTCAGGTAGGGCCCGGTCCCGTAGGCGTCGTGATTGCCGGGAGTCGTGTACGTGATCGCCTTGAAACGGCCCCAAGTCGGATCGTAGAAGCTGCTGTAGAGGCCCGGGTCGGCGTCGGGATACTGGAAGTCGCCGAGGCCCAGGACCGCGACCGGCTTGATCACGTCCGTGACGAGCGCCGCGGTGCCGACCTGGGCACATGGGCTCGGGCACGAGATGTCGCCCGCGGCCGCCACGACGGGGTCGGGAGGCGGTGGGGGCGGGGCGGGCGGAGGCGGTGGCGGTGGCGGTGGCGCAGGCGGAGGCGCGGCCGGTGGGGGTGCGAGGATCGCAAGCGGTGCGCGCAGGAGCGGTCCCAGGCTGCGGCCGTGCCGGTCGCGGGCCCGCAGCGTGACCACGTAGCGGCGCCCGGGGCGCACGCGCTGAGCGAGCTTCGAAGGCACGCGCAGGAGCAGGGTCGCGCGGCCGCGCGGCACGCGCCGCATCCTCAGCGTGCTCCCCGAGACGAGGCGCGTCCTGCGGCCCGACCGGTGGCGCAGCTCGAGCCGCACCGTGCGGGTCGCTCTCGGCAGGCGCACGCGGACCGGCAGTCCCGGCGACACCAGCGTGTCCGTCGTCGCGCGCGACGGCACCGCCAGATCGCTGGACCGCGCGGATCCTGCCGTGGTGCCCGCTGCCGGAAGCGTTGCCGCGACCAGCGCGAGCGCGAGACTCGGCGAGGTCACGCGGCGACGGTAGCGGCGCCGCCGGGAGGCCGCAAGCGCTCGCGGGCGCGCGGTCGGTGCGGTGACCACCCCGATGCGTGGTGCCATCTACGCTGCACCCATGGCGCAGGACGTCTACGGCACCGCCCGGGGCGGCATGCGGACCCGGATCGCTTCGCCGCTGGCGACGCGGGCGCGCAAGCGCCGCCACGCGGGCTTCTTCTCCCTCACCGGGCTGACGCCCGGCATGCGGGTCGTCGACGTCGGCTGCGGCTCTCTGGGGCTCAGGATGCTCGAGCCCGGCCTCGACATCACCGGCGTGGACCTCGTCCCCCGCCCCGGCTATCCGGGCCCCTTCGTCCAGGCCGACGCCACCGAGCGGCTGCCGTTCGAGGACGGGGCCTTCGACCTCGCGTACTCCTCGAGCGTGATCGAGCACATCGCGCCCGAGCGCCGGCCGCGCTTCGCGAGCGAGGTGCGGCGCGTCGCACGCGGCTGGTACGTCCAGACGCCGGCGTACTCGTTCCCGCTCGAGCCCCATGCCCTGCTCCCGGTCGCCCACTGGCTGCCCACCGGCCTGCGCCGTCCCTACTGGCGGCTGGGCGTCCAGGGCCACTGGGAGGACGTGTGCCTGTTGCGCCGGCGCGAGCTGGAGGCGCTGTTCGGGCCGGTGCACGCCGAGCGCCTGGGGCCGCTGGCCAAGAGCTGGATCGCGGTGGCGCCGGTCGGGACGGGGTCGCCGGCATGACCGCCGCCCCGCTGGGCCCCTGCTGCATCGCCGACTACGAGCGACTGGCGGCCGACGTGCTCGCACCCGGCCCCTGGGGCTACTTCGCCGGCGGTGCCGGCGACGAGCGGACGCTGCGCGACAACGTCGCGGCGTTCGAGCGCCGGTCTCTACGCCCGCGCGTGCTCGTCGACGTCAGCGAGGTGTCGGCCGCGACGACGGTGCTCGGGGTCCCGGTGTCGATGCCCCTGCTCGTCGCGCCCGTGGCGTTGCAGAAGATGGCCCACCCCGACGGCGAGGCGGGCATGGCGCGCGCCGCCGCCGCGGCGGGCACGGTGATGATCGTCTCGACGATCGCCACCTCCACCCCGGCCGAGGTGGCCGCCGCGGCGCCCGAGGCGCCGCGCTGGTTCCAGGTCTACTCCTTCCGCGACCGCGGCGTGACGCGCCGCCTCGTCGACCAGGCGGTCGAGTCGGGCTTCCGCGCCCTCGTCGTCACCGTCGACGCCCCGCGAGCGGGGCGGCGCGAGCGTGACCTGCGCACCGGCTTCGCCGTGCCGCCCGAGATCGACATGCCGGCCGTCACGGCGGCCACGGGCGGGAGGGCGGCGATCACCCCGGAGGAGTTCTTCGCGCTCGTCGATCCGTCGCTCACCTGGGACGGCTTCGCGCACATCGCGCGCGAGAGCTCGCTTCCCGTGCTGGTCAAGGGCGTGCAGACCGCCGAGGATGCCCGGCTCGCGGTCGAGCACGGCGCGGCCGGCGTCATCGTCTCCAATCACGGCGGGCGCCAGCTCGATGGCGTGGCGGCGCCCATCGACGTGCTGCCAGAGGTGGTCGAGGCCATCGACGGGCGCGTCGAGGTGCTCGTCGACGGTGGCATCCGCCGCGGCACCGACGTCCTCGTCGCGCTGGCGCTCGGCGCGCGCGCGGTGCTCGCAGGCCGAGCGCCGCTGTGGGGCCTCGTCGCCGGCGGCGAGGAGGGCGCCCGCCACGTGCTCGAGCTCCTGCACTCCGAGATCGAGCTCGCACTGGCGCTGCTGGGCTGCCCGACGCCGGGCGCGGTGACGCGCGCGCATGTGAATTAGGTCCCCGCCCGCCCGCCCGCCTGCCCGCCCGCCCGAGCGAGCTCAGGCTGCCGTGCTGTGGGGCGGCGCGGCGACGGCGGGCGGCTCGGAGCGGCCGCCGCTCAGCCTCACGACGGCGGCGGCGCCGGCGATGCCCGCGGCGAGCTCGGCCAGGCCGGCGGCGGGGCCCGAGTGCTCGATGCCGAGGCGCTCGTCGAGGGACCACATTCCCGGCCCGTCGGTCGCCACGGCGAACGCGGCCGCCGAGAGGACGAGGTTGTACTCATAGCCGTTGTCGGTGACCCACGGCCCGTTGCGCCCATGGACCTTGGCGACCGCGACCGCCATGACGCCGGTCGCGGCGCTCGCCCCGATCGGCGTCAGGAAGCCCGCGAACAGCAGCACGCCACCCAGCGTCTCGGCCGTCCCGGCGAGGGTGGCATTCAGCTTCCCTGGGTGCATGCCCATGGAGTCGAACGCCTGGCCGGTGGCCTCCACGCCGTGGCCTCCGAACCAGCCCGTGAGCTTCTGTAGCCCGTGTCCCATGAACAGCGCGCCGACCACGACGCGCAACACCGCGATACCGAGCCTCATGCAGGTCACCAGTAAGCCGCGGCGCGGCGCAGACAAGCGCGCGGCTCAACGCGCGTACATCGCCTCGATCTCCCGCGCGTACTTCTCGGCGATCGGCTTGCGCCTGAGCTTCATCGTGGGCGTCAGCTCATCGCCGCCGGGCTGCCAGTCCCCCGCGATGATCGTGAACTTCTTGATCTGCTCGACGCGCGCGAGCTGCGCGTTGGCGGCATCGACGCCCTCCTGGATCGCGGCCCGGACGCGCTCGTCGCCCGCCAGCGCCGGCAGCGTGGCCTCCGGCAGGCCGTGCTGGCCCGCCCACGCCGGCGCGAAGTCGCTGTCCAGGACGATCAGGGCGGTGTTGTACGAGCGTCCGTCGCCGATGCAGCAGGCCTGGCCGATGAGCGGACTGGCGGTCTTGAGCGCCGCCTCGATGTTGGCGGGCGACATGTTCTTGCCGGCCGCGTTGATGATGAGCTCCTTCTTGCGGTCGACGATCGTCACGTACCCGTCTTCGTCGATCTCGGCGATGTCGCCGGTGTGCAGCCAGCCGTCGGAGTCGATCGCCTCGGCGGTCTGCTCAGGCTGGTTGCGGTAGCCGGCCATCACGACGCCGCTCCGGATCAGGAGCTCGCCGTCGGAGGCGAGCTTGAGCTCGACGCCGGGAGCCGCCGGCCCCACGGTCCCGATCTTGATGCGGTCCGGCGGGTTGACGGCGCCCGCGCCGCAGGTCTCGGACATGCCCCACAGCTCCGCCAGCGGCACGCCGATCGCGTGGAAGAACTCGATGACCTCGACGGGGGTCGGCGCGGCGCCCACGTTCACCGCCTCGACCGCGTCGAAGCCCAGCATCCTGCGCAGTCCGGCGAAGATCTCCTCGTCGGCTCGGGCGACCTCGGCGGCGAGCTCGGCGGGCACCTCCTCGCCGCGCTGCTCCAGGCGCACCTTGCGCAGCGATGCCCGCAGCGCGGCCTCCACCGGGGCGCGCTGCTCCTCGGGCTGACCGGCGAGCATCGTCTCCAGACCCGACTTCAGCTTCTCCCAGATGCGGGGCACCGCGAAGAACCACGTCGGCTGCACGAGCGGCAGGTAGGACAGGACCTCGCGCGGGTCGTGGCAGCAGGTGATCTCCAGCCCGTAGACGATCGGCAGGTAGTGGTGGGCGTTGCGCTCGGCGACATGGGCGCTGGGCAACCATGAGATGACCCGCCCGTCCCGGGGGAACCGGATGAGCGCCTCGACGCACTGCACCGCGGTCAGGAGGTTGCGGTGGGTGAGCACCACGCCCTTGGGCGGGCCCGTGGTGCCCGAGGTGTAGATGAGCGTCAGCGTGTCGTCGGGCCCCAGGGCCGCCACCGAGGCCTCGACGTCGAACTCAGGGCCGGCGCCCTCGACGTCGGCCAGCGGCGTCACGCCCTCCGGCGCCTCGCCGTCGATGACGATGACGTGCTCGAGCGCCGGCAGCTCCTCGCGGGCCCGCAGGATCGTGGCGAGATGGGCCTGCTCGGTGATGAGGACCCGCGCCTCGGCGTCGGTGACGACGTAGCGGACCTGCTCGGGCGAGGCGGTCTGGTAGATCGAGAAGGGCGTCGCTCCCGTGAGCATCACCGCGATGTCGCACACGTGGAACTCGGGTCGGTTGCCCAGCAGCAGCGCGACCGTGGCGCCAGGCTCCACGCCGAGTGCCGCCAGTCCCTGCGCCAGCGCTCCGGCGCGGTCTCGCAGCTGCCCCCAGGTCAGCGTGACCTCGTCGGCCTTCGTGCGCACCGCGACGTCGCCGGCGCGCTCGGATGAGGTGATGAGGAACGCCTCGGCGATCGTGGCGGCGCCGACGGCCGCCCTGCTCTGCGCGCTGCTCTCCATGTGCTCCTCCTCCTCCTCGACCCCGCTGACGGGCCGAACGCTACCGGCCTACCGGATGCCGAACCCTTGGCCGCGCAATCGGCCGATGTCGTTGCTCAGCCCGACGATGAACAGGAACGCGACGAGCATGAACCCGATGACGCTCGCGCGCTCGATGATCAGGTAGGGGATCGGCCGGCCGCGCAGCTTCTCGGCCAACGCCCAGAAGATGTGCCCGCCGTCCAGCGGCAGGAACGGGAAGAGGTTCACGACGGCCAGCGAGAGCGAGATGATCGCCAGGACGTTGAGCGCCTGGGCGGTGTCGAACTGGAACGACTGGCGGGTCGCCTCGTACGAGCCGACCACGCCCGAGACCTGCTTGCGGGCCTGGGCGCTGTAGAAGATCCGCACGATCGCGGTGACGGTGCCCTTCGTGACCCGCCACATCGCGTTGACGCTCAGGTCCGCCGCCCGCGCGACGCCGACGTGCTGCGTGATGCCGTACGACAACCCCAGCAGCATCCGCTTGTCGGCGGCGGAGTAACGCGGGCGGATCTCCAGGGTCAGGCGGGCGCCGTGGCGCAGGACGATCACGCGCACGGGAGTCGTCGCGACGCAGCCGCTGGTGAGCTTCCCGGCGCACCGGTGGCTGTTCACCAGCTTGCGGAACTCCAGCTCGCGCGCCTGGATCTCCTTCTCGCTCAGGCCCGCCTGGTAGCCCGGATGCCCGTCGAGCGAGACGATGCGGTCGCCCGGCTGCAGCACCCTTTGCGCGGGGCTGCCGGGCACGACTCGGTCGACGGCCAGGGCGTCCTGGAACACGCCCTGGCTGAGGAACAGCCCGACGAAGATCAGGAAGGCGATCAACAGGTTCATCCCCGGGCCTGCGGCGATCACCACGACCCGCTTCCGCACGGGCTGGCGGAAGTACGCGCGATCCTGGTGCTCCGGCGGGATCTCCTCCGCCGGGTTCATCCCGGTGATCTTCACGTAGCCGCCCAGCGGCAGGGCGCCGATCCCGTACTCGGTCTCGCCGCGGCGGACCTTGGCCAGCACGGGCGGGAAGAACAGCATGAAGCGCTCGACGCGCATCCCGACCGCCTTGGCGACGGCGAAATGCCCGAACTCGTGCAGGATGATCAGCGCAGCGAAGCCGGCGAAGGCCAGGAACCAGCTCACGCGCGCACCGCGACCAGCCCGCCGGCGATCTCGCGGGCCCGGCGGTCGGCCTCGTACAGCGACTCGAAGGCCCGCACCGGCTCCGGCGGGAGGATCGCCAGCGTCTCCTCGATCACCGCCGGGATGCCGAGGAAGCCCAGGCGGCCGCTGAGGAACGCGTGCACCGCGACCTCGTTGGCGGCGTTCAGGATGCACGGCGCGGTGCCGCCCGTGGCCGCCGCCTGGCGGGCGAGCGGCAGGCAGGGGAAAGCCTCGGTGTCGACCGGCTCGAAGGTGAGCGCGCCGACCTCGGCGAGGTCCAGGGCGCGGAGCGGCACCTCGACCCGCTCCGGATGGTGCAGCGCGTAGGAGATCGGGACGCGCATGTCCGGATGGCCGAGATGCGCGAGCGTGGCGCCGTCGCACAGCTGGACGTAGGAGTGCACGATCGACTGCGGGTGCACGACGACGTCGATGCGCTCGTACGGCGTGCCGAACAGGTGATGGGCCTCGATGACCTCCAGGCCCTTGTTCATGAGCGTCGCCGAGTCGATCGTGATCTTGCCGCCCATGGCCCACGTCGGGTGATCGAGCGCCTCCTCGACGGTCACCTCGGCCAGCTGCGCACGCGAGCGGCCGCGGAACGGCCCGCCCGAGGCGGTCAGCACGAGCTTGTCCACGGTCCCCGCCCGCTGGCCCTCCAGCAGCTGGTGCAGCGCCGAGTGCTCGGAGTCCACGGGGATGATCTGGGCCCCGGTCGCCTCGGCGAGCTGCATCACGAGCTCGCCGCCGACGACCAGCGACTCCTTGTTGGCCAGCGCGAGATCGATGCCCTCCCCAAGCGTGGCGACGGTCGGCCCCAGCCCGGCCGACCCGACCAGCGCGTTGAGGACGAGATCGGCGCCTGACTCCAGGACAAGGCGCACGAGCCCCTCGGCGCCGACGAGAACCTCGCCGCCGGTCCACGCCTCCGCGGCGCGCGCGCCGGCGTCCGGGTCGGCCAGCGCGATGCGCGCGACGCCGTGGGCGACGGCCTGCTCCACCAGGGGCTCCCACGAGCGCTCGGCGGAGAGGCCCACGAGCTCGAGGTCGTCCGAGCGGCCGACGATGTCGAGCGCCTGGGTGCCGATCGAGCCGGTCGAACCGAGAATCAGGAGGCGGCGGGCCACGCGTCCATCATGACAAGGACCCGCCGCACGGCCTCCTCACAGCAGCGCCTGCCAGACGTAGAAACCGGTCACGGCGGTGAAGAGCACGGCGTCCAGACGGTCCAGGGCCCCGCCGTGCGGGCCGAACAGCCTGCCGGTGTCCTTCGTCCCCGCCTCGCGCTTGAGGTAGGACTCGAACAGGTCGCCGACGGGCGCGGCCGCGCACACCGCGGCGCCGAGGATCAGGGCGTGCCAGCCAGACAGCCAGTCCTGGTAGAGGCCGGCGAACCACACCGCGGCGACGCCGACCAGGTACCCGATGATGAGCCCCTCCCAGGTCTTGTTCGGCGAGATCGTGGGCGCGAGCCGCCTCGTGCCGATCATGCGCCCCCCGAGGTAGGCCCCCGTGTCGCCGATGAAGGTGCCGACGAGCACATCGATCACGATCCCGTCGCCATGGGGCAGGTCGCGCAGCAGGATGGCGTGGGCCATCGCGATGCCGACCCAGCTGAGGCCGAGCATGGTGACCGCGATCCCGGCCGCCCCGCCGCGGGGGCGCTGCGCGACGCACAGCCCGAAGACCAGCGGCACCGATGCCACGAAGGCCCCGAGGACCGTCGCCTGGTCGCCGAAGTGCGCCGCGAGCGATAGGCCCACCAGCCCGAGGAACCCGGCCAGGCGCGAGGGGTGTGCATGGCTGTAGAGCGCGAACAGCTCGTGCAGGCAGACGAGGCCCAGCGCGATCATGCCCAGCGTGAACACCAGGCCGCCCTCGGCGACGATGAAGATCGCGAACGCGATCGCCGGGATGGCGGCCAGCACGCGAGCGCCCAGGTCCGAGCCCGTGTTGCGCCGGCGCGTCGCGCCGGCACGCCGCTCGCTACTGGTGGGCCGGCGCCGGCGGGTGTGCGGGCGCACCGCCACCTCAGCGGCCCCCGAACCGCCGGCGGCGGTTCGCGTACTCGTCCAGGGCCGCGCGGAAGGCGTCGCGCCCGAAGTCCGGCCACAGCTCGTCGGCGAAGACGAGCTCGGCGTAGGCCGACTGCCACAGCAGGTAGTTCGACAGGCGCTGCTCGCCGCTGGTCCGGATGACGAGATCCGGGTCGTGCATCTCGGGCGCGTAGAGCAGGCGCCGGAAGTCCTCCTCGTCGCCTCCCGTGAAGCGGGTGGCGGCGTCGATGATCTCGGCGCGGCCGCCGTAGTTGAAGGCGACGAACAGCGTGATGCGGTCATTGTGGGCGGTCTCGGCCTCGGCCCAGTCCATCTGCTCCAGCAGGGCGCCCGAGACGCGGTCACGGCGCCCGATGAACCGCATGCGCACGCCCTCTGCCTCGAGCTCCGGGGTCTCGCGCCGGATGCGCTCGGAGAACATGCGCATGAGCGCGGTGACCTCCTCGGCGGGGCGCGACCAGTTCTCGGTCGAGAAGGAGTAGACCGTCAGCTCTCGGATGCCGAACTCGGCGGCATCGCGCAGGCGTGCCTTGACGGTGTCCGCGCCGGCGTTGTGGCCCTCGACGACCGGGAGTCCGCGCTGCCGGGCCCAGCGGCCGTTGCCGTCGGTGATGATGGCGACGTACCGCGCCGCGCGGCCGTCCTCCATCAGACCTCGAGGATCTCTGCTTCCTTGCCCCTGAGCAGGTTGTCGAGCTCCGCGATCCTCGAGTCGGTGAGCTTCTGGAGCTCGCCCTCGGCGCGGTGCTCGTCGTCGGCGCCGATCTCGCCGGCGTCGCGCAGCTCGCGCAGGTCGTGCATGACGTCGCGGCGCACGTTGCGGATCGCGACGCGCCCCTCCTCGGCGATGTGCCGGACGACCTTGACCAGCTCGCGCCGGCGCTCCTCGTTGAGCTCGGGGATCGACAGGCGGATGAGCTTGCCGTCGTTGTTCGGCGTCAGCCCGATGTCGGACTCCATGATGGACTTCTCGATCGCCTTGATCGACGAGGCGTCATAGGGCTGGACGCTGAGCAGCCGGGCCTCCGGCGCGTTGATCGTCGCCAGCTGGTTGAGCGGCGTCGGGGCGCCGTAGTAGTCGACCACGATGCGGTCCAGGAGCGCAGGCGACGCCCGGCCGGTCCGCACGGATCCGAACTCGCCGTTCGTCGACTCGACGGACTTCCCCATGCGCTCGCGCGCATCGGCGATCAGCTCGTCGGTCAGCTCGCTCATGTCGTCACCAGGGTGCCCACGCGCTCGCCGCAGACTATCCGGTCGATGTTGCGCTCGTCATCCATGTTAAAGACGTAGATCGGCAGGTCGTTCTCCATGCAGAGCGTCAGCGCGGTGAGGTCCATGACCTTCAGCTGGCGCTGCAGCGCGTCCATGTGCGTGATCTCGGCGATGAACTCGGCGTCCGGGTCCTCGCGCGGGTCCGCGGTGTAGACCCCCTCGACGCCGTTCTTGGCCATCAGCAGCGCCTCGCAGTGCACCTCGATGGCCCGCAGCGCGGCGGCGGTGTCCGAGGTGAAGAACGGGTTGCCCGTGCCGGCGGCGAAGATGACGACGCGCCCCTTCTCGAGGTGGCGCATGGCGCGCCGGCGGATGTAGGGCTCGGCGACCTCCTGCACGTGGATCGCGGACTGGACGCGCGTGTTGACCCCCTGCTTCTCCAGCGCGTCCTGCAGGGCCAGCGCGTTGAGCACGATCGCGAGCATCCCCATGTAGTCGGCGGTCGCGCGATCCATGCCTGCCGCCGCCCCCGCCATCCCGCGGTAGATGTTGCCGGCGCCGAGGACGATCGCAACCTCGACGCCGCGATCGTGCACGTGCTTGACCTGCGCGGCGACGGCGCGCAGCCGTTCGGGATCGGTGCCGAACTCCAGCGAGCCCATGAGGGACTCGCCGGAGAGCTTCAGGAGTATCCGACGGAAGACCGGCTGCGGCACGCGGCCGGGAAGCCTACTCGCCGACGGCGAAGCGCGTGAACCGGCGCACGACGACGTTCTCGCCGGTCTTGCTCGAGAGGTCGGCGCGGATCTGCTCGATGGTGCGGCTGTCGTGCTTCTCGCCGTGGACGTGCTCCTGGTTGAGCAGCACGACCTCCTCGAGCCACTTGCGCAGCTTGCCCTCGGCGATCTTGCCCCGCACGTTCTCGGGCTTGTCGGCGGCCTGCTGCTCGAACACGCGCAGCTCGGCGTCCTTGGCCTCCTGAGGGACGTCGTCCTCGGAGACCCACTTCGTGGCCGGCGAGGCCGCGATGTGCAGCGCGACGTCCTTGGCGAACGCGATGAAGTCCTCGTTGCGTGCGACGAAGTCGGTGTTGCAGTCGACCTCGACGAGCACGCCGACCTTGCCGTTGGCGTGGATGTAGGACTGGACGGTTCCCTCGCCGGCTTCGCGGCCGGCGAGCTTGCCGAGCTTGTTGCCCATCTTGACCCG
>JAOPZW010000010.1 GCA_025963905.1 Solirubrobacterales bacterium | reverse complement strand
AACTCGTTGACCGAGAGGTCGCTCGTGAACAGGCTGCGCTCGCGCATGCGCTGCAGGCGCTGGCGGCCGTGCTCGGGGATCCCGGCCGTGCTGGTCGAGTCGTACGCGTCTGCATGCTGCTCGTCGTCGGCCATCGGGCTCCTTCAACTCATGGGCAAGGCGATGAACTTCTCGGGAGGCGGCGGTGGGTCCTGGACTTCGATGATCGCCGTCCCGAGGATGTGCATCGTGATGATGAGATCGCGGTAGGTCACGTTGTTGACCTCGCGGTCGTAGTCCCGCATGGAGCGGTCCAGCTCAACGCCGACGACACCATGGGCGTGCAGCTCATGCGCTCCGCGCGTCAGGCGCTCCATCGCCAGGGCCCGCGCGTCATAGACGCCCTGCGTGTAGTCGGGCAGCTCCTGGTTGCGCATCCCTCCCAGCAGGCCGCCGGCGCGCCGTTGCTGGCGCCAGCCGGTGACCACGTAGGCGACGGTCGAGCCTCCGACGATCCCGACGGGCCAGAAGCCATGGCCGATCAGCTTCGCGACGTCGTGCCCCGAGAGGTTGCAGAGCAGCGGCTCGGGACCGAGGTCCAGGCGCTCCGAACGCACCGCCGTGCCGACGGCGACGAACTCCACCAGGTCGGTGGCCCAGTCGCGGAGGGTTCGCCGCAGGCGCACGCCGACGACGGCATCCGCGCCCGCAGCGACCGCCTCCTCCCGGAGCCGGTCGACCGCCAGGCGTCGCGCCTCGTTCCACGCGTCCGACTGCGTGCTGAGCTCCTGGGTCTCCCCCGCGCCGTCCTGCCCGAACCAGCCCGCCCGGCTGCCCGACCACGGCAGGTTCTGCCAGCCGATCTTGTAATAGGACGTGCCCATCACCTGACAGATCGGTCGCAGCCCGGCCCCTTGGACGGTCAGCGCCTCACCGACGCCCAGCGCAGAGCTGAAGCCCGTCCGCGCCTCGCCGGTCATCGCCGCAACAGTTCCTCGAGCGCGACGCGCGCCTGCTCGCTGCGCGCGGCCGCGTCCACCAGGTCGACGCTGAGCTCGTCGATCCAGGCGCCCAGCTCGAGGTTCTCGCTCTTCAACGCGATCCCCCGGACGACCGTGCGCCGACGGCACAAGACCTCCCGCCGCTCTCGCTCGGCCTCATAGCGGCGGTCGCCGAGCGTGATCGTCACCCGCTTGGGCCGCGACCGTCCGAGCAGCCCTCCGCGCTCGACGTCGACTTGGCCCGGAAGGACCTCGCCCAGCTTGTTCACCAACACGTCGAAGAACGCATCCAGGTCACGTGCGTCGGCGCGCAACGACGAGGCGAGCAGGTCGAAGTCGCCGGCCATCGTCGCATCCTAGGCGTCGCAGCGCCGAGGCAGTTGCCTCGCGTCTCCGCGCCTGAGAGGCTCCGGGTCTACCGCCTGGCCCAGGACTGGACCGGCGGCTCGCGCCGGACCTTGGGCTCGCTGTCCGCGCGCCCGGCGGTGAGCGACTCGGCGGCGGTGATCAGGTTCGCCGTGCTGGTCGCGTCGAGTCCGGGGGCGTAGGGGTGGTTGCAGACGTCCGCGGGCAGGCGTGAGACCTTCGCCGGGCCCGCGTGCGTGAGAGCGTCGTCGATCACTGCGAACGTCACGGAGTCCAGCGCCGTGCCGATGTGGGTGACGTTCCGCCCGGGGCACACCGACTGGATGAGGACGTTGCTCGCGCCCTTGAGCGCCGATGTCGGGTGGGGGCCGGTCGTGGGCTTGACCGTGGCGTCGGTGGACGATCGGACGGTGGTCCACGAGGTGGGGCCGGGGGTCTCGTCGCGGCGGCCGTTGTTGAGAGCCTTGAGGAACTGCGAACCGGCGGCCTGTTGAAACGCGGCCGGGGTGCACGAGAGCTTCTTGGCGCGACAGTCGGCGACGGTGGTGCCGTGCTGGGTGCCGGCGGCCGCGATCACGTCCGAGACCTTCGCGCGCAGGCTCGGCCAGTACGTCAGAGCGATGCGCGGCAGCAGGCCTCCCTGGCTGATCCCGAAGACGGCGACCGGCCGGCCGGCGCGGCGAGACATCGTCCGCAGGCCGGAGACCAGGTACTGAACGGAGACCTGGACGTCGGCGGTGGTGTTGTCGGGGAAGTTGACCCAGCACACCGGCGCGCCGTAGCTGTCGAACGCCGGCTTGCCGATGGCGTAGGCCTCGTCGCCGCTGGCTCCTGTGCCTGTCACCAGCATGATCGGGGTCCGCTTGGCGTCGGTCACGCCCTCGGTGCACTTCAGCGCCGCGTCGAGCTTGGCCTTGGAGACGGTGAGTCTCGGCTCGGCGGCGTGGGCGGCAGGGACGAACGCGAGCGTCGACGCTACAGCCGACAGGGCGAACAGGAGACGACGCAACAAAGCGGGCCCTTCGGTTTCGGGAACCGGGAACAGGCGCTCGGGGCGCGCTCCTACCGATGTGATCGGGGCGGCCGGATTCGAACCGGCGACCTCCGCGCCCCAAACGCGGCGCTCTAACCAGGCTGAGCTACGCCCCGTGCACGTTGGAATGTACGGACTGCGTGACCGGCCGTGGGCCCAGGCGTGGCTCGACCGTTCGGCGGCGTCATAAGACCGCCTGCCGATTCGCCCTAGAACAGACGTCCAGAGCGCTCTACAAGAACGCCGGACGACGCCGATTCCCACCGTGAGTCCGGAGGCGCGCGCCGCCCTCCTCTCCCCCCCTCGAAGCTCCCCAACCCCCTCGCGAGGTTCCCGCCATGCTCGCTCGTCGCGCGTCGCTGTTCGCTGCCGCGGTCCTGACCGCCGCCCTCGCCATTCCGGTCGCCGCCCAGGCCCAGCCGTGCGCGGGCGCCGACGTCATCCCCACCCCGGCCACGGCGGGCCTCGCCCACTCCGCCACCCTGTGCCTGCTCAACAACGAGCGCATGGCGCGCGGCCTGCCGGAGCTGCGCTCCCAGCCCACGCTGCGCTCCATCGCCACCCGCTACGCGGGCCTGATGGTCACCCAGGGGTTCTTCGACCACGTCTCGCCCGGCGGCTCCACGCTGGGCACCCGCATCGCCTCCAGCGGCTACACGCGCCACTCGATCTCCTGGTCGGCCGGCGAGAACATCGGATGGGGCTCGGGCGTCGAGGCGACGCCCGCCAACATGGTCGCCGCGTGGATGGCCTCGCCGCCCCACCGCGCCAACATCCTGGACCGCCACTTCCGCGAGATCGGCATCGGCGTCGTCGCCGGCGCGCCCGCCAAGCTGGGCCCCGGCGAGCAGGCCGCGACCTACGCCACGGAGTTCGGCGGACGCGTCCGCGTCTGATCCTCCCGCCTCCGCTCGCCCGCGCTTCGGTCGCCGGCGGCAACCTGCGCTGACGCGAAGCGATCCTCTAGGGTCGCCGCCCATGGCCGATGTCGAGCCCCTGCGCGCCCTCCACTACGACCCGTCGGTCACCGGAGGCCTCGACCGGGTCGCGGCGCCGCCCTACGACGTGATCGACCCCGAGCAACGCGCTGCGCTCGCGGCGCGCTCGCCCTACAACGTCGTGCACGTCGACCTCCCCGGGGAGGAGGACGGCGGCGATCCCTACGAGCACGCCGCGAAGCTGCTGGACCGCTGGCGCGCGGAGGGAGCCGTCGTGCGCGACGACGAGCCTGCGCTGTGGGCGCTCACGCAGGAGTACGACGCCCCCGGCGGTCGCCGCCTCACGCGCCGCGGCATCTTCGCCCGGGTCCGCGTCGAGGACTACGGCGCCGGGCGCATCCGCCCGCACGAGCGCACGCACCCGGGACCCAAGGAGGATCGCCTGCGCCTCACGCGCGCGACGCGCACGAACCTCTCCCCCATCTTCTCGCTGTACTCGGACCCCGGCGGCGCCGCCTGGGGCGCGCTCGAGCCCGCGCTGGCAGCGCCCGCGTTCGGCGAGGTGACCGACGAGGACGGCACGACGAACCGCCTCTGGCGCGTCGCCGATCCGCAGGCGATCGCCGCCGTCCGTGCAACGCTCGCCGACGCCGAGCTGCTGATCGCCGACGGCCATCACCGCTACGAGACGGCGCGCGTCTACGCCGACGAGGTCGGGGGCGAGGGCGATCACCGCTATGTCCTGATGTGCCTCGTCGCGCTCCAGGACGAGGGCCTCACGGTGTTCCCCACGCATCGCCTGCTCAAGGACTTCAAGGACCCCGCTCGACAGGAGGCGCTGGGCGCCACGCTCGAGGAGCTCTTCGACATCGAGCCGGTCGACGAGTCCGAGCTCCGACCTCCCGACGGCGCCGGTCCGCTGACCATGGGCTACATCGACGCCCATTTCCTCCAGCCCTACCGCCTCACGCTCAAGGACCAGGCCATCGCCGACCGCGCGCTCGCCGAGACGCCCGAGCCCTACCGCCGCCTCGACACCGCCGTCCTCGAGAAGCTCGTGCTGCAGGGCCCCGTGGGGCTGAGCGAGGACGACATCTCCCACCTCCACGGCCTCGGCTACTCGCGCACGGACGAGGAGGCGCTCGGGCTCGTGCGCAGCGGGGAGTACGACGCGGCCTTCTTCCTGCGCTCGAGCCCGGTCTCCCAGGTGCAGGAGATCGCAGCCGCCGGTGTCAACATGCCACCCAAGTCGACGTACTTCTTCCCGAAGGTTCCGACCGGGCTCCTCTTCAACCCATTGGTATAACGGAGGTGCCATTCGTGACCCAGAGAAGAGGAAGCTGTGAAGGCCACCGCAACCCGTGAAAACCAGTTCCGCCACGTCGTGAAGGTGCGCGGCCACGAGATGGGCGTTGACGAGCCCACGGAGACCGGCGGCAGCGACACCGGCCCCAGCCCTCAGGAGCTCCTGGCGGCGAGCCTCGCGTCCTGTACGGCGGTGACCATGGAGATGTACGCCCAGCGCAAGGGCTGGGACATCGGCGGCGTCGAGGTGGCCTGCGACTACACCCCGGCCGACCGCGGCTGCCCCACCCGCTTCAACCTCGTCCTGCGCCTGCCTGAGGACCTGAGCCCCGAGCAGGTGGAGCGACTGCGCATCATCGCGGCGAAGTGCCCGGTCCACCGCACGCTCGACGGCGAGGTCATGTTCGACGAGCGTGTCGAGCGGGTCTCGCTCGCGCACTGAGGTCGCGCGCCGGCTGCGCGCGGTCCTCCTGGATCCCGCCGAGGCCGCGGGGCTGGATGTCCACGGGCGCATCGACGCCGCGGTGCTCGTACCGCTGTACCTGCGCGACGGCGACCTGCACGCGGTGGTCACCAAGCGCCGCGGCGAGCTGCGCCGTCACGCGGGCGAGATCTCGTTCCCCGGCGGGCGCCAGGACGACGACGAGACCGACCTGCGGCTCACCGCGCTGCGCGAGGCCCACGAGGAGATCGGGCTGCCCCCCAGCGCCGTCGAGCTCGTGGGCGCGCTGCAGCCGACGCCGACGATCGCGACCAACTACGCCGTCTACCCGTTCGTGGGCCTCATCGAGCCGGGCCATCTCTGGACGCCGTCGGTCGCCGAGGTCGAGACCGTGCTCGAGTTCTCGCTGTCCGAGCTGCGCGCCGGCTACGGGCGCCAGCGGATGCTGCGCCGCGGCGTGCCGTTCCGCACCGACGTCTACGTCGTCGGCGACCACCTGATCTGGGGCGCGACGGCCCGGATGCTCAGCGACCTGCTCGAGCGGGTG
>JAOPZW010000504.1 GCA_025963905.1 Solirubrobacterales bacterium | reverse complement strand
CGGGTCGTCCACGTGAAGCGGTCCACCAACGAGATCATCGACGTCGACGCCGAGGTGGCGACGCTCCTCTCGTGAGCGCGCCAACCACCGGCAGACAAGGAGCCGTCATGTCCACCGTTCCGAATGTCCGTGTTCCCGCCGACGCGTCGCGCCTGCCGATGACGCTGCCGCGGCTCGCCGAGATGAAGCGCCTCGGCCAGCCCATCGTCATGGTCACCGCGTACGACTACCCCAGCGCGCGCGCGGCGGAGGCCGCCGGCGTCGACCTCGTCCTGGTTGGCGACTCGGGGGCGATGACCGTCCTGGGGCACCCGTCGACGGTGCCCGTGGAGCTCGACGAGCTGCTCATGCTCGCCAAGGCGACGCGGCGCGGGCTGCGCACGCCGTTCCTCGTCGGCGACCTGCCGTTCGGCTCCTACGAGGTGTCCGACGCGCAGGCCATCCAGACGGCGATGCGCTTCGTCAAGGAGGCCGGCTGCGATGCCGTCAAGCTCGAGGGCGGCGGCGAGACCTCGGTCGCGCGCGCCCGGGCGATCGTCAACGCCGGGATCCCGGTCATGGGCCACGTCGGCCTGACGCCGCAGACCTCGACCGCGCTGGGCGGCTACCGCGCGCAGGGTCGCAACGCGGGCGCAGCCGAGCGCATCGCGCGCGGCGCGATCGCGCTGCAGGACGCCGGCTGCTTCTCGATCGTCTTCGAGGCGATCCCCTCGGCCGTCGCCGAGGAGCTCATGGCGCACCTCGAGATCCCCGTCATCGGCATCGGGGCGGGGCCGGCGACCGACGGCCAGGTGCTTGTCTTCCACGACCTGCTCGGCATCCGCGAGGGCCTCGGCGCGAGGTTCGTCAAGCGCTACGCCGACCTGCAGAAGGAGATGGACGCCGGCATCACGGCCTTCGCGGCGGACGTGCGCGGCCGGCACTACCCGGCCCCCGAGCACGGCTACTCGATCGACGCGGCCGAGCTGTCGGAGTTCCGCGCGGCGCTGGAAAACGGGGCGTAGACGCAGCGCGCCCAGGCCCGCTCGCGCCTGAGCGCTTTCACGTCGCGTTAACACTACACTCGCCCCGCCATGGCACGCCTGTCGCAGCTGTTCGCCTCCAAGGACCGCGAGTTCTTCGACCTGTTCGAGGAGGCCGCCGCCAACGTCGTGCGCGGCGCGGACCTCCTGGACCAGATGCTGGCCCACTTCCCGGAGCAGTCCGACCTCGCGCGGGACATCGTGATCTGCGAGCAGGAGGGCGATCGGATCACGCATGACATCCATCAGCGCCTGAACTCGACGTTCGTGACGCCGATCGACCGCGAGGACATCCTCGTGCTGGCCTCCAACCTCGACGACGTCGCCGACCTCATCGACGAGGTGGCCGACTACCTCGGCCTCTACAAGATCGAGGCGCCGATGGCCCAGTCCCAGCGCCTGGCGCACATCCTGCTGCAGGCCACGCGCCAGATCTCCGAGGCGATGCCGCGGCTGCGCTCGTTCCAGGACATGTCGCACTTCACCGTGGAGGTCAACCGCCTCGAGAACGAGGGCGACCGCGTCAGCCGCGACGCCGTCGCGTCGCTGTTCGACAACGGCATCGACCCAATGGTCGTGATCCGCTGGAAGGACATCTTCGAGCGCCTGGAAGAGGCGATCGACGCTTGCGAGCACGTGGCGAACACGCTCGAAGGCATCGTCATCAAGAACTCCTAGTCCGTGGACGGCGACCTCATCCTCGTCATCGTCGTCGCGACGGCGCTGGCGTTCGACTTCACCAACGGCTTCCACGACACGGCCAACGCGATCGCGACGTCGGTGTCCACGCGCGCGCTGTCACCGCGCAACGCCGTGCTCATCGCCTCGGTCCTGAACTTCGCCGGCGCGTTCATCTCGCTGAAGGTGGCGGCGACCGTCGGCAAGGGCATCGTCGACGCGTCGGCGGCGACCACGACCGTCGTCTTCGCCGGGCTCATCGGCGCGATCGCGTGGAACCTCGCCACGTGGTACTTCGGCCTGCCGTCCAGCTCGTCGCACGCGCTGATCGGCGGGCTGGTCGGCGCGGCGTTCGTGGCCAGCGGCACGGGTGCCGTCAACGGCAACGGGCTGATCGAGAAGGTGATCGTCCCCGGCCTCGTGGCGCCGGTGCTCGCGTTCCTGGTCGCGGGCATCGCGATCGTCGCCGCCTACCGGATCGTGGGGCGCATCCGGCCCGGGCCCGTCAACCGCGGCTACCGCCTGGGCCAGATCGTCAGCGGCAGCCTCTTCTCGCTCGCGCACGGCACGAACGACGCCCAGAAGACCATGGGCATCATCACCCTCGCGCTGATCGCCCACGGCAACCTTTCGCCCGACCGCTTCGACGTCCCGACGTGGGTGATCGTCTCCTCCGCGGGGGCGATCGCGCTCGGGACGTACTCGGGCGGCTGGCGCATCATCCGCACGATGGGCAACCGCATCATCAAGATGGATCCCGCGCAGGGCTTCTCGGCGCAGGGGGCGGGCGCCGCGGTCGTGCTCACCGCCTCGCACCTCGGCTACCCGCTCTCGACGACCCACGTGATTTCCGGCGCCATCATGGGCGCGGGCGCCGCCAAGCGCGTCTCGGCGGTGCGCTGGGGCCTGGCGGGCAACATCGCGGTGGCCTGGGTGCTCACCCTTCCGGCCGCCGCGATCATCGGGGGCATCGTGTACGGGATCACCGAGATCTTCGGCAACGGCGCGCTCGGGCCGCTCGTCGTCGCGGTGTCCTTCTTCGGCCTCTTGCTCGCCATCTTCGGCCGGCGCCTGAATCGCGGGCCCGCCCTCACCGCCGGAGCATGATCGGCGCGATCGACACGGGGAAGCTGTTCGAGCTCGTCTGGGCCGCCGGCCTGGCGGGGATCGCCTTCTGCGGCGTCTTCGCCGTCGCGATCCTCGGAGTCGCGCGGGTGACCGACATGCGCCAGGCCGGGCGCGGCGCGGCAGCCGCGCTCTACCTCGGCCTGTCGGTCCTCGCCCTCGTCGCCTTCGCCGCCGCCGTGGTGTTCGGCATCGCCATGATCGTGCAGAAGTAGCGCCTGGGCCTCAGCCCGCGGCCGTCGGCGCCTGGTCGAGGTCCGGACTCGCGAACTCGATCGCGCGGATCACCTTCGCCGGCGCGCCCGCTGCGATCGAGCCGGGCGGGATGTCGGTCGTCACGACGCTGTTGGCGCCGATGACGCAGTGATCGCCGATCGTGACGCCGCTGGTGACGACCACGTTGGCGCCGCACCAGACGTTGTCGCCGATCCGCGTCGGCCCCTTCGTCGTGAACCCCTGCCAGGTGATCGGCCGGTTCGGATCGTCGAAGCGGTGGTTGCCGTCGGTGACGAGGCAGCCGTTCGCCAGCATGCAGTGGCTGCCGATCTCCACCAGGTCCACGGCGGCCACCATGACGCCGAGGTTGAGGAAGGTCCCCTCGCCGATCCGCACGCGCGCCCGGTGTGGAGCGGTGATCCAGACGCCCGGCTCCAGGAGCGTGTGCCGCCCGATCTCCAGCCGCCCCTCGCGCAGGGCCTCCAGGACGTTGCCGTGCACGGGCCAGCGCACGAACGCCTCGCGGCGGGCGAACTCCCAATGGATGCGCGCACGGTTCCACGGCAGCGAGTTGCGCTCGTACCAGCGCCACTTCTGCAGCCAGAGCTTCGCCTGGGCGGCCGTCACGCGCGACAGCT
>JAOPZW010000227.1 GCA_025963905.1 Solirubrobacterales bacterium | reverse complement strand
GGCGCGATCGGCGGCGAGGGCCTTGGCGGTCGCCCCGAGGTCGACGCGAACCCCGGCGGGGAGCCGGACGCGGCCGCCGCGCGGATCGACCGCGACGGCGCGCCAGCCGGGCACGCGGACCGCCCTCAGCGGCTCCGTCGCGGGCGCGGGCGCGAGCACCCCGAAGTCCCGGTCGTACCCCGCCAGCACCAGGGCTTCCCCGACGGTGGGATCGACCGCGCCGTCCGTCAGGGCAGCGGCCCGCAGGGCCACCGCGATGGCCTCCGCCAGCAGCGGGCCAACCGCCGTCGAGCGTCCGCCCCGGCGGTTCAGGCGGCTCAGCTCGGAGTCCTCGCGGAAGCGGCTGCACGCCTCGTCGATCGCCGCCAGCTCGGCCACCACCGCGGCCCGGGCCGGTTCGAGCGCGCCCGGCTCGGTGACCTGGAGGCGCGCCGTCGTCCCCAGGGCGGCCCACTCGGCCACCGCGAGGTCGCTCACGATCCTCCCGACACCGGCGGCGCGGGCGCCTGCTCCTGCGGGACGGCCGCGGCGAGGGGCTGGGGCGGCGGCTGCAGCGGCGCCGGCTGGCCGGCGATCGCGGGGATGTTCTCGGGCGGCGGGACCTTCACGCGCGCCCCGGCGCGCGCGGTCCGCGCGACGGCCGCCGTCAGCCGCGTCTTGCCGTCGTGGCCCTTGAACGCATGTGCCGCCACGACCGAGAGCCCGCCCGTGAGCGCGGCCGCGCCCACGCCGACGCCCCACGCCGCGAGGCGCACCCGGCGCAGGGCGCGGTCACGCGATGCAGCGGAAGGCGGCATGTCAGCCGGCCTCCGCGGGCAGCGTCCGAAGCCACGCGTCGATGGCCGCGAAATCGCGATCGGTGACGACCTTCGGGGGGAAGAGCCCGTGGGTGTGCTTGCGGCGGAACCGCGCGAGATCGGCGCCACCGGCGAGGCTGGGGCCGCGCATCCCCTGCGCCGTGGCCGCCCCGTGGAGCTCGGACAGATGGGGCATCGTCCCGAATCGTGCCTGCCGGCCGGCAAAGACCCGGTAAAGGCGCGGCCTAGCGCCGGCGCGCGGCCTTCTTCGTGCGCACGCCCGGCGCCGGCTGGGAGCCCGCCGGCAGCACCGGCGCGGCCGGCGCGAGCACCTGCCCGCGCTTGGACGGGCGGTCGTGCACCGGCAGGCGCAGCTCGAGGTCGCTCACCGTGATGGTGAACGTCCCGTTCGACGCGCGCGCGTATGGCACGTCGCGGCCGAGGAGCTGCAGCTTGGCGACGTGGCCCGCGGCGAACTGCCAGCCGCCCGGGTGCAGCTGGAAGACCTGGCGCCCATCCAGCACCGGGCGGTAGGTGCCGCGCGCGACGAGCGTCTGCTGCCCGTCGGGCGCGACGTCCCACAGCCGCGTGGCCAGCTCGGGGAACGCCCCCACCGTCGTCAGGTTGGCGACGACCGTAGGCGAGCCCAGCAGCGTGTAGCCCGTGCCGGTCGCGGCCGGCAGGCGGAAGTTGGCCGTCCCCGCCTCGTCGGCCGAGGCGGTCTGCGCGCAGGCGCCGTCGCCGGCGATCGGGTCCACGGCCCGCGAGATGCTCGGATCGCCGCCCGCCGAGACGACGGTCTGCGGCGTGGCGAAGCGCCCGCGCACCTCGCCCGGATGCAGGGCGACCCAGCTGGAGGCGTCGAACGGCCCGCCGGAGGGCGCGCCGGCAGGACACGTCTCCGTCAGCGCCTCGACGCCCTGCAGGGTCGCCACGCGGGGGTCGCCCTTGACGTAGCGGTCGAACCAGTCATAGACGTGCTGCATGAAGCGGGCGGTGTCGGCGGCCTTGTTCTGGCCGCGCTGGTGGCCGAAGTCCAGCGCCATCAGGGCGATCGGCGTGCCCGGATGGCGGGCGCGCGTGCGGTTGTAGAACCGCAGCGCCTCGTCGACGGGGAACAGGTCGTCGGTCCAGCCGTTGGCGATGAAGGTCGGCGCGGGCGCCTCGGAGTCGTCGATCGCGTAGGCGGAGTGGTGGCGGTAGAGCTCGTCCTTGATGGCATCGACCGCGGGGTCGCCGTCATAGGGCTCGCCGGCGTTCACCCGCGCGAACCACGTGGTCAGGTCCGCCCCGGGATCCACGCCCGGGGGCGCGTAGTAGCCCGACGCCTCGCCCGAGGCGAACAGGCCCGCGACGAAGGACTGCTTGTCGACGCCGGTGGGCTGCAGGTCGGTCTGCGGGTCGACGACGGTGTAGTCCAGCGCGTGCCCGTTGGGCATCAGCGCCGAGACGAGGTTGGACCATGGGATGTACGGCGCCGCGCCGGCGAGGCGCATCGGCTTCCCGCCGGGGCTCGTCCACGGCGCGTAGGAGCCGTCGGGGAGCATGATCCGGTCCTTGAGCGCCGCCAGGGCGAGCGAGACGCCGCCGCCGTAGGAGCCGCCGAAGGCGCCGACGCGCTGCGGATCGGCGATTCCCTCGTCGGCGAGGATGCCGGCCAGCGTCTGCACGTCGCGGACCTCGTAGCGCGTGTCGTCGAGGTGGATCCAGCCCTTGGCGCAGCCCACGGGATCGGCCACGCGCGAGGAAGGTGACCCGCACGAGTCGCCGAAGCCGCGCGCGCTGATCGTCAGCACGGCGTAGCCGCGCTGGGCGAACGGCTTCATGTCGGCGAAGCCGAGCTTGTGCCCGCCGTAGCCGTGGCTGAGGACCGCGAGCGGGAGGTTCGTGCTCTGGTCGGCGGGCAGCGCGACGTTCACGTCGAGCGGGACGCCGTCGAAGGTCGGCACGCGGGTCGCGACCGAGCCCGGGCAGTAGCGGACCCCCTCCTGCGCGACGCAGCTCAGCTTGCCGAAGGGTGTGGGGCCGGCCGCGGCGGCGCTCGCCGGGAAGGCGAGCGCTGCGATGGCGGCGGCGAGGGACAGTCGCGCGCGCATGCGTGTTGAAACGACGTGAACGCCCGGAACTTGCGGAGCGCCCCCCTCTCGCTTTTGGGCGGAGTCCCGCCCGGTTTCAGGTTGCGAGAGCCAGCGCGTCGCCGCGCTGGGATGACCCCGAGGGGTCTTCGCGCTTCACGGGGCTGTGCTCGACGGGG
>JAOPZW010000209.1 GCA_025963905.1 Solirubrobacterales bacterium | reverse complement strand
TGTCCTCGTGGTGGGACGGGTTCCAGCCGAGCTCGCGCTTGGCCTTGGTCGAGCGGAACGCCCACCACAGCGACGCCGCGCGCACCTCCCCGGTGGTGATCGGCGCCCTGCCCGGCAGCGCCTCCAGCGTGCGGGCGAGCGTCAGCGCGGCCGGCAGCGGGAGCTTGAGCGCCGGCGGCTCGACGCCCGACAGCCGCCCGAGGTCGGCGAAGAGGCGATCGAGCGTGAAGTTGCGGTTCCCCAGGATGTAGCGCTCGCCGGTGGCGCCGCGCTCGTCGGCGAGCAGGTGGCCGCGGGCGACGTCGTCGGCATCGACGATGTTGAGCGCCCCGTCGACGTAGGCGGGGATCTCGCGGCGCAGGAAGCGGCGCACGAGCTCCGTCGACGAGCGGTACAGGTCGCCGCGGCCGAAGACGTGCGCGGGGCTCACGATCACGAGGTCGAGCCCCTGGGCGGCGACGCGCAGCGCGATCGACTCGGCCTCGTGCTTGGAGTCGACGTAGGGCAGGCCGAGGCCGCCGGCCCGGAACACCTGGGACTCGTCGGCCGTCGACCCGTGGCGCGCGGGCCCGACGGCGGCCGCCGACGAGGTGTAGACCGCCCGCTCCACGCCCGCGCGCAGGGCCTCCTCGAGCACGATCCTCGTGCCCTCGACGTTGATCCGGAACAGCGTGTCGGCGTCGGCGCGCAGCGACGTCATCCCGGCGATGTGGAACACGCGGTCGACCCCGCGGAGCGCACGGCGCACCGCGCGGCGGTCGAGCACGTCGCAGGAGACGACCCTGACGCCGAGGCCCTGCAGGTTGTCCAGCAGCGAGCCCTGGCGGACGGTGACCCGGACGTCGTCGCCGCGCTGGACGAGGTGCCGGGCGACGTGGGAGCCGACCAGGCCGGTGGCGCCGGTGACGAGCGTCGCTGCCATCACACCGATTATCTAGGGTGAGCGCCATGCCCACCGTCGCGGTCGTCACCGACACGACCCATTACCTGCCGAAGGGGATGCTCGAAGGGCTCGGCGTCCTCGAGGTCAGCCTCTACGTGAACTTCGGCGGTCGGCAGGAGCGCGAGGCCGACATGCCCGACTTCGAAGGGTTCTACGACGAGCTGCGCTCCTCGGCCGAGCTCCCGACCACCTCCCAGCCGTCGATCGGCGACTTCCTCGCCGTGTACGAGCCGCTCGTGGCAGCCGGTCACGAGATCGTGTCGATCCACCTCTCCGGCGGCATCTCGGGGACCGTCGAGTCCGCGCGCCAGGCGGCCGCCGAGATCGCCCAGCGCGGCGGCCTCGTGGCCGTCGTGGACTCCGGCACGACGGCGGGCGGGATGGCGGCCGTCGTGCTCGCCGCGGCCGCGGCCACGCGCGGCGGGGGCGGCATCGACGCCGTCGTCGCCCGGGCCGAGGCGGCGAGCGAGGCGACGAAGATCTGGTTCGCGGTCGACACGCTGGAGTACCTGCGCCGCGGCGGGCGCATCGGCACCGCCCAGGCGTGGCTCGGCGGCGCGCTGAAGATCAAGCCGATCCTCACGGTGGATGGCGAGGTCACCCCGATCGAGCGCGTTCGCACGTCGTCCCGGGCCTTCGAGCGGCTGATCGACCACCTGCGCGCGCGGCAGGCCGACGGGGCGACGGCGTGGATGGTCCAGCACATCCAGGCCCCCGACGAGGCTCGGCGGATCGTCGACCGCGGGCGCGAGATGTTCGGCACCGAGCCGCTGTTCGTCTCGCAGATCGGCCCGGTGATCGGCACGCACGCCGGACCGGGGCTCCTCGGGGTCGGCGGCATCGCGCCCGCGCTCCTCGACGAGCGGGTCTGACATCGGCGCTCGCATATAGCGTGCGGCCGATGTCCCCCACCCTCCCGCGCTGCTTCGCCGCCACAGCCACCGCCTTCGTCCTGCTCGCCGTCCCGGCCGGTGCCCCCGCCGCGACCGCGAACCCCGCCGGCAAGGGCTGTGACCCGATCGACCCGGCCGCCTGCCTGCTGCCGTTCCCCAACGACTCGTTCACCGTCGCCGACGCCGCGACGGGCACGGGTCGCCGGCTGAAGTTCGCCGCGAGCGAGATGCCGCGCAACGCGAAGGGCACGCCGATCGACCCGCGCCCCTACGCCAAGCTCGACGGCTTCAGCCCCGGCTCGGTCATCCTCGCGAAGGTCCCGGGCCTGGACACGCCCGGGGCGATGCGGCGCACGGACCCCGTCGGCCTCAGCGACATCTCGCGCTTCTCGCGGACCGACGCGCCCGTGCTCGTGCTCGACACCGCCACCGGCAAGCGCTGGCCGGTCTGGGCCGAGCTCGACGTCAACGCCGCGAACGCGCGCGACCGCCTCCTGGAGATCCACCCGGCCAAGAACCTCGCCGAGGGGCGGCGCTACGTCGTGGTGCTGCGCGACCTGCGGCGCGCCGACGGCAGCGCCATCCGCGCCGGGCGCGCGTTCGCCGCGCTGCGCGACGGCCGGCGCCATAGCGCGCGCTACGACCGCATCTTCCGGTCGCTGAAGCGCGCCCACGTCAAGCGCGACCGCTCGTTGTTCCTGGCCTGGGACTTCACCGTCGCCAGCGAGCAGTCGCTCACCGGGCGCATGCTCCACATCCGCAACGACGCCTTCGCCCAGCTCGGGGACCGCAACCTCGCCGACCTCAAGGTCGAGGGCCGCTCGCCCGCCTTCGCGGTGTCGCAGGTCGAGGACTTCACGCCCGAGCAGAACCCGCACATCGCGCGCCGGGTCACCGGCACGATCACCGTTCCCTGCTATCTCGACCGTCCGGGCTGCCCACCCGGCTCCCGCTTCCACTACGCCAGGACCGGCGACTTCCTGCCCTCCCAGCTGCCGGGCAACACCTACGCGGCACCGTTGGTCTGCGTCATCCCGCGCGCGGCGAGCGCCACGGCGCCGGCACGAGTCGCGCTCTACGGTCACGGGCTCCTGGGCTCGACGAACGAGGTCAACGCGGGCAACGTCGCCCTCATGGCCGACGAGCACGACTTCGTCTTCTGCGCCACGAACTGGATCGGGATGTCCAGCGAGGACATCCCGAACGCGATCAGCGTGCTCGGCGACCTGTCGGGCATGCCGAGCATCGCCGACCGCCTCCAGCAGGGCATGCTCGACGCCCTCTACCTCGGGCGGGCGATGATCCATCCCGGCGGCCTCGTGTCCGACCCTGCCTTCCAGCAGGGCGGCAGCCCGCTCATCGACACCGGGCGGCTGTATTACGACGGCAACAGCCAGGGCGGCGTGATGGGCGGCGCGCTGACGCCCTTTGCCCCCGACTACACGCGGGCGGTCCTCGGCGTGCCGGGGATGAACTACGGCGTGCTGCTGCCGCGCTCGTCGGACTTCGACACGTACTCGAAGATCGTCTACCCCGCCTACCCCGACCAGCTCGAGCGCCCGCTCGTCCTCGACATCGCGCAGATCCTGTGGGACCGCGGCGAGGCCGACGGCGTCGCCGCACACATGACGCGCGCGCCGCTGCCCGGCACGCCGGCCCACGAGGTGCTGCTGCAGACCGCCTTCGGCGACCACCAGGTCACGACGTTCCAGGCCGACGTCGAGGCGCGCACCATCGGCGCCTCGATGCACCAGCCCGCCCTGGCCCCCGGCCGCTCGCCCCAGCACCACCCGTTCTGGGGGATCCCGGCGATCACGTCCTATCCCTTCGCGGGGTCGGCGATGGTCGTGTGGGACAGCGGTCCCGCCCGGGTCGGCGCGCCGCCGCTGACCGACACGCCCAACCGCTCCGGCGCCGATCCCCACGAGGACCCGCGGGCCACGCCGGCGGCGCGCACGCAGAAGTCCGAGTTCCTCAAGCCCGACGGGATGGTCGTCGACGCGTGCGGCGGAGCGCCGTGCCAGTCGATCCCGGCCCCGTGAGGGCCGGGCCGCGGGTCAGCCCTGGTCCCCGATCCAGGACAGGATGGCCCGCGAGTGGGCGATGAACGTCCCGTCGGGGAGCCTGAGCACCGGCAGCTTGGTCGCTCCGGTCGCCTCGCGCAGCTCGTCGCGCGAGCCCTTGCGCAGAAAGGGGATCGGACTCCCGTGGGCGGCGACCACCTTGTCGTACGGGATGCCCGCGGCGCGGAGCGCCTCCTGAACGCGGCGACACGGGTGGAACCGCGGACCCTTGTCGTCGCCGTGGCAGACGAACAGGGTCGGGCTCTCGGTCATCGTCATCCCACCGTCCTGTCGAGGAAGCCGAGCACGCGCTGGTGGAAGAGCAGAAGCTCAGCCATGCGTGCGCGGTCCCTCAGCGCCTGCCGCGCCGGAACAGGCCACTGACGGCGGCGATGCCGCCGCCGATCACGAAGCCCGCGACCGCCGCGCCGATCAGCACCTGCTTCTGGTGGGTGCTGATCTGCCTGCGCCAGTCGGTGAGCTCGGTGACCTCGCTGCGCAGGCGCACCAGCGAGTGCGCGAGCTCGGCGCGGTTGGCCTCGATGGAGGCGCGGATCTCTTCGGCGCTGCGGGTCTGGGCGGCCATCAGGTCCTGAGCTCGCTCGTGGTGGCGGCCGGATGGCCGGGCACGGTGGTCTCCGGGTGCGGCGACGTCACGGTGTGGCGGATGAGCCTGGCCTCGCCGATCGCCATCTCGGGCGTGGGCGGCGACCCGGACTTGAACGACCTGGCCGCGAGGAAGCCTGCGAGCGCGCCGAGCAGGAACAGCACGCCGGCGACGACGAAGAAGCCCCAGAAGAACTGGTCGTTGGGGAAGAGCTCGAACCAGGCCAGCCAGGCGAGGCCGTGCAGCAGGAAGAGCAGGCCGATGATCACGAAGACGCCGGCGGCGATGCCGACGACCGCGCCCTTGACGAGCTTGGAGATCTTCTCGGTGAGCTCCGCCTTCGCGAGCTCGATCTCCTCGCGCACGAGTATCTGGGCACGCTCGGAGACCTCGGTGATCGCCGCGATGATCGCCGGCTCGTCGCCGTCGCGGTGCGCGCCCGGCGCGGTGTAGGGGCTGTGGCCGGTCATCGGCCGAACCGCCTGAGGATCATCGCGGCCACGAAGCCACCGGCGAAGGCGGCGCCGACGAGCAACTCGGGCCGTTCGGGGGGCGCGCCTGCGTGGGTGGGTGGGACCGCGATCGGCGCGTCGGCGAGCATGGCAGCGCCGGCCGGCGCGGGCTCGGGGGCCGCCGTGGTCGGGCTGTGCAGGTCCTCGGTCACTCGGGCGGCTCTTCCCCGAAGGCGCGGCGCCAA
Organism: Solirubrobacterales bacterium; assembly: GCA_025963905.1. GTDB lineage: Bacteria > Actinomycetota > Thermoleophilia > Solirubrobacterales > Solirubrobacteraceae > JAOPZW01. The sequence goes on along the minus strand of JAOPZW010000209.1, from coordinate 49 downwards.
ATCATCGCCGCGAGCTTCGTCGTGGCGATCGAGGCGAGTGCCCCGATGC
>JAOPZW010000207.1 GCA_025963905.1 Solirubrobacterales bacterium | reverse complement strand
CGGTCTGCGGGCTGTTCGGCGTCAGCGCGCTGTATCACCGCGGATCGTGGTCGCCGGCGGCTCGCCGGTGGATGCGCCGGCTGGACCACTCGATGATCTTCGTCTTCATCGCGGCCTCCTATACGCCTGTCGCCCTGCTCGTGCTCCACGGCACGCTGGCGACGGCCATCCTCTGCGTGGTGTGGGGCGGCGCCCTGGCGGGCGCCGGGCTGAAGCTCATCTGGATCGACGCCCCGAAGTGGCTCGCGGCGACGCTGTACGTCGCGCTCGGCTGGGTGGCGATCGTGACCGTGCCGGACCTGTGGGACATCTTGGGCTGGCTGGCGGTGGCCGCGTTCGCGCTCGGCGGCGCGCTCTACACCGCGGGCGCCGTGGTCTACGCACGCGAGCGCCCCGACCCGTGGCCGAAGGTCTTCGGCTACCACGAGATCTTCCACGTGCTGGTCATCGCCGCGGCGGGCACCCACTACGCGGTCATCGCGTTCGCCGTGCTCCCGCGCGGCTGACGGCGCCGTTGGGCGAGAGATGCACGCCTACCGTGCATCCCGCGCCCAGCCCGCGCCGCGCCACCACCCTCGAGGGCGACAGCCCTCCGTCACCCGTGGCGCACCGTGATCGTCTGGCGCATGCCGTCCGCCTCATGGAACGTGCAGAGGATCTTGTAGACCCCCGGCTTCGTGAGCTTGCGCTTGAAGACGTAGCCGCCCGCGCCCGGCTCGGACTGGAACGGCTTGTAGCCCTTGGGCCCGGAGACGAGCTTGACGTCATGGACGTCGCCGGTGTCCGCGGGCCACTTCCATGAGACCGTCGAGTTCAGGTTGACCGTGAGGGTCTTGGGCGAGTAGTAGTTGTCGTAGACCTTGACGGTCTTCTGCTGGGGTCGAAGGACCGTGGCCGGCACGCCCGCCAGCGCCGGCGCCACGGCGAGTGCCGTAGCGCCGGCGATGACGATGCTCGTGAGGTTCGCCGCCTTCATTTGGCCGGCTGCCGCTCGGGCGTCGTGCCCTTCACGTAGTGCTCGATCGGGGCGTAGCCCGGCTTGGCGACATGCGGGCTGCGCACCCAGAACTGCTCGTGCGTCGGATCGCCGGCGGCCCAGTTGACGGCCTCGGACTGCGCGTTCGCGTCGAACGTGTTGGCGCCGGCGAACGGGCACGGCACGAGCGTGTTGCCGTCGGCCGGCACCGTCACGTCGACTCCGCTGTTCGGGCCGAAGCAGTTGTTCTGCCCGGTGCCGTCGTAGAACAGGTCGCGCCCGTTCTTGTCCGCGCCGCCGAGCCCGAAGGCGTTGTTGAGCACCTGGTTGCCGACGAGGTCCTTCGCATCGGACTGCTTGAGCAGCAGTTGCTGGATCGCGCCCACGCCCACGAGGTAGTTGCCGTAGACCCTGTTGCCCTCGACACGGGTGCGCCGCCCGCCGAACAGGAGGATGCCCGTCCCCACCGGATAGGGGATCTCGCCGGTGGCGCCCTTGCGCAGCTTGAACGGCGCGGCGCCGAAGTAGTTGAAGTTGTTCCAGAAGATGTCGTTGTCGGTGATGACGTTGTCCTCGGGCGGCGCGTACTTCTCCGAGTCCAGCGCGTTGGGCACGATGCCCAGCCCGTTGTTGAAGAAGCGAGACTTCGTGATCGTCACGTAGCGCATGTTCGTGCCCGAGAAGCCCAGGACGTTGCCGTAGGCGCTGACGTCCGTGACGATCGAGCGCACGGGCTTCGCCTGCTGCTTGGTCTGGCCGATGTAGAAGCCGGAGTCGTTGTTCCACGCTGCCTCGGAATGGGACATCTCGCCGCCGACGCTGTTGAACGCGTACACGCCGTACACGCCGGTGAGGAACGCCTGCAGGTGTGTGAGCTTGTAGTCGCGCAGGTTCACGGCGAAGAAGCCGTTGCCCTGGTAGTGCTGGGCCCGGAAGCCGTCGACCGTGACGTGATCGGCGCCGTTGATCACGACGCCGTTCTGCGCAGCGGCGCCCTTCAGCCCCGTGCCCTCGAGGATGACCTTCGACGCGTCCTTCGGGTTGCCGATGAGCTTGAGGTAGCGCTTGGACGCCCCGGCGATCCTGACGCCCTCCCGGTACGTGCCGTCGGCGACCTTGATGGTGTCGCCCGGATGGGCCTGCCTCACGGCGGCCTGGATGGTCCTCAGGCAGCCCGCGCCGCGCTTGCACACCTTCAGCGTGCGGAACGGGCCCTTGGGTGCTGTCTGGGGGGCCTGCGGACTCGCGGGCGGCGGGTAGGCCGCCGCGGCGGTCGCCGGGACAGCGAGCGCCACGACGGCGGCGGCCGCCAGGACGATGGATCTGGGGTGGGACATGATGACGCGCTCTCCTCCTGCTGGGATCAGGGCTCGACCAGGTACCAGCCCGCCATGCCACCGTCCTGGTGGGTGAAGACGTGGCAGTGGTACAGCCAGCGGCCCGGGTTGTCCTCGATGAAGCGCGCCACGACCGTCTCGTCGGGCCCCACCGAAGGGGTGTCCACGAAGGCGCCGCCCGGATCCTGCCAGCGGTGTCCGTGGACGTGGAAGTCATGGAAGTTGTTGTCCATCCCGAACACGTGCAGCGCGACGTCCTGGCCGACCTTCGCGGTCAGGGTCGGCGTGTTCCCCGCGTAGGCGCGCCCGTTGATGCACTGGAACTGCCGCTCGAGCCCGGTGACGGGCGGCTGCAGGGCGTGCAGGAACAGCGTGTGCAGGACGTCGGGCGGCCGATCGTCCTTCGCGCTGATGACGATCGAGCCGAACAGGCCGCGGAACGTATTCAGCGTGTGGTTGGGCCCGTGGTCGTGGTAGGGCCACGAGCCGACCGAGTCGGGCGTCGCCTCCCAGGTGTAGGTGAACTCCTCGCCGGGCTCGATGAAGCCGCCGGACCTGGTGAAGTCGCCCAGGTAGACGCCGTCGTACTCCGGGTTGTAGCGCACGCCGTGAGGGTGGATGGTCAGCGCCTGGTCGTAGCGGTCCTCGAGGCCGTTGCGGAAGTGCACGACGAGCGTGTCGCCCACCTCCGCGAAGAGCGTCGGCCCCGGCATCTGCGCGGGCCCCTTCGGAGCGGCGAAGCCCGCCGTCATCTCCTGGAAGACGAACGCGCGAAACACGCTCGGGCCCGCCAGCGCCTTGCCGTGCCACTCGTCGCGACGCGGGCGCGACGGGACGATGTCCCACAGGACCGAGCGCGCCTGGATCCAGTACTCGCGCGCCGTGCCGCCGAGCTGGGGCTGGGGCGTCTCGAAGCGCATCTGCTCGGTCGGCCCGGCTCCGGGCGCGGCGGCCGCCGCTTTGGCCCGGGGCCGCGCGACCGCAGCGGCGGCAGCGTCGGCCTTGGCGGCGTCGCCGGGGCCGGCGAGCTCCACCCGCCGGCCGCCGATCGTGCACAGGAACGCCCCGGCGCCGGCGGCCAGGAAGCCGCGCCGGGGCACATCGAACCCGCCGGGCTCGTCGTCGTTCTGGTGGCTCACGGCTCGGAAGCCGCCGCCACGGGATCGCCGACCGCTGCCGTTACTTCTCGCGCCCGACCCACGAGTCGCCGCGCCGGTCGAGATGCAGGTACTCCGCGCCGTGCTCGGTCACGACGCGGAAGACGGCCTGGTCCTCCTCGGTACCGGGGCGATCGACGACCTGGACGAGGTGCAGCTCCTCGATCTCGACCGGTGAGCGCTCGGCGAAGGCGGCGCGCGCGGCGCGCTCGAGGCCTGTGCGTTCCCAGCCCTTGTCCTGGGCGTGCGCCAGAGCCAGAGCGCGGTTCGCCTGCTCCAGCTGCGCGTGCAGCCCGGCGGAGCGCTCCCGCGTGCGCCGGCCCGTCGCGTACATGCCGCCGGCGATCAGGGCGATCAGCAGCAGCACCGCGACGACGATGATGATGGCGAGCGTGCTCACAGGGGGCGCAACCTATCCAAGCGGCAAGGGCCGGGGCGGCGCGGTGGTGGGCGTCTACAGCAGGACGTTGCGGGAATCGAGGTGGGTCCCGACCTTGCGCTTGACGCGCTGCAGGGCGTTGTCGACCGTCTTGGTGTCGCACCCGATCCGCTCGCCGATGAGCTCGTAGCTGAGGCCGTCGAGGTACAGCGCCAGCACGCGCGACTCGAGCTCGGACAGGGCCGTGGACAGGCACGAGACGAGCGACCGCAGCTCCTCGGAGGAGATGGCCTGGTTGACCGGATCGTGGACGGACGGGCCGGGGATGACCTCGTCGAGCGTCGGCTCGCCGTCGGTGGCGCTGGCCGGCGTCGAGGAGAAGGACACGTACTGGTTCAGCGGCGTGTGCTTGTTGCGCGTGGCCGTCTTCACCGCGGTGATGATCTGGCGCGTGATGCAGAGCTCGGCGAAGTTGCGGAAGCTCGACTCGCGGTCCGTGCGGTAGTCGCGGATGGCCTTGTAGAGGCCGACCAGGCCCTCCTGGATGAGGTCGTCGCCATCGCCGCCGGCGATGAAGTACGACGAGGATTTGAGCCGGACGAAGCCGTAATAGCGGCGGACGAGGCGATCGAACGCCGTCGGGTCGCCCTGCTTCGCGAGCGCGATCAGGTAGCGGTCGTCGACCTGTACCTGACCCTGAGAGTGTGTGGAGAGACGTGCCACGAGCGAATCCTTTCTGGCCCGTCGGCAGGCCGTTCTCACGCGCCCACGGGTCGATGGTCAGCTCAGTGGCGCACTCCTCCCCTGGCGCCATCTGTACCTATGAGTGACGATTCCTCGACCTGAGGTAGAGCGTCAGTTGGGGGCACCTTTTCAGACTTATGG
>JAOPZW010000205.1 GCA_025963905.1 Solirubrobacterales bacterium | reverse complement strand
TCAAGGACTACGTCAAGCGCAACCTCGCGCGCTACAAGGTGCCGCGCGAGATCCACTTCCTCGACGAGCTGCCGCGCAACGCCACGGGGAAGGTCCTCAAGCGCGAGCTCGCGGAGCGCAACGGGGCATGACGCCGGCACGGCGGGCGCTACGAGCCGCCGTTGCTCGGCGTGATCGCAGAGGCAGGTGGCCGCGAGCGTCGTTTGCGGTGCAACTGGGCGCTCACGCGGGACAAAGTGGACGCCGGGCTCGTGTTGTCCGCCTGCCTGGTTAGCGTGCGCGAGCCGGTCCGGCACCGTCCGAGCCCCAGGGGGTTAGATGCGCAGGCTGCGCCGGCATTTGTCTTACGCGAACGTGATGTCGTCGATCGCGGTATTCGTCGTTCTCGGAGGCGGCGCGTATGCCGCGGCCACGTTGCCGAGGAACAGCGTCGGGTCCAAACAGATCAAGCCGAAGGCGGTGACCTCATCGAAGATCGCCAGCAATGCGGTGACGTCGGACAAGGTCAAGGACGGCTCGCTGTTGTTGACCGACTTTAAACCGGGTCAGCTCGTGTCCAGCCCCGGCCCTGCCGGCCCTGCCGGGCCCGCCGGGGCGGTGGGACCCGCTGGCGCGAAGGGTGACAAGGGCGAGACGGGTGCAGCCGGTGTCGCAGGAGCGGCCGGCACCGCTGTGGCGTACGCGTTCGTCAACGCCGACGGCTCGGTGAATGCGGCCCGTTCGAAGAACGTGACGAGCGCGAACGTGAGCCATCCGGGAGCGGGTCAGTACTGCTTCCACGGTCTCTCGTTCACGCCGAAGAGCGTGACGGTGAGCCTCTCGACCACCGGAGGACTGTCGTTCCCAGTGGCGCTCGGGGGGACCAGTGAGGTTGTCGGAGGCTTCTGCGGTGTCGGCAACCAGGCCGGCGCCTTCATGTGGAAGCAGGACGGGAGCGCGACGATGGACTACCCGTTCATCGTTTGGTTCGAGGACTAGCGAGGATCATGGCGGGGGCCATGGTCGGCGCCCCCGCCGTGAATCGGCACCCACTTTCCGGGCGTCACCGCTTGCTATGCGCCGGCGTGCTGAGTGCGATGCTGTGCTGTGTGGGCGGCTGCGGTGGGACGGCGCCCGCGCCGCCCGCTGCTCAACGCATCGACCGCGCGGCACACGCGGCAGCGGTCAGGCGAGCCGACGCGGCAGGCGTTTCGCGTCCCTCCGCGTCGCGGATCGCCCAGTCGCGCCCGATCGTGCGCACGCACCGAGCGGCCGCGATCATCACGCACGCCCGATCGCGCCGGGCGGGCACGACCAGGTCGCCCCGCTCAATTGGGGGGAACGGCGCGCAAACCGCCCAGAAGTCAGTCTCGACCGGGTCCTCGACCAAACCTACCCGTCGAGTCCCGAGCATCTCAGCGTCCGGCAAGCCTCTGGCGAGTCCGCCCGCGGCCGTCGCACCGCCCGGTTCGGGCACGTCCAGCGGCGCGGGCATCCCGGTCACGGGCCCATAGCTCGCGACACGAACACGCGCCGCCACACGGCTCCGGGGGGTGTCGAGCGCCAGACCTGCTCGCTTGCCCCAAGGAGAGCGTCGGATGCGGGCAGACGCCGACCGCGGTGAGTAGCGGTTCGTTCGGGACCGAGCGTCAGCTCGGGCGAGGGGCGACGCGAGCCCCTACAGCCGCCACTTGATCGAGCAGCCGACGGGCTCCGTCTCCGCCAGCGCGACCGGACCACCATCGATGAGGTCCTCGATCGCGCCGCGCAGCCAGGCGGCGTTCAGCGACGGGTCCTCCCAGTCGGCGTCCGGGGCCCCGCGGTAGGCGAGGAAGCGCTCGGCGTCGAAGACGAAGACGTCGGGCGTCACGCGCGCGCCGAACGCGCGGGCGACCTCCTGGCTCTCGTCGTACAGGTAGGGCATCGGCCAGCCGCCGTCGCGCTCCACGCGCTCCTTCATCGCCTGGAACGAGTCGCGCGGGTAGCGGGTCGCGTCGTTGCTGTTGACGGCGTAGAAGCGCACGTCGGAGTCGCGGTAGTCGCGCGCCGCCTGGACGATGCGGTCATGCCATGCCAGCGCGTACGGGCAGTGGTTGCACGTCCACACGACCACGACCGCCGGGGCGTCGCGGTCGCCGTCGATGCGATGGCGGTGGCCGTTGGTGTCGGGGAGGTCGAGCACCGGGGCGGGGTCGCCGAGGTTCAGGCTCATGTCGGTTCCCTTCGGTCGAGCGCGGCGTCGCGCAAGGCCGCCCGCACATCGGACGGATCGGGCACGGGCGAGATGCGCCCCTCGCGGGTCCGGTAGATGCGACATGTCAGGCCGACGGGCTCTCCACCGGGATCCTGGATGTCGGCGCCCGCGATGCGGATGGTGGGAGAGCCGACGAAGCCCTCACGCGCGGCGTCGTCGTCGGTGCCGACCTCGCGCACCACGACCGAGTCCGGATCAAGGCCCTCCTCGGCCATGGCCGCGCGCAGGTCGGCCAGCGCCCGAGGGTGCGACGGGCAGCCGGCCCAGAACAGGAGCTCGACGGTCGGCGGCGGGATGTGCTCAGAAGTTAGGGGGCTGGAGGGATGCCCCCCCGTCGCCGACACGGTCCGTCTCGGCCCGGCTGTGGCGAGACCGCTGGCCTTTTGCTTGCGCGAGTGCCGGG
>JAOPZW010000199.1 GCA_025963905.1 Solirubrobacterales bacterium | reverse complement strand
GGACGACAATCCTCGCTCATCGCTACGGACAAGAGCGCCTGCAGCTCGGGAACACTGCCTTGAGCTTCTGGGTCCTTGCGGCGTTCCTCGGACTCTTCCTCGGCCTGTGGCTCCCCGTGGGCGGGTTCTGGGGGTGAGGGCCCCCATCCGCGCGGCCAGCCGAGCCCGTGCGTAGCTGCTGTTTCGGACGAACCGCGGCACTCCGCTGCGGCCGCTGCCGACGACCTTCGCTCGCGTGCTCCCCTGCGTGACGAGCAGCGGCCGTGACGGGTGCGGCGCCGCGCAGTAGCTTGGACGAGGCCATGTTCTTCGACGCGCATTTCCCGGCGCTGGGCTCGGGACGAGGTGACCTTCCGCCGCTCTGGGCGCGGGTCATGGTCGCGGCGCTGTGGGCAGCCATCGTGGCGCTCGGCTCGGCGCTCACGGGTACCTGGCTGTTGAGTCCCACCCAGCTTCTTCCGTCGCACCCCATCGCACCCGGCTACCACAAGTGCATGACGCGAGAGACGAGTCGGTGGACGTCTTGCGCGTCCAAGCTGGCGGTGCCGGTCAAAGGGTGTGTGTCGGCCGCTCACCCGCACGGCCGTCCGACCTACGACTGCGGCCGGCCAGACGCCCTTCCGGCCGTCGAGAACCCGAGCGCGGGGACGCGCTACGTGCCGGGACGCGCCGGGTCGGGCTGACGGTCCGCTGGGGTCTCAACGACAGTGTGGGCGCGGTTACGGGCGGAACGGCATGGGCGCTGCTGGACACCGAGGTCACGACTTCGCCGCTTCTGCGTTACTTCAGGTAGATGGACCGCGACGCGCCCACTGATGCCGAGCTGCTGGTGCTGACGGCCCGTAGCCCTGAGGCGTTCGGCCAGTTCTACGAACGCTGGGAACCGGCGATCCTGGCCTGGATGGTGCGGCGCACGCGCAACGCCGACGCGGCCGTCGACCTCACCGCAGAAGTGTTCGCCGCCGCTCTGGGGGCGGCCGGGCGCTTCGAGCCGCGAGACCCCGGCGGCTCGGCAGCGGCGTGGCTGTTCGTCATCGCCCGCAACACCCTCCTGACCAGCCTGCGCCGGGGGCGGGTAGAAGAGCAGGCGCGACGGCGGCTCGCGCGATGGGAACCCGTCCATCTCGACGACGTCGACGTCACGGCCATCAACGAGCTTCAGCACGACGCTGCACTCCTACGGGCGCTTGAGCACCTGCCAGCGTCGCAGCGCGAGGCCGTGCGTCTGCGCGTCATCGACGAGCGCGAATACGACGACATCGCAGCCGAGCTGCAGTGCTCGACGCTCGTGGTCCGCAAGAACGTCAGCCGAGGACTCAAGGCCCTCCGAACCAGTATCCAGGAACACCCATGACTTATGTCCCCCAGCACCGCGACCAGCTCGTCGCCGCGGCGCACATGCAGCAGCACGCAGCAGCCGGGCGCCGTCCGCCGCGGCGGCCGGCCTCGTGGCGCTGGCGGCGTCGGACAGCCCCGGCCATCGCGGCGATCATCGCCGTGTGCATTCCCGCGGCAGTCGCCGCCGCACTGGTCACCGGGCACAGCACTCCGCTCTACCTCTTGACGCCAGGCAGCCCGCCTCCGGCCGTCGACACGACACCCGCGCCCAACGCCGGACGGCCGCCGGCCGCCGAACTCACGAAAGCCTTCAGCGTGCTGGGGCGCCCGCAAGTCCGCGGCGACGCGCTACCCGCCGGACGAACGACCAACGCTCCGCCCTACTACGCCGACCAGATCCACCACGTCGCCTCCGCCGTGCCGCTGGGCGGCGTCGCCAAGCCTGCGCCGGCAGACGTATACATCGCCGGCGGCCTCGACGACCGGGTCTGCCTCATCGTGCTCCCGGGCACTCCCTCCGGATCCGGCCCGGCCGGTGTATGCCAGTCGGCGAGCATGGCCGCCGGCGGAAAGACGTTCTTGACGATGGAGCGCAACGGCGGCGCCGACGTTGATGTGTTCGGCGTCGTGCCCGATGGCGTCCGTACCGTCAAACTGACGCTCGCCGACGGGCGGATCAGCGAGCTTCCAGTGATCGACAACGTCTACAGCGCCACGGCACCCGCACCAACGCGCGAGCTGACGTTCACAGGGCCACAAGGGACCGTCCGGATCAACGTTCGATTCTGACCCTCAAGGCCGTTCCGTGATCCGACACGCGCAGGTCGCCGGCGAGCGGAATGCATGGAAATCGGCGGTGAGTCCTCGGCGGGCAGTCGGGGCGACTGGCCGCCGTTGCGATTGCGATGCTTGGTGAGGTGTCCGAGCACGACGATGCGCAGGCGGCCCGCGAGCTGGAGCGGATCCCCCTCGATCTCCCGACGGGCCTCGACGTGCGATGGCTGGGCGTGTCGGGCTACCGGCTGACCTACGAGGGCGTGTCGATCTTCATCGACCCCTACGTCTCGCGGGTGCCGCTCCGCGCGCTTGTGTTGCGTCGCCGGACGTTGCCGGACGCGACGATGCTGGAGCGCTATGCCGGCTCGCCTGGGGCGGTCGCGGGCATCCTGGTCGGCCACACGCACTTCGACCACGCCGTTGACGCTCCAGCTCTGGCACGCCGCCACGCGGCCAAGGCCTATGGCTCGGCCTCGCTGGCGCATCTCATGCGGCTGCACGGCGTCGGCGACCAGGCCGTCGAGGTCGTTGCGCATCAGCCATACGAACTGGGGCCGTTCGTGGTGGGGTTCGTGCCCAGCCGGCACTCCAAGCTGTTGTTCGGGCGCAAGGTGCCCATGGACGGCGAGCTGACCTGCGAGCAGCTCGACGGCCTCGTGCCCAGCAGCTACAAGTGCGGCGCCGTCTACGGGATCAGCATCGACGTCGCGGGCATCTCGCTCTACCACCAGGGCAGCGCCGACCTCAACGACAGCGAGCTGCGCGACGGCCCCGTCGACGTGTTCCTGGCGGGTGTGGCCGGCCGCAGCGTCACGCCGCACTACTGGGAGCGGATCCTGCCCAAGCTCGATCCCCGCATCGTCGTGCCGACCCACTACGACAACTTCTTCTCGCCGCTGGGGCGACCGCAGGACTTCGTCAGGCGCGTGCAGCTCGCGGAGATCCCGCGGGAGGTGCAGCAGGTCGCACGCGACGCAAGAGTCGCGGCCCTGCCGCGCATCGACGCCTGACACAGCTTCCGGTTCGGACGACAAACGGTACTGGGGGTGCCTCCGGTAACGGGCTCGTGGCGAGTGCTCTCGGCGTAACCTCGCCGCGGTCACGGCGTTGGAGGGCCATGGCCCTGTCTCGCCTCGCGCTGACGATCTGCGGAGTGCTCGCCTGGTGGATTGTTCCCGCCGCCGCCGGGGCGGCGGCGCCGCGCTTCGGCGAGCCCGTTGTCCTGAGGGCGCCGTCGACGCTCTTTGCCGGGGAGCCCGCCGTCGCGGTCTCGGCGTCGGGTGGCATCGTCGCCGCCTGGGATCAGCAGTTTTCCCGGCGCGTGTTCGGCATCGTCGTCCGTCGCGGGACGACGTCGGGGCGCTTTGGCGCGGCCGAGCGGGTCACGACGTCCGGCGTTCTGCCGGCGGTCGCCGCCGGACGCGGCGGCGGCGCGGCGGTGATCTGGGAGACCCAGCAGCGCGGCGGAACGAGGCGGGTGCAGGTCGCGGTGGCCGCCGGGCGCAGGCGCTTCGGCCGGCCGCAGACGTTGGCCACGGTCCGCGCCAACGTCACCTCGCAGCAGGTCATCGCCACGGGCGGTCGCTTCGTGGCGATCTGGTGGCAGGGCATCCCGGGCACGGGTCGCCACGCCGTCCGCTTGGCGGTCAGCGACGCCGCTGGCCACTTCGGCGCCACGCGGACGCTCGCGCCCGACACCGGCCCGAGCACCGGCGTGTCGGCGGCAGCCGCACCCGACGGCACGATGACGGCCACGTGGGGGACGCCGCTCGGCGGCACGGTGCAGACCAACCAGCAGCTCGCCTACGCGCAGCTCGCGCCGGGCGCGACGCGCTTCGGCCCACCGACGACGCTGCGTGCCGCCGCCGCCGACCAGGGCGCCGAGACGACCTCCATGCACGTGGACTCCGGCCCCGGCGGCACCGCGCTGGGATGGACCGAGACGGGCCATCTCCCCGAGCTGCTGCGCGCTTCTGCGCTCACCCGCGGCGCCGCGGCCACGCCCGAGACCGTCTTCACGCTCGACTCCTCAGACCTCGGCAAGCGCTACGCCGCCGGGCCGACCCTCGCGCTGCCCGCCGGCGGGCTGGCCCCCGTCGCCGCCTGGGCAGTGCTCGGCAGCACCGGCGGGGAGTCCGAGTCGATCACCAGCGGCCAGGTCTTTGCCGCCGAGCGACACGCCGACGGCACCTACAGCGACCCGACGCAGCTCTCGGCGTCCGACACGATCGCCACGCTACCCGTCGCCGGCGCAACACGGACAGCGGCCGTCGTCGCATGGGCGACCGGCGACTTCGGCGGCTACGGCCTCCGCTACGCCGTCCGCCCCGCCGGGGGAACGTTCGGCACGGCCCACGCCCTGACGACAAGCCACGCCGAGCGGGGCGCGCTTCTCGCGTCGTCAAGCGGCGCGGTCGTCGCCGTCTGGACGATGCGGCCCGGCGCCGCCGGCCCGCACCCCCGGGACGCCCGCCGCGGCATCGCGCTGGCCATCCTGCGCGAACTCGGCTGACGGCACGGCGCCTGGCGTCGAGTGCTGCCCTGCATGCGGGAAGCAGCAGCCGAGGCGGGGCAGCTCAGTGCCTTCGAGGGTTGCGCTCCGCCTTACGGGTTGAGCGCAGTGCGCATGAGGTCACATTGGGTGGGGGTGTCGATGCAGTCCTGGGCGTCGTGGGGTCGGTTGTCGCCCGGCGCTTGGTCGCGGATCCAGTAGGCGCTGTTGCCGTCGATTGCCAGCGTCAGCGGGAATCCGTCGAGCGTCGTGTGCCGAGTGCTGCGCTTGCCGTGAGCCGTTGTGGTCGCCTGTAGGAGTTCGGCGGTGTCGGGCATGTCGCAGTCGAGGATGCTGAACTGGAGCCATGCGGCCCCGTGGTCGAGCGCGTTGGGCGAGGTGGGCAGCGCGTAACCGCAGGTCCCGGATATCTCACCGCGGTCGAGCAGCGAGGAGCGCGTTGGGGTGAGTAGGTCCTGGCGCAGTTGCCATTCCGTTCCCGTGCCGCCAACGTCGCCGCCGCTGGCCCGCCACAGCAAGACGAGCCCGCGCGGCCCCAGGTCCATCTGATCGACGCCGCCGGAGATGGCGCTCGGGCGGCACTGCGCCACGTGACGACACGTCGGGCGCCGCCCACCGACGAGAGTCCTAAGGCGGGAGCCGTGCCTGAGTACGACCTGGGCAAAGTGCGCGCGCGTCCGATGAAGCGCGAAGGCCAGCGCCCCATGCCACATCGTCGGCGTCGTCGCTGACTCCGTGCGTGCGAGCTGCAGCCCCGCGACCGGGTGCTCGCGCCCGCCCGGCGCGAGACTGACCGTGTAGAGCCGACAGCGGTGAGCCGCATTCCAATCGGGCGCCGGATTGACGCCGCTCGGGGCGGACGGTTCGACGGCACAACGCGAGTAGACCAGGTTGGGTTTACCGGTGGCGTCGGGCCCGGCGTCAGCGTCGAAGGGAACGCGTCGCGACCCGACCGCCAGCCGCGACACCTTCCCGGCGAAGTACTGCAGCAGACGCCACCGGCCGACCGCCCGGTCGAACTGGCTCCAGACAACGTGGCCGCCGTAGGCGGTCAGCCCCTGGGCTGCCGCCCCGGCGGGACCCAGCACCTCACTCGCAGGCACCGCGGCATACGCGGGCGCCGAGAGACCGGCGAACCCAAAGCACAACGTGAGCCCGACAAGCCGGCTCGCCCGGCGCCTGATCGCGATCATCACCGCGCCATAACGCACGGTGCCGGTCAGTGTTGCGCTCGTGCGTCAGCGCACTGTCTCCTTGGACGAAACTCGGAGGCGCTCGGTGCCTCTGTTGCGTGGACAGCGCAAGGGCCAGCGAGGCCAGGGATGGCCCGGTAAGGTCGCCCGGTCAATCAGAGGAGGATCCGTGGCCAGACAAATCCGGAGGGCGGCCGTGATCGTCACCCTCCTGGTCCCCGTCGGGTTGTTCGTGACGAACGCGGGCGGCACGCCGGGCACGAGCGGTCTGAGCACATTGCGGCCCGGCACCCTGGCGACCATCCCGGGGGTGGGCCGTCTCATCTGGACCTGCGACGCACAGCGCCGCGTGGCGGCGACATTCACAGCGGGCCGTCCGGTGGTCACGCAGCGCGTCACGCTGACCGGAGACGGCAGGCGGCTATCGAGTACGACGCTGGGAGCGAAGACCGACCGACTTGGCTCGCGCCCCGGCCACTGGAAGGATCTGACCTTCCGTGTCACGCAGACGAGCGAGCCGGGTTCCGTCGTCGCAACGCTGACCGTCCACTTTCGGGTGCTCAGCGCACCGACCAGGCAATGCGTTGTACCAATGTTCAGCGTCGCCGTGCGCACGCGAAGCCACGCAGTCGGTGGGTAGCTCCCGCGTCGACTACTCCTTTGGACGACAAGCGCACGTAAAGATCGGTGGGCCACCGCTTGTCCTTTGCGCGAAACGGAGCAGCGAGTGGTCCGTCGGACCGGGCCGGGCAGTCGCTGCCGCTGCTCGTCCGGAGCGGTAGCCGAAGGGATCGTGCTCGGCGCTTCCACTATCAGGCGAAAGCGCTAGCCGGCCGACGCTGTCGGCTGATCGGCGGCAAGAGCGCTCTTTCACGCAGGGAGGGCACGTCAGCGCGGCCTGCCGGGCCCCAACCGCCGCCCGTCCTCGCGCGATCCGCCGGTGCAGGTACGGTGTTCCTGTGGCAGACGGCACCGCGATCGAGTGGACGGAGGCCACCTGGAATCCAGTGACCGGCTGCTCGAAGGTCTCGCCCGGCTGCGCGCACTGCTACGCCGAGACTTTCGCCGAGCGCTGGCGGGGGATCCCCGGCCACCCCTACGAGCAGGGCTTTGATCTCAAGCTGTGGCCGAGTCGGCTCGACCAGCCGCTGCGTTGGACGCGGCCCCGGATGATCTTCGTCAACTCGATGAGCGACCTGTTCCACGAAGACATCCCCGTCGAGTTCATCGCCAGTGTCTTCGACGTGATGGCTCGCGCCGACCACCACACCTTCCAGGTCCTCACCAAGCGCCACAAGCGCCTGGCCGAGCTCGCCTGCGACTTGCGTTGGCCGGACAATGTCTGGATGGGTGCGTCGATCGAGAATCGCCGGTTCGTCGATCGCGCCGATGCACTTCGTGGAGTCCCGGCGGCGGTTCGCTTCATCTCCGCTGAACCACTGCTCGGCCGGCTCGAAGGCCTCGACCTCACCGGGATCGACTGGCTCATCGCCGGCGGCGAGAGCGGGCCGGGTCACCGGCGGGTGAAGCCGGAGTGGATCCGCGAACTGCGCGACCGCTGCCAGTCCGAAGGCGTCGCCTTCTTCTTCAAGCAGTGGGGTGGCGTCCGATCGAAAACCGGGGGCCGCGTGCTGGACGGCCGGACCTGGGACGAGATGCCCGCGACGGCAGCCGGCGTTGCGCGGTAGCCAGACAGTCCCGCAAAACGGCGTGGAGAAGGTCCTCGCTCGGGTGTCCTAGACGGCGACACGCATGGGACGCAGGGACGACAAGTATCGCCTCTTCTCGGTCGAGGACCTCCTCACCAACGAGCAGATCGAGGCCGGCAAGGCGACCGCAAGCGGCGAGCGCATCGGCCGGCGTGCCGACCTCGACTCGGCCGAGATGTACCTCAGCAAGGAGGACCATCTGCTCGTCCGCGGCGTGTGGCCGCACTCGGCCAAGAAGTCTTGGATGGTCAGCCGCATCGTAGACGTCGTCGGTAGGGCGATGACCGGCAAATGGCCTCAGCTCGGGTACATCGAGCTCTACAGTGGCCCCGGCCGGCTGCTTGACCAGTCGACCGGCATCGAGCTGCCCGGATCTCCCGTCGAGGCGCTGCGCGTTCGCGCCCCGTTCGACCGCTACGTCTTCTGCGACTTCGACCCCGACTGCGTCCATGCGCTCAGAGAGCGAGCGGACCGCGAAGACGTCGGGTCGCGTGCTGACGTTCGCCAGGGCGACGCAAAGGGCCTCAGCCACCTTGAGCAGGTTGCACGCGAGTTCGGTCGCGGCACGCTCGTGATCGCCTACCTCGACCCGGCTCGCCCACAGGACATGACGTGGGCAACTGTCGAAGTCCTTGCCCGACAGCTACCGAACGTCGACCTGATCATCAACCTCCCGGTCAACAGTCTGCAGCGGGCAATCTCCGGCCCACATAGCCGAGATGCGGAAGCTCGCGCCGCCGGGGCATTTCTGGGACACCGCGACCCACGGCAGCTCATGCAGTGGGACCGCACCCACTCACACAACGTCATGGGGACGATCCGGGCCATCCGCGACTTCTACGACGAAAAGCTCAAGAGCCTTGGGTTCGTGCAACCGGGCCGGAGAGTCGTCGACTACCCGCGCGGCGTTCCGTACTACGACCTGCTCTACGCGTCACGCCACCGGTTGGGTGTCGAGCTCTGGGACCGCGCGAACCCTCCTGACTTGCCGGAGCCGTCGCTACTCGACATGGGGTGGACGACTGGGTCCTGAGGGGAGCTGGTTCGTCGCCGACCACACGCCCACTGAATGTCGCCAGGCGACGAGCTCGACAACGTCGGTTCGGTGGGAACGGCCGCTCTCGGCTTGCATGGAAACCAGCACTGCGGGCCGGCCGTCTAGCGCTCGTGCTGGCAGGCGGAAGGCGAAGTCTCGACGGCCCCGTCAGTCGCGCGCCCACGGGCGCTTGATCACATCGTGCGCAAGCAGCAGTCCGTATAGAAGACACACCGCGAACAAGCCCATGCTCTTCCATCCCGCGGCAGCGTGGTGAGTGGCAAACATGACGATCGCGCAGACCGGCGCGAGCACGAGCCCTGCTGCGACGGCAACGGCCTCGATGAGCCAAGAGATCCATCCGACCACGGCACGCACGTGGCAAGCGTACCGCGCTGCCGTGGCGCCTCTATACGCGCACCCTGGCTTTCGCTTCGAGGCACTGGCGAGCTCGCGGACGATGCGAACGGGACGAGTCGCGGCGCCTCCGGCGGCCGTCAGGGCACGGTCACGGTCGTCTCTCCCACGAGGAGGCCCGGGTAGGCGGGAGTGGCGTAGGGCCCGGGGCGGGCGTGGACGGTGCGGTACCGGACGACGATGCGATAGGTGCC
>JAOPZW010000452.1 GCA_025963905.1 Solirubrobacterales bacterium | reverse complement strand
GCGCCGCGGGCGCCGCGGGCGTCGCGGGCGTCGCCGGCGCCGACGTGACCGGAGGCGCCTGGCTCAGCGGTGCCGAGGGCTTCTGGGCCTTCGGCGCGCTCGGCGCCGGCGCCCCGCCGGCGAAGGGATCCTGGTACTGCTGATCGCCGGCGCCGTTCTGCGCGTACGCCGCGGCCGGCGCGACGGCGAGGGTCAGCCCGGCGAGGGCGGCGGCGATGCGATGCTTGCGGGCCACGCTGCCCGAGTCTAGATGAGTCGTGCCGCGACCCATCTCGGGGTCGAGGGACCACGAAGGCGGCGCCTGACGTCCTGTACCGTCGCCCGCCGACCCGTGCCGAGCCCCGTCGCCGACAACCCGCGCCACATCCTGATCCTGACCGACCGGGATTGGACGCATCCCGAAGCGGGCGGGACCGGGACGGTCCTCTACGGAATCGTCTCGCGCTGGGTGGCGTGGGGCCACCGGGTGACGGTGATCGCCGGCGCCTACCCGGGCGCCGAGAAGGTCTCGATGCTGGCCGAGAACCTCACCGTGCACCGCATGGGCACCCGCCTGACGGTGTTCCCGCGCGCCGCGTGGGCCACGCTGCGCGGCGTGGGCCGCGACGCGGACGTGGTGCTCGAGGTGTGCAACGGGATCGCCTTCTTCACCTCGTTCTGGCGCTGGCTGCGCCAGCCGCGGGTCCTGACGGTCTTCCACGTGCACCAGGAGCACTACGTCACCGAGCTGGGCCTGCGGGGGCGCATCGCAGCCCTCCTGCTCGAGCACGTGCCGCTGCGCTTCCTCTATCCCGGCGTGCCCGTCCTGACGATCTCCTCGAGCTCGCGCGACGACCTCGTGGCCTTGGGCATCGAGCGCGAGCGCGTCCACGTGGTGTACATGGGCCTCGACACGGCGCACCTCGGCCCGGGCGACAAGGCCCCCGAGCCCACGCTCGTCTACCTGGGGCGCCTCAAGGCCTACAAGCGCATCGAGCACGTGCTCGATACCGCCGAGGCGATCCCGGCCGCCCACCTGGACATCGCCGGCGACGGCGACCACCGCGCGGCCCTCGAGGCCGAGGTTGCCCGTCGCGGGCTGGACGGCCGCGTCACGTTCCACGGCCACGTCGACGAGGAGCGCAAGGCGGAGCTGCTCCAGCGCGCGTGGGTCGCCCTGACCGCGTCGTCGGCCGAGGGCTGGTGCCTGACCGTCATCGAGGCCGGCGCCTGCCGCACCCCCACCGCGGCGCTGCGCATCGGCGGCCTGGCCGAGGCGATCGTGGACGGGCAGACCGGCGTGCTGGCCGACACTCCGGAGCAGCTGACCGAGGAGGTCCGCGCGCTGGTGGCCGACCGCGAGCGCCGGGAGGAGCTCAGCGACGCCGCCCTCGCCCGCGCACGGCTCTTCACGTGGGATACGACCGCCCAGGGAACCCTGGAGGTCATGGACCACGCCAGGGTCGCCGAGCGCTCCCGCCTGCGCGACACGTTCGCGCGGTCCGACGCGGGCAAGGCCGCCGGGCTGGCCGCCGCGACGCTGGCCAACAACGCGATCCAGCTCGTCTTCACCGTCATCTTCACGCGTCTACTGGGCGCGACGGACTACGGCTCGCTCGCGGCGCTGATCTCGGCCTTCCTGATCCTGCTCGTCGCGGGGCAGTCGATGCAGGTCGCGGCGGCCCGCGAGGCGGCGCTGGACCGCCTCGGGCATCCCGAGCTGCTGCGCGCCACGCTGCGGGGCTGGACGGACAAGCTGCTCATCGCGCTCGTCGCGGTGACGGCCGCGTCCGTGTTGCTGCGCCAGCCGCTGGCGCACATGATCGGGGTCCCGGAGCACGCGTGGGCCGCCGCCGCGATCCCGCCCACCGGCGTGCTGTGGATGCTCCTGTCGCTGCAGCGCGGCGCCCTGCAGGGGCTGCGGGAATACGGCGTCGTCGGGATCAGCATCGTCGGCGAGGCACTCGGACGGCTGGTGTTCGGGCTCATCCTCGTCCTCGTCGGCCTCGGCGTCACGGGCGCGCTCCTGGGCACGCCGCTCGCGTTCGCCGCCGCGATCGTCGGCCTCGAGATCGCGCTGAAGCGGCGGGTCGGACCCGTCGCCGAGCAGGAGGAGGCGCGGCGATCGCTGCGCGGCCTCATCGGCGACGGCTGGGTGCCGATCGTGGGGCTCTTCCTGCTGGCCACGCTGCAGAACGTCGACGTGATCGTCGCCAAGCACAAGCTCGCCGGCGACGCGGCCGGCTCCTACGCCGCGGCGGCGGTCGCGGCCAAGGCCGTCGTGTGGGTGGCGATCGGCCTGGGGCTGCACCTGCTGCCCGAGGCCACGCGCCGGGCCGCCGCGGGGCTGGACCCGCGGCCCGTGCTCCTGCGCGCGCTCGGCGTCCTGGCGATCGTCGCCTTCCCGGCGCTCGTCATCTTCGCGCTGCTCTCCAAGCCGCTGCTGCGGATCGCGTTCGGGCCCCAGCTCACGCTGGCGGCGGGCGCGCTGCCCTTGCTCGGCCTGGCGATGACGCTGCTGGCCGTCGCCTACCTCACCGTGCAGTACATGCTCGCGCTCGGCGAGACGCGCTTCCTGTGGGTGCTCGGGGTCGTGGCGCTCGCCGAGCCCGTGCTGCTGAGCCGCAACCACCTGGGCATCGTCGCGTTCGCCACCGTGGTCTTCGGCATCCAGTGCGTGGCCGCGGCGGCGGTGCTGGCCCTGGGCCTGCGGGCCCGCAGCCGCCGGCGCGCGGTGCGCGCGACGTGAGCGGGCCCCGCTTCGACGCGGCCTGGGCCGCGGTCCGCGACGTCGAGGGATGGATGACCGAGGGCCAGGGCCGGCGGCTGTTCGACGCCGCCCGCCGCCTGTCTCCCGGCGATCGCATCGTGGAGATCGGCTCGTTCCACGGGCGCTCGGCGATCGTGCTGGCCCACGGGGCGCCCCGCGACGTCGATCTCGTGGCCATCGACCCGCACCTCGGGTCGGACCGCGGGCCGCAGGAGATCGCCGCCCGGCCCGAGCTCGGCGCCGCCGACGCCGAGGCGTTCCGCGCGAACCTCGAGCGCGCCGGCGTGGCCGCGCGCGTGCGCCATGTGCGCGAGCGCTCGCAGGACGCGCTCGGCGCCGTCGACGGGCCCGTGAACCTGCTCTACGTCGACGGGGCGCATCGCTTCGGCCCCGCCCGGGACGACCTGGTGCGGTGGGGTGCGCGCGTTCCCTTGGGCGGCCGCATGCTCGTGCACGACAGCTTCTCGTCGGTCGGCGTGACCCTCGCGCTGGCGCTCGTGACGGTGGCCGGCGCGCGCTGGCGCTACGAGGGCCGCGACGGCTCCCTGGCCGAGTTCGAGCGGATCGATCTCGCAGCGGGCGCGCGCGCCCGCAACGCGGCGCGGCAGCTGGCCCAGCTGCCGTGGTTCGCGCGCAACCTCGTGGTCAAGGCGCTCATCGTGGCGCGGCTGCGGCCGCTGGCTCGGGTGCTGGGACATCGCCAGGGGCCGTGGCCGTACTGAGATGAGCTGTGCCGCGCCCGGCGGTCAGCGTCCGCCACAGCGCGGCGCCCAGCGCGCTGACGGCCAGCACGGCGACCCAGTGCGCCGCGATGTGCTCGACCGCCCAGTTCGTCTGGTAGCCGTCCGCGGCCTTGGGCCCGGCGAGGTAGAGGACCGGGACGGCGACGGCCAGCAGGGCTCCCGAGGTCAGCGCCAGGACGCGCGCGGGGACGCCGCGCCACAGCACCAGGGCGACGAGCGGCCCGAGCACCACCCCGGCCCGCAGCGCGAACACGAAGCCCAGCACCGCGGCCGCGACGAGCCCTGCGACCAGCGCTCGGCGTACGGGCCAGCGCGCCGGGCCCGCGCCGGCCGCGAGCGGCGTCAGGTCGGCCGGCACGCTGCGAGGGCGGCGCGCCACCAGCAGCGCGAGCAGGAGCAGGCACGCCGCCAGCGAGATGGCGTCGCCGGCCAGCAGCGCGCGGTTGGGCGCGAACGAGAAGGCGACCGCGCGGCAGCCGCGGTCGACGGGCCACGCGTTGGCGTAGCCCTGCAGCGGCACCGGGGCGCCGAGCGACCGCCCGTCGCACGTCGCGCGCCAGCCGCGGTTGTAGCTCTCGCCGTAGACGAGCCAGGACGGCCCGGCAACCGCCACCCGCACGCCGTCGCGCTTCCCGCGCCCGCCGGTGCCGGGATCCAGGACACGGCCGCCGGCCGGGCCGCCGGTGCCGGCCGCGCGCAGCGCGGCCGAGCGCAGGCGCACGTGGTCCAGGCGCCAGGGGCCGGCCAGCGCGCGCACCGTGGTGGTCCCCGCGGGCAGCGCGACGGGCGCGCCGCAGGTCACCGAGCGCACCGGGCGCCCCGCGTCGAGCTGCTCGATCGCGCCTCCGGGGCCCAGGTGCAACGCCCCCGGCCCCACGGCCAGCCGCGGGCCGCTCGCGCACGGGATGGCCAGGCGACCGCGGCGCGGGACCCGCGCGCGCGG
>JAOPZW010000332.1 GCA_025963905.1 Solirubrobacterales bacterium | reverse complement strand
CCCGCAGGCCCGCCGCGAGCGCCACGCGACGAGCAGCGCCAGTGCGGTGCACGCCCCGAAGGCGCTGGACGCCAGCCACGAAGCCGGGCCGGCGTGGCCGCCGGCCACGAGGAGCGTCAGCCACCACGCGTACGCGCCGGGCGTTGCGTCGAGCTGCCCCATGAACGAGAGCGCGACGAGGCCGAGCGGCACCAGTCCGACGGCCACCAGGAGCAGCGCCGGGCCACGGCGCAGGCGCAGCTCCGGCGCGACGAGCGCCAGCCACACGTGCGTGGCCGGGACGAGCACCGCGGCGGCATAGGGGTTGGCGATCCACACGACCACGGCGAGCCCGCACAGCACGAGCAGGAGCGCGGCTTGGGGCCCCGGCCCGGGCTGGCCACCGGAGCCGCCCGCTCCGAGCGCGCGCGCGACGACGGGGCGCAGGACGAGCCAGGCCAGCACGAGGGCGAGGACGATCGCCGCCACGGCCGCCTTCGCCGACCCGTCGAACGGGATCGAGCCCGGCGGGACGGGCGCCGGCGGCGCCGCGGAGATGAGCCCCGTCAGGCCGAGCAGGCGGGTGAACGCGAACGCGGCGAGCAGCGCGACCGCCGCGGCGGCCTGCCACGCGACCCAGCGCCCGACCGGAGCGTGACGACGGCGGGCGCGTGCGAGGCCGTCGATCGTGACGAGCACCGGCGGGAGCAGCAGCGCGCCGATCAGCAGGCGGATGGCCCACGCCGGCACGACCTTGCGCGCCACGAGGAGATCGGTCGACGGCAGGGCGCTCCGGCCTTCGAGGCTCGGCCCGTTGTCGAGCGCGATGACGGTCCGCAGCGCCGCCCGCCCGAACGCCTGCAGACGTCCCGGGCTCACCGGGGTCCCCGGTGCGGGCGCGCGCTCGCCGCTCACCGACATCAGGACGGCGGGCAGCCCCGCCGCGACGAGCGGCCCCTGCTCGCTCACGGTGGCCGGAAACGCCAGGCGCGCCCATTGGGACCACGCGTGAGGACCGCCCGGATCGGTGCCCGCCTCCGTCCGCACGGCCGCCTCGACCGTGCGGCGCAGGCGCAGGCTGGCGATCCCCGCGCCGTTGGACCAGCCGACCACGAACGGCCGCCGCGCCTGCGCGCCGCCCAGGTCGCCGAGGACGAGCACCGCGTCGGTGGTGTCCTGCAGACGCTGGACGAGGTCTGCGGCGCCGGCCGCCCCCCCGCTGCCGCCGCTGGTGGACACGAACGTGATCGTGCGGTGCAGGCGCCCGTCGGCCACCACGCGCGCGAGCTCGAGCATCGCCGCGGTACCGGAGAGCTCGGCCTTCGCGCCACGCCCGGCGGCGTCCCGGTGGGCGACGACGACGAGGCCGGGTCCGGGGGCGCCGACCTGCCGGGCGATGACCGTCGTCAGCGTGCGCTCGCCGTCGATCGTCTCGCCGGTGAAGCTGGGCGTGCTCACCTGGTAGGCGGGGGAAGTGGCGCGGAAGAGCGCCGCGATGCGCTGCGCGAGCGCGTCGTCGCCCGAGCTGCCGGGACGGCGCGCGGGAAAGTCGCCGGCCAGCTTGTCGAGCTGCTGCGCCGCCCGCGAGCCGGCGAACGCGTCGGGCGCGAGCGTCGTGCCCACGGGCCGCGGACGGTCCGCCAGCGAGAAGGCGCACACGATCATCGCCAGGACGACGGGGACCAGCGCCGCCCGGTAGATCCGCGGATCGAGCATGGGGACCCGAGGGTAGTCGGCGCGCTCGCCTCACCGCGCCGTGCGCCGGGCGCGGCACGGACGACGAGAAGGCGACTAGCCTGTGCTGGAGGTCACATGGCCGACCACCCCCCGCGCATCCTGCTCGTCGACGACGAGCAGTCGATTCAGACCCTGCTGTCCTATCCCTTGCGCAAGGACGGCTACGAGGTGGTCCAGGCCACCGACGGGCGCGAGGCGCTGGCGCGCTTCGGCGAGACGTCGTTCGACCTCGTCGTGCTGGACGTGATGATGCCCCGCCTCGACGGGCTCGAGGTGTGCCGCCGCCTGCGGGCCAAGAGCTCCGTGCCGATCATCATGCTCACGGCCAAGGCGGAGGAGATCGACAAGGTCCTCGGCCTCGAGCTGGGCGCCGACGACTACATCACCAAGCCGTTCTCGCTGCGCGAGTTCCGCAGCCGCGTCAAGGCGGCGCTGCGCCGCGCGACGATGGGACAGCGCCGCGAGCCACTCGCCGAGGACGAGCCGCTCGAGGTGCTCGACCTGCGCGTCGACTTCTCCAAGCGCAGCGTGCGCGTCCGCGGCGAGGACGTGCAGACGACGTTCGTCGAGTTCGAGATCCTCACCGCGCTGGCGTGCAACCCGGGGCGCGTATGGACCCGTGACATGCTGCTCACGCGCATCTGGGGCGACAGCGCGTACCGCGACCCGCGGACGATCGACGTCCACATCCGTCATCTGCGCGAGAAGGTCGAGCGCGACGCGAAGGACCCGGAGTACCTCTTCACCGTGCGCGGAGTGGGTTACCGCTTCCGCGACACCGACGCCTGACGTTGCGGTCGATCACGAACCGCCTCGCGCTGCTCTTCTCGGCCATCCTGCTGGCCGCGATCGCCGGCGTCTACTTCGGCGTCACCCCGACCCTCGAGTCCGCCCTGCGCGACCAGAAGCTCAACAGCCTCGCGCTGGACGCCCGGCGCTACAGCGGCCCGATCCAGGCGTCGATCGGCTCCAACGACGACGTGCGCGTGGTCAACCGGCTCGTGCGCCACGCGGCGGACGCGGCGGCCGCCCGGGTGACGCTCCTGGGCGTCACGCGCGGCAGCTACGGCCTGCAGACCTATCTCAAGTACGACTCCACCGCGGAGGTCGACATCCGCGACCTCGCCTTCGCGGTGGCCGCCGACGCCGCGCGCACGGGCCGCACCGCGCAGGGGACCGAGGCGGGCACGTCGGGCCGCGTGGCCGAGGCCGCCAGGCCCCTGTTCTACGTGCCGCGCGGCGGCGGCCGAAAGGTCGTCGGCTCGGTCGTCGTCTACTCCCAGCCGCTGCAGGACGTCGAGGCCAACGTGCGCGTCATCCGCCGGCGCATCCTCATCGCCGGCGGGATCGCGCTGCTCCTCTCGGCCCTGGCGGCGTGGTTCACCGCACGGCAGTTCAGCCGTCGCGTGCTTCGCATGCAGCGCGTCGCCCAGCGCGTGGCCGCAGGCGACTTCTCGGCGCGCTTCGAACGCGGCTCGCTCGACGAGCTCGGGCGCCTCGGGCGTGCGCTCGACGACATGCAGCGCCAGCTCTCCGAGCTCGAGGACGCCCGCAAGCGCTTCATCGCGACGGCGTCGCACGAGCTGCGCACGCCGATCTTCTCGCTCGGCGGCTTCCTGGAGCTCCTCCAGGACGAGGAGCTCGACGACGAGACGCGCGAGCGCTTCCTGGGCCAGCTGCGCGAGCAGGTCGACCGGCTGGGAAAGCTCGCGACCGACCTGCTGGACCTCTCGCGCCTGGAGGCGGGATCGCTGGACCTGCGACCCGAGGAGACGGACATCGGCGAGCTCGCGCGCGACGTCGCCGCGGAGTTCATCCCCGCGCTCGCCGCGCACG
Organism: Solirubrobacterales bacterium; assembly: GCA_025963905.1. Lineage (GTDB taxonomy): Bacteria > Actinomycetota > Thermoleophilia > Solirubrobacterales > Solirubrobacteraceae > JAOPZW01. The sequence goes on along the minus strand of JAOPZW010000332.1, from coordinate 8,921 downwards.
ACTCCCACCTCGAGCTGCGCCTTGCGACCCAGCCAGTGGAGGCGGTGTGCGACCCTGAGCGGGTCGCCCAGATCATGCGCATCCTCATCGACAACGCCTTGAGCCACACGCCCACCGGCACCGACGTCGTCCTCGCCGCCGTGCATCGCGACGGCCGCGTGCGCCTGTCGGTCACCGACTACGGCTCGGGCATCAAGCGCACCGCCCTGCCGCGGATCTTCGAGCCGTTCTACACCTCCGACGACGCCCAGGGCTCCGGTCTAGGGCTCGCGATCGCCCATGAGCTGGCCGAACGCATGAGCGGCGAGCTGTCCGCCGAGAGCGTCCCGGGTCGGACGACCTTCGCCCTGGAGCTGCCCACATGAGCCGCCGTCCCGTCCTGGCCCTCGCCGCCGCGGGCGCCCTCGCCGTGGCAGGTTGCGGCGGCCGCGCGGGCTCGGCGACCGCCACGCGCACGCAGACGGTCGAGACGACCACCCGCGTCGAGGTCGTCAAGCAGGCGGGCGCCAAGCAGGGCGGCTTCGACCCGGCCGGGATCTACGAGCGCGAGTCGCCCGGCGTCGTGACGGTCATCAGCGGCGGCCTGCAGGACGCAGCCGGCTCGGGGGCTCCGGGACAGAGCGGTCTGGGCTCGGGCTTCGTGATCTCGGGCGACGGCGAGGTCGCGACGAACGCGCATGTCGTCACCAGCGGGGAGGGCGCCGCGATCCGCGAGGCGCGCGAGGTGTTCGTGCGCTTCCAGGACGGCAACCAGGTTCCGGCGAGGGTCCTCGGCTTCGACCCCTTCGCGGACGTGGCGCTCCTGAAGGTCGACCCCCAGGGGCTCACACTGCGCCCGCTGCCGCTGGGCTCGGCCAAGGACCTCGTCGTCGGCTCGCCCGTGGCCGCGATCGGCAGCCCGTTCGGCGAGGAGCAGTCGCTGTCGGTGGGCGTCATCAGCGCAACGGGGCGCTCGATCCAGTCGCTCACGGGCTTCGACACGACCGGCGCGATCCAGACCGACGCCGCCATCAACCACGGCAACTCGGGCGGCCCGCTGCTCGACAACCGCGGTCGCGTGCTCGGGATCAACTCCCAGATCCAGACCACGACCGGCGACGGCTCCGGGGTGGGCTTCGCGGTGCCCGTCGACACGGTCAAGCGGTCGCTGGACCAGCTGCGCACGCAGGGGCGCGCACGCTACGCCTACCTCGGCGTCGCGACGGCTCGCGTCTACCCGCAACTGGCCCAGCAGTTCAACCTCCCGGTGCGCGACGGGGCGTGGATCCAGGACATCACCCCCGGCGGCCCGGCGGCCGTCGCAGGGCTCAAGGCCGGATCGGGCAACGCTCGCTTCCAGGGCCGCTCGTACGCCGTCGGCGGCGACGTCATCACCGCCGTCGACGGCAAGCCCGTGCGCGTCGAGACCGACCTCGCCGACGTGCTGGCGACCTACCGGCCCGGAGCCCGGGTGAGCCTCGCCATCGTCCGCGGCGGGGGCCGCCGCAACGTCGAGGTCCGCCTCGGCGAGCGTCCGCTCGACACCCCGCAGCGGTAGTCGCCTCGATGCGACACCGACGCACCCCCGCAGCCCGGTAGATTCCCCGCTCGTGCTTCAGCCAGTTGCCGTCGGCTCCAAGTCCCTCGCCGACTACACCCACATCGTCGGGCGCGACCTGATCGAGGAGATCCGCACGCTCGCCGAGCCGCTGCAGGGCGCCCGCGTGGTGCACGTCTCCGCGACCGCGTTCGGTGGCGGAGTGAGCGAGATCCTCTACACGCTCGTACCGCTGATGAAAGACGTCGGCCTTGACGTCGAGTGGCAGGTGATCTACGGGCGTGAAGAGTTCTTCAACGCGACGAAGCTCATGCACAACGCGCTCCAAGGCGCTCCCGAGGACCTCGACGATGAGCAGTGGGACACGTGGCGGCGCTACAACGAGATGAACGCGCGCGAGCTCGTCGACGGCTGGGACGTGGCGCTCATCCACGACCCCCAGCCGGCCGCGCTGCACGCGCTCGTGCCGGAGAAGTCGCGGGGCTGGCTGTGGCGCTGCCACATCGACATGTCCAGCCCTAACCCGGACACGATCGGCAAGCTGCTCCCCTACATCGCGCAATACCCGCAGTCGGTGTTCCACCTCGAGGACTACGTCCCGCGGGGCATGGGCGGCAAGGTGAACATCGTGCCGCCGGCGATCGACCCGCTGGCGCCCAAGAACATGGCCCTCTCCCCCGAGGACGCCGCGTACGTCTGCAAGCAGTTCGGGATCGACGTCGACCGCCCGCTGCTGACCCAGGTCTCGCGGTTCGACCCCTGGAAGGACCCACTCGGCGTCATCGACGCCTACCGGATCGTGAAGGAGCAGGCGCCCCAGGTGCAGCTCGCGCTCGTCGGCTCGATGGCCAGCGACGACCCCGAGGGCTGGGACTTCTTCAACGCGACCGTCGCCCACGCCGACGGCGACCCGGACATCCACATCCTCAACAACTTCAACAACGTCGGCTCGATCGAGGTCAACGCGTTCCAGTCCCAATCGGACGTGCTGATCCAGAAGTCCACCCGCGAGGGCTTCGGGCTGACCGTCACCGAGGCGATCTGGAAGGGCCGGCCGTTCATCGGCGGTAACGTCGGCGGCATCCCCCTGCAGATCGAGAACGGCATCTCGGGCTACCTCGTCGACAGCGTCGAGGACTGCGCCGCCCGCGCGCTGGACATCCTCCACGACCCGGCCCTGGGGAAGGCGCTCGGCCGCCGCGGCAAGGAGCACGTGCGCAAGCACTTCCTGACCCCGCGTTACCTGCGCGACTACCTGCGGATCTTCACGGAGCTGCTGGAGGACGCGTGAGCCCGGAGCGCTCTCCGCTCGTCCTCGTCTCCAACCGCGGCCCGGTCACGTTCCAGGACGACGGCTCGGTCAAGCGGGGCACGGGCGGGCTCGTGACCGCGCTGACGGGCCTGGCCTCCCACCGCGACGCCGTCTGGATCGCCAGCGCGCTGACCGAAGGCGACGTGCACAAGGCCCAGGAGGAGGGCGGCCGGCCGTTCAACGTCCGCTCCCCCGCCGGCGGTGAGTACTCCGTGCGCCTCGTCGCGTCCGACCCCGACGCCTACGACCGCTTCTACAACGTCTTCGCGAACCCGATGCTGTGGTTCATCCAGCACTACCTCTGGGACCTGTCCAACGCGCCGGACATCCGGCGCAACGAGGTGGAGGCGTTCGAGTACGGATACAACGTCGTCAACGAGGACCTGGCCGAGGCCGTCATCGAGGAGATCGAGGGGACCGACGAGCCGGTGGTCATGGTCCACGACTACCACCTCTACACGCTCCCGGCGCTCGTGCGTCGCGCCCGGCCCGACGCGTTCCTGCACCACTTCATCCACATCCCGTGGACGCAGTCCGACGCCTGGCGGGTGCTGCCCACCCGCATCCGCGAGGAGATCTACAGCGGGCTGCTGGCGAACGACATCATCGGCTTCCACACCTCCTCCTACAAGCGCAACTTCCTGCAGTGCTGCCGGGACCTGATGGACCTCGAGGTCGACTTCGAGGCCGGCGTGGTGCGCTTCGAGGACCGCGAGGTGTGGGTGCGCAACTACCCACTGCCGATCGACGCCGAGGCGACGTGTGCGGTGGCGGCGAGCGACCGCACGAAGGAGTTCGAGGGCGAGCTGCTCAAGCGCCGGCGCGACCACCTGATCCTGCGCGTCGACCGGGCCGACCTCTCCAAGAACGTCCTGCGCGGCTTCAGCGGCTTCGACCTGTTCCTCGACCAGCACCCGGAGTTCCGCGAGCGCGTGACGTTCATCGCCCAGCTGATGCCCTCGCGGACGGACGTGACGGAGTACGCCGAGTACCTCGAGCGCATCGAGGCGCTCGTCGCGGTGGTCAACCACCGCCACGGAACCCCCGACTGGATGCCGATCCAGCTCAAGCTGCGCGACGACCTCGAGGAGGCCGTCGCCGCGTACAAGCACTACGACGTCCTGCTCGTCAACGCGATGTTCGACGGGATGAACCTCGTCGCCAAGGAGGGCCCGCTCGTCAACGAGCGCGCGGGCGTCTCGATCCTGTCGGAGAACACCGGCGCCCACGAGGAGCTCGGCGAGTTCGCCCTCAGCGTCAACCCGTTCGACATCCAGGAGCTGGCCGACTCCATCCACGCCGCGCTGACGATGGCCCCGCCCGAGCGCCGGCGCCGCCTCGACGGCCTCCAGGAGATCGTCACGGCGCGCGACCCGGGCGACTGGATCGACGAGCAGCTCGCGGACATCCGCAAGAAGGGCGGGACCCGCAGCGGACGGGGCCGGGGCTAGCCCGACTCCAGGTCGAACTCGCCGGCGGAAGGCACGGCGGCCGGCGTGACGGGGCGGCGCATGCGCGGCGGGACGGGCGCCGGCGCCCGGGGCGCTCTCGACGCCCGGACGACGGCGCGACGGCGGGGCGCCCGCGGGCGGGGACGCGGAGCGCGCGCCCGGGGGTGCGGGGTCGCCTGCGGGGCGGGAGGCGGGGCCGGAATGGTGACCGGGCGCGCGGTCGCGTCGGGCAGGCGCGGCGCCGTGGTGGAGAGGCGGGGCCAGCAGGCCACGACCAGCACGATGGCCGGCAGCGCCAGCAGGCGGACGACGTTGGCCCAGCGGACCCGGGCCAGCGGTGAGGGGCTTCGATCGGCGTTCATGTCCGTCCTAGCCGGGCGCTCGCCGCCCCTCGCCCCCTGCTATCTTCCTTCGCCGCCCATGGCCCAGCTCAACCCGCTCTACGACCTCATGCTCATGCTCGACACGGCAGCGCCGGAAGAGCAGCAGAAGAAGATCCTCTCCGACGCCGAGGCCCTGATCTCGCGCGGCGGTGAGATCGTCAACAAGCAGGACTGGGGCGTGCGCACGATGGCGTACGAGATCCGTCACAAGACTGACGCGGAGTACCAGCTGCTCCAGTTCCATGCGTCGGCCGAGGTCCTGGCGACGCTCCACCGCACGCTGCGGATCACGGACGGCATCGTGCGGTTCCGCATCATCAAGCTCGCCCCCGGGACGCCCGCGGCGCCCGAGCAGCGCCCGGATCGCCCGGCCGCCGAGGCCGAGCCCACCGCCTACTGACGGCAGCCCCCCGCGGGGCTGTCACCGTCCTGCCGTCAGGCGTGGCGACCCCGCGCCGACGCTGCAACAAAAGCGCGGAGGATCCGGGCTGATCGCCGAGGACCCTCCGGATGCGTGTCTAGACTCGACGCACGACTTCTGCGCACGTCGCAAGCCATCGTTCGCCCCCGAAAGGAGCCACCGCCCATGGCGGCCTCGAACATCAACCGCGTGATCATCACCGGAAACCTGACCTCCGACCCCGAGCTGCGGTCTCTCCCGAGCGGCACGTCCGTCTGCAAGCTGCGGGTCGCCTGCAACACCCGCCGGAAGGACAACTCGACCGGCGAGTGGGTCGACAAGCCCAACTTCTTCGACGTCACCGTGTGGGGCGCGCAGGGCGAGAACTGCGCGCGCTACCTCTCCAAGGGCCGCCCGGTCGCGGTCGACGGGCGCTTGGAGTGGCGCGAGTGGGAGACGCCCGAGGGCGCCAAGCGGCAGGCGGTCGACATCATCGCCGAGTCCGTGCAGTTCCTCGGCGGGCGCGATGACGCGCCGGCCGGCGGCCAGGGCTTCACGCCGCGCTCCGACATCCCGGTCGACACGAACGACTTCGCCACGGCCCCGGCCGGCGGCGGCAGCCCGTCCGCGGCGTCGGACGACGACATCCCGTTCTAGGAGAGAGACGCTTCGGCCCCACCGCCCCGCCGGGGCGGTGGGTCGCGCGAGGGCCGGGCCGCCAGGCCCGGCCCGTAGCCGTTCCGGGCCGGCCGGCGGCATACGGCGGCTATCCTGATCGCACGGCACGCGGGATGCTCGGCGTGCCGGCCGCTCTGCGTGGTAACGCCCGTGCGCCCGCCTGCCGTGGGCGCCCGCAACCTGCCACAATGCGCGGTTCGCGCGCGCCGACGGTGCGCGTCCGACTGTTTGACGAAGGACAGAGGTCTCCTCCAGTGGCAAAGCAGCGCAACCGCAAGCCCGCACGACGGCGGGACAAGAAGGGCGGCCCCGGCAGCGGCCGCCGCAAGCCGTGCCTGCACTGCAAGGACAAAGTCGAGCAGGTCGACTACAAGGACATCGCCACCCTGCGGAAGTTCATCTCCGAGCGGGGCAAGATCCGCTCGCGCCGGATCACCGGCGCCTGCCGTCGCCACCAGAACCAGATCGCGACCGCCGTCAAGCGCGCTCGCGAGCTGGCGCTCCTGCCCTACGTCGCCGAGGCGCGCGACGAGCGCGGGGACCGCGGCGGCCGTGGTGACCGCGACCGCGACCGGGACCGCTAGCCCGATGCCCGAGGCCATCCTGCTCAAGGACGTCGAGTCGCTCGGCGAGAAGGGGACGGTCGTCGACGTCTCCAAGGGGTACCTGCGCAACTTCCTCATCCCGCGCAACCTCGCCCAGCCGGCGACGAAGGGCGCCGTCGAGGCGGCCAAGCGCGACCAGCAGGCCGAGGAGCGCGCCCGCCAGGACGCCGTGGCGCGCGCCGGCGAGTTCGCGGAGCTCCTGAACCGGACGGTCCTCACGCTCTCCCACCAGGCCGGCGAGGACGGGCGGCTCTTCGGATCGGTCACGAACCAGGACATCGCCGACGCGATCCGCGAGGCCCGCGACATCTCGATCGACAAGCGCAAGGTCCATCTCGACGAGCCGATCAAGCACGTCGGGACGTACATGGTCGTCGTCGAGATGGCCGACGGCGTCACCGCCACGATCAAGACGATCGTCTCCGAGGCCTAGCCTCTTTCCCACACCGCGCGACCAGGGGCCTTCGGCGACGGAGGCCTCTCTTCGTGGTCGCGTCGCGATGCGTTGCAGCGGTGTGCCGTCTGTGCGCACGCCCGCGACAAATCGGACGGTGTTTCCGGCAACGTCCCGTGCAGGGCGCCCGAGCCCATTGCTAGCTTCGCTGCTCGGCATGGACGCGCACACGATCAGCAACGGAGCACCGCCCTCCCCGCCTTCCGGGGGCGTCGCCCCGCCGCACTCGATCGAGGCCGAGCAGTCCGTCCTCGGCGCCATCCTGCTCTCCGAGCGCGTGCACTACGCGCTCGTCATCGAGGAGGCGCTGCGACCGGAGGACTTCTACCGCGAGCGCCATCGCGTCATCTACGAGTCGATGATGGCGCTGTACAACCAGTCCGAGCCGATCGACGTCCTCACCGTCACCGAGCACCTGCGCTCGCGCGGCAAGCTGGAGGAGGCCGGAGGGCCGGCGCAGATCGACGAGCTCACCGCGGCGGTCCCCGCGGTCGGCAACCTGCGCCGCTACGGCAAGATCGTCAAGGAGCACTCGCTCCTCCGGCGCCTGCTCACGGCGACGTACGACATCCAGGCGTCCGTCCACGGCCACGAGGCCGAGCCGCGGGAGATCGTCGAGCGCGCCGAGAAGACGATGCTCGAGGTCGCCCACGACGACCGCCAGAAGGACTTCCGCGCGGTCGGCGAGGTGCTCCACGAGGAGATCGACAAGTGGCAGGCGCTCGCCGCCGAGGGCCGCTCGATGACCGGCACCCCCTCCGGCTTCAACGACCTCGACGCGATCACCGGCGGCTTCCAGCCCGGCAACCTGATCATCATCGCGGCGCGCCCGTCCATGGGGAAATCGGCGCTGGTGACCAACATGGCCGAGAACGTCGCGCTCAACCACGAGCGCCCGCGACCCGTCGCGTTGTTCTCGCTCGAGATGTCCGAAGCTGAGCTCGCCCAGCGCTTCATCGCCAGCCAGGCGTCGATCAAGGGCGACGACCTGCGCAAGGGCCGCCTCAAGGACGAGTCGAAGTGGAAGCGGGTCCTCAAGGTGGCGAGCCAGTACGACGCCTCGCCCCTGTTCGTCGACGACTCCTCGGACATCGGGATCCTCGACGTCCGCGCCAAGGCACGGCGCCTGCACCAGCAGACGCTGGCGCGCTACGGCGGGCTCGGGCTCGTGATCGTCGACTACCTCCAGCTCATGCGCGCCGACACCCGCGTCGAGAACCGCGTCCAGCAGGTCGGCGAGATCAGCCGCGGCCTCAAGATCCTCGCCCGCGAGCTCCAGGTCCCGGTGATCGCGCTCTCCCAGCTCTCCCGCGGCGTGGAGTCGCGCACCGACAAGCGGCCGATGCTCTCCGATCTGCGCGAATCCGGACAGATTGAACAGGATGCAGACCTCGTGATGTTCATCTACCGCGACGAGTACTACAACCCGGAGAGCACCGACCGGCCGGGGGAAGCGGACCTGCTCATCGCCAAGCACCGCAACGGCGGGCTGGGCGAGGTGCCGCTCACGTTCCAGAACGAGTATCCCCGGTTCCTCGGGCTCCAGCGGGCGGCATGACCGAGGCGTCCTGCCCCTTCGGAGCCTGCGACGGCTCCGGCTTCCTCGTGGACGAGGAGTCGCGCGTGGCGACCCCGTGCCGCTGCCGCCCGCAGCAGGTCGAGCGCCGGCGGGCGCGCAGCCTGTCGGCGGTCATCCCGCGCCGGTATCGCGGCGTCTCGTTCGACCGGCCGCCCGTGACGAACATGGCCGAGCCGATCGTCCGGCCCGTCCGCGCGTTCGCGCGTTCGATCGACGAGCAGCTCGCGGCCGGCCGCGGACTGTGGTTCTACGGCGGCAACGGGACGGGCAAGACGACGCTGGCGATGCTCATCTCGCAGACCGCATTGGACGCGGGGCACTCCGTGGCGATCTACTCCCTCCCCCGCCTCCTGGCCGAGATCCGCGCGACGTTCGAGAGCGACAGCGAGGGCTCGTACGTCGACTTCGTCGACCGCCTGGCCCAGGTCGACCTCCTCCACATCGACGACGTCGGCGCCGAGAAGACCAGCGCCTGGGTCCTCGAGCAGCTCTACGCGATCGTCAACGCGCGCTACGAGGCGG
>JAOPZW010000323.1 GCA_025963905.1 Solirubrobacterales bacterium | reverse complement strand
CCGAGGGCGAGTCCAAGCTCAAGTGGCTGCGCTCGATGCTCGACTGGCAGCAGGAGCTCCAGGACCCCAAGGAGTTCATGGAGAACCTGAAGGTCGACCTCTTCGACGAGGAGGTCTTCGTCTTCACCCCCAAGGGCGAGGTCAAGTCGCTGGCTGCCGGCGCGACCCCGCTGGACTTCGCCTACGAGATCCATACCGAGCTCGGCCACCGCTGCGTCGGCGCGAAGGTCAACGCCAAGATCGTCCCGCTGAACTACCAGCTGAAGTCCGGCGACATCGTCGAGGTGCTCACGAGCAAGCGCGAGCGCGGGCCGTCGCGCGACTGGCTGGCGGTCGTGAAGACCACGCGGGCGCGCAACAAGATCAAGCAGTGGTTCAAGGCCGAGTCACGCGAGGACACCGAGCACTCCGGGCGCGAGCTGCTCCAGGAGCACCTCAAGAAGGCCGGCCTCCCCGCCCAGAAGATCACCGGCTCGCCGCTGCTGGCCGACGTCATCCGCGAGATGGGCTTCCGCAAGGCCGACGACTTCTACATCGCGCTCGGCGGCGCGAAGGTCTCGCCGAAGGTCGTGACCAACAAGGTCATGCAACGCCTGAAGCAGGGCGAGGCGGCCGACGAGGAGATCAACCCCGCGGAGGCGCTCGTCTCCACCCACCATCCGCGCCGCCAGCCGTCGGGCGCGTCGAGCTCCTACGGCATCCGCGTCGAGGGCGTCGACGACGTCATGCTGCGCCTCGCCAAGTGCTGCCGCCCCGTGCCCGGCGACCCGATCGTGGGGTACGTGTCGCTCGGTCGGGGGATCACCATCCACCGCGACGACTGCCCGAACACCGCGGCGCTGCGCAAGGATCCCGAGCGCTTCGTCCGCGTGCACTGGGAGGGCGATCACGAGCAGGCGTTCAAGGTCGAGCTCCAGGTCGACGCGTGGGACCGCCACCGGCTCCTGGAGGACCTCTCGCGCACGTTCGCCGAGGCGGGCATCAACATCGTCGAGGCGCGCTGCATCGTGTCGCCGCCGATGGTCCAGAACCGCTTCGTGGTCGAGGTCGCCGACACGCAGTCCCTGAAGGCGACCGTCGGCCGGCTGCGCAACATCGACTCGGTCTTCGACGCCTACCGCGTCACGCCCGGCGCCGGCTGACGCACACCACGCCGCCGTCCCGGCCGCCGGGATAGCGTTCGGGCCATGGACGCCCGCCGGCACACGCTCGGGGATCTGCTGCGCCGCAGCGCGGCCCGCCACCCGGACAAGCTCGCGATCGTGCATGGTGACCTGCGCCAGACGTACGCCGAGCTCGACGCGACCGTCAACCGCACCGCCCGGGCGCTCGCCGAGCGGGGCGTGGGGCGGGGCGACCGGCTCGCTTTGCTCTCGCGCAACTCGCACGCCTTCGTGGTGGTGACCTTCGCCGCCGCCAAGCTGGGGGCGATCCTCGTCCCGATCAACTTCATGCTCACCGGCGAGGAGGCGGCGTACGTCCTCGAGCACTCCGGCGCCACCGCGATCGTGGCCGCGGAGGAGCTGCTGCCCACGGCCGAGCGGGCGCTCGCGATCGCCGGCGGCGGGGACGTGCGCGGCGTCATCGGCGCGCCGGCCGACGGCTGGGAGCCCGTCGCCGCGTGGATGGCCCACCCCGACGCCTCCGAGCCCGAGGCCGACATCGCCGACGACGACCCGTTGCAGCTGCTGTACACGAGCGGCACGGAGTCGCGGCCCAAGGGCGCGATCATGACCAGCCGCAGCCTCATCGCCCAGTACGTCAGCGCGATCGTCGACGGCGAGATGACCGCCGGGGACGTCGAGGTCCACGCGCTGCCGCTGTACCACTGCGCGCAGCTGCACTGCTTCCTGACGCCCGACCTGTACCTCGGGGCGACGAGCGTCATCCTGCCCGGCCCCGACCCCGACGCGATCCTCGCGGCGATCGAGCGCGAGCGCGCGACGAAGCTGTTCTGCCCGCCGACCGTCTGGATCGCACTCCTGCGCCACGCCGGCTTCGACGGGTACGACCTGTCGTCGCTGCGCAAGGGCTACTACGGCGCGGCGATCATGCCCGTCGAGGTGCTCGAGGAGCTGCGCCGGCGGCTACCCGTCGTGCGGCTGTTCAACTTCTACGGTCAGACCGAGATGGCGCCGGTCGCCACGATCCTCGGACCCGGCGAGCAGCTGACCCATGCGGGCTCGGCGGGGCGCGCGGCGCTCAACGTGGAGACGCGCGTCGTCGACGACGATGACCGCCCGGTCGCACCGGGGACGATCGGCGAGATCGTGCATCGCAGCCCGCACGCCACCCTGGGCTACTGGAACGCCCCCGAGCAGACCGCCGCCGCCTACCGCAACGGCTGGTTCCACAGCGGCGACCTGGGCGTGATGGACGCCGACGGCTACCTCACGGTGGTCGATCGCAAGAAGGACATGATCAAGACCGGCGGCGAGAACGTCGCCAGCCGCGAGGTCGAGGAGGTCGTCTACGGCCACGCGGGGGTCGCAGAGGCGGCCGTATTCGGCATCGCCCACCCCTACTGGATCGAGGCGGTGACGGCCGTCGTCGTCCCCCGCGACGGGCAGGCGCTGGACCCCGGCGAGCTGATCGCCCACTGCCGGGAGCGCCTCGCGGGCTTCAAGGTGCCCAAGTACGTCGCGATCGCAGACGCGTTGCCCAAGAACCCGAGCGGCAAGATCCTCAAGCGCGAGCTGCGCGTGGCCTACGGGCACCTGGCCGCGGAGGCCGCTACGACACGACCGTGAGGCCGCCCGGCGTGATGCCGAAGACGGCCTCGTCCGCGTCGCCGATGTAGTCGCCGTCGACCTGGATCGGGATCGGGCGCCCGTCGGCCGAGCGCATCCGCACCTCGGTCTCGGCGCTGAAGCCGACGACGCGCCGGTGGCCGAGCACCTGCAGGTGGCGGGACAGCAGCCGGGCGCCGATGGCGGGGAGGTCGAGCGGGCGGGCCCGGCGGAGGACCACGCCGGCCAGCGTGCCGGTCTCCAGCCCCGCGCCGTCGGCGACGTGCAGCGGCCGGTTGGCGAAGTACGTGTAGGGGTCGGCGTTCTGGACGATGAGGGTCATGCCGCGCACCGTCCGCCTGCCGACCTCGACGTCCATGCGCGGCGGGCGGATGAGGTAGCGCCGCGAGAAGCTCGAGACCGCGGAGTACATGAAGTACCACTGGCGAAGGCCCGCCTTCAGCGTCGGGTTGCGATCCACGCGGCTGACCACCGAGGCATCGAGCCCGACGCCGGCCGAGAACGTGAATGCCCGGCCGTTGACGTGGGCGAGGTCCACCTTGCGCGGGCGCCAGTCGTCGGCGGCGTGCAGCAGCTGCTCGGTCGCGTCGACGATGTCGGTGGGGATGCCGAGCATCCGCGCGTAGACGTTCGTCGCGCCGCCGGGCAGGCACGTCAGCGGAGTGGGGGAGCCGGCGAGCCCGTTGGCCGCCTCGTTGACCGTCCCGTCGCCGCCGAAGGCGACGACCACGTCGTAGCCCTCCTGGGCGGCCTCGCGGCACAGCACCGTGGCGTGCCCGCGGCGCTCGGTGTCGATCGCGTCGACCTCGTAGCGGCCCTGCAGCGCGTAGACCACGAGGTACTTGAGGCGATCGCTCACCGTCGTCGCGTACGGGTTGACGATGACGAGCATCCGCTTGCGCTCGATCGGCGCTTCGAGCGCGGCGAACGCGTCGGCGAGGCGCTCCAGGGACTCCAGCGGCGGGACAGGCGGCACGGGTTAGCTTTCTACACCTTGCGACGGCCGGTGTTACCGCGCTTCACAACAGCAGCGTGCGGGCTCGGGCGCTGCCGACCGCCAGGGCGCCCAGCCCGACCGCGTCGGCGCCGGCGGCCACCAGCGCCACCGCGGGCGCGCGGCGACGCCCCCAGCGCCTCGCGTCGGCGATCGCCAGGCGCGCGTAGGGGGCGGCCGCGAGCGCGCCTCCGAGCAGGGCGGCGGGGTGCCGGCGCCCGGCGAGCGCCAGCGCGGCGCCGCCCATGGCGAGGTCGAAGGCGGCGCTCCGTCGCGTCAGGAAGAAGCGGCGGTGGCAGAAGGCCTCGCGCAGCTCGGGTACCCGGCGCACCATCTCGGGGAAGTAGCGCACGCGGACGCGCTCGGCGACGTAGTCGCCGGCGCGCCGCGGGAAGACCGCGTGGCGCACGACCGCGTCCGCGCAGAAGGCGACCCGCGCGCCGCCTCGCGCCAGGCGCCAGCCGAGCCACACGTCCTCGGCGAGCTCCTTGGAGCGCGGCGGGGAGAGCCACGCCTCGAAGCCGCCGGCCGCCGTGAAGTCCGCGCGGCGCAGGAACAGGTTGGCGGTCTCGAACAGGTGGCTCAGCCCGCCGACGGCGACGAAGCGGTCGAAGGGACCCATCCGCGCCGCCGGGTCGACGACCACGCGGCCCTGCACGAGGTCCGCGTCCTCCATCGCCGCCAACCCGGCCCGCAGCCACCCCGGCTCCGGCGTGCAGTCGGCGTCCGTGAACGCCAGCACGTCGCCGGTGGCGGCCGTCGCGCCGAGATTCCGCGCGGCGCCCGGGCCCTCGCCGCCGGACTCCAGCACCGCGGTGACGACCGGCGCGGCGCGGGCCAGGGCGGCGGTGCCGTCGGTCGAGCCGTCGTCGACGACGATCACCTCGTAGGGCTCGCCGAGATCCTGGCGCTCGAGGGCGACCAGGGCGGCGCCGAGCGTCGCAGCGGCGTCCTTGGCGGGCACGATGACGCTGACGCGTGGCACGGCGCGCGCAGCGTACCGGCCCGCCGGGGCGCACCGGTCCATATGCTGCTGCGCGTGAGCAGGGCGGGGGAGATGGGGCGCTTCTGGGACGCGCGTGCGCGCGAGGACGCCTTCTACTTCGTGGACAACGTCGCCGGCTACCGCGACGGCGACACGGAGCGCTTCTGGGCCGAGGGCGAGCGCGCCCTGGACACCATCCTCGGCCTCCTGGACCTGCGGCTGGGGCCCCGAGATGCCGTCGTGGACATCGGCTGCGGCGTCGGGCGCCTCACGCGGGCGCTCGCCGCCCGCGTCGTCCGCGTCGACGCGCTCGATGTCTCGGCCGAGATGCTCGGGCGCGCCCGGGAGCTCAACCCGGGCCTGGCCAACGTCACCTGGCACCGCGGCGACGGTACGAGCCTGCGCCCGCTGGCAGACGCCTCCACCGACGCCATCGTCTCCCACGTCGTCTTCCAGCACATCCCCGATCCGGCGATCACCTACGGCTACGTCGCCGAGATGGGCCGCGTGCTGCGCCCTGGGGGTTGGGCCGCGTTCCAGGTCTCCGACGACCCCGGCGTCCACGCCGCGCGCCCGGGGCTGCGCGCGCGCCTGGGCGCGCTGGTGGGGCGCGCCCCGCGCGGTCAGGCCGATCCGGCGTGGCTGGGCTCGGCCGTGGACCTCGCGGTGCTGCGCGAGACGGCCGGCGAAGCAGGCCTCGACATCGAGCGGGTCGTGGGCGAGGGCACGCAGTTCTGCCTCGTGCGCGCTCGGCGGCGGTCGGGCTAGCCGCACCCCGACACGCCTGCTCGCCCCACTTCTCCCGTCACGGAGCCGCAGGATGATCCTGGCGTTCCCTCGCACGCGACCAGGACGGGGCTTCGAGAATGCGGCGGGCAGTGCTCAGGACCATGGGACGGTGGCATCGCGAAGCGATCGCCGTCGCCGTCGTCCTAGGGGCATGCTTGCTCGCCGCCGCCTCCGCCCACGCAGCGGCCTTTCCTCCTCCCGCCGTCTGCTGAACGCCGCACCGAGGGCTCGCGCCGGAAAGGGTGGGACGCGTGCCGGGGGGCCCGCGTCCCACCCGGCGCGCGCTCGTCCCGGCCACAGTAGGGTCTCGCCGCTGATGCAGGTGACCGCGGGGGACATCCAAGGCTCGGTCGACGCCGTCGCGCTCTGGTACCACACGATCGAGCTGCCCGGCGGGATCGCCACCCCGGGCTGGTTCGACCTGCGCCCGGTCGTGGAGCGCATGCCGTGGCCCGATGTGCGCGGCAAGCGCTGCCTCGACGTCGGGACCTACGACGGCTTCCTGGCGTTCGAGCTCGAGCGCCGCGGCGCGTCCGAGGTCCTGGCGGCCGACATCGCCGACCACGCGAGCTGGGACTGGCCCGCGCGGGCTCGCGCGCTGGGCCCCGACCGCCTGGCCACGATGGCCGGCCCCGAGAAGGGCGAGGGCTTCCGCGTCGCCAAGGCGGCGCTCGGCTCGGCCGTCGAGCGCGTGGAGGTCAGCGCGTACGACCTCGACCCGGGGCAGCTCGGGACGTTCGACGTCGTCGTGTGCGGCAGCCTCATGCTCCACCTGCGCGACCCGGTCCGTGCCCTCGAGGCGATCCGCGGCGTCTGCCGCGGGCACTTCCTCTCGGCCGAGACGATCGTCGCCGACCTCGCCCTGCGCTTCCGCCGCCGCGCGGTCGTCGACTTCCTGGGCGACGATCAGCTGTGCCAGTGGTGGCTGCCCAGCCCCGCCGCCCACCGGCGGATGGTCCACGCGGCCGGCTTCCGCATCGAGCGCCACACGCGCCCCTACGCCATCCCGTTCGGGCCCGCCCACCCGCCACGCGCGGGGCACTCGGCGAGCGAGCTGCGCCGCCGCGCGGCGATGCGCCTTGCCGCCGGCGGCGACGGCGTGCCCCACGCCGCGGTTCTCGCGGTCCCCGAGATCTGACGTCTGGCTCCAAGTCGGTCTCAGCCGGCTCGGGTTGGCGGGTGAGGTTCCCGGCCTGCGACCTGGCGCTAGCGCGCCGCTACAGCCAGCCGCGCTTGCGGAACAGCACCACCATGCCGATGAGCACGACGAGCATGACGCCGAGGACGGCGTAGAAGCCCCCGGTGGTCTGCTCGCCCGGCACGTGGGTGTTCATGCCCCAGATGCTGGCGATCAGCGTGAGGGGGAGGATGACGACGCTGAACGCCGTCAGGACGCGCAGGACGTCGTTGAGCTGGTGGGAGAGGACCGACTCGTTGGTCTCCTCGAGGCCCTGGACGACCTCCTTGAAGTTGTCGAGCATGTCCCACACGCGCTCGGACGCGTCGTTGATGTCGTCGAAGTACATCTCCAGGTCGTCCGGGACGTAGCGCTTCGTGCGCTCGAGATCCGAGAGCGCCGCGCGCTGCGGGCGGACGATCTTGCGGAAGTTGATGATCTCCTGCTTGACGTTGGAGAGGTCGCGGACGATCTCCTTGGAGCGGCCCTCGAGGATGTCCTCCTCGAGGCGCTCGAGCTTGTTCCCGATCTTGCGCAGCATCGGGAACGACGCGTCCACGCAGTCGTCGACGATCTTGTAGAGCAGGTAGCCGGGGCCCTTGGAGAAGATCTGCTCGCGCAGGTCCTCGCGGGTGCGGCAGCGCTCGAACAGGTACTCGACCGGCTGCAGCGGCTCGTTGGGGATCGTGACGACGAAGTCCGGGCCGACGAAGACGTCGAGCTCGGCGGCGTTCAGGCGCCCGACGGTCTTGTCGAAGCGCGGGAAGTGCAGGACGACGAACAGGTAGTCGTCGTACTCGTCGACCTTCGGGCGCTGATTGCGCGAGAAGATGTCCTCGTAGTCGAGGGCGTGGAAGTCGAAGTGCTCCTCCAGCCAGGCCCGGTCGACCTGGCGCGGGCGCTCGATGTTGATCCAGCGAAGCGTGCCCCCGTCCGAGGAGGGCGCCTCGATGATCTCAACGTTCGGGGCCTCGGGCTCAGACGGGCGTGTGACGACGGCGCCGCGAATGCGCGCCGCGCGACCGAAGCGGGGCTTGGGCAGGTTCGGCATGGGGACTTCGCGGTTCGTCCGTGCTCATGTCGGCCGTCGGGATGCTCATTCGCCTCAGCGGCCATTGTACCTGCGGCGCGACGGCTCCAAAACGCCGCACGCACGCCGCCGCGGGTGGTATCGTCCCGCGCCACATAGCTGGACACATCCAGAGGGGTGGAGGGACTGGCCCTATGAAACCCCGGCAACCATCCAAACGCTTCGGCGGGCGGAACGGTGCCAATTCCTGTGAGATGTGGCCGGAGGCACCCAGTCACCTCCGCCACAGTCCTGGCGGAGGTTTTTTTTATGGGAGCAAGCAACCTGAAGTGTCGTGAGTGCGCGGCGGAGTACGCGCTCGAAGCCCGGTACGTCTGCGAGCGGTGCTTCGGCCCGCTCGAGGTCGCCTACGAGAACGCGCGGCTGGCCGACGACATCCCCGGCCTGCGCCGGCGCATCCAGGGGGGGCCGCAGAACATCTGGCGCTATGCGGACTTCCTGCCGCTGACGGCCCAGCCGGGCCCGTCGGGCCGCACGTCGTCGCGCGCCGCCCTGCCGGCCGGCTGCACGCCGCTGATCCGGGCCGACCGCCTCGCCGAGCGCCTCGGCCTGCGCGAGGTCTGGGTCAAGAACGACGCGGCCAACCCGACGCACTCCTTCAAGGACCGCGTCGTCTCGGTCGCCTCGGCGCGGGCCCGCGAGCTCGGCTACGAGGTGCTCGCGTGCGCGTCGACGGGCAATCTCGCCAACTCGGTCGCGGCCCACGGGGCGGCGCTCGGCATGGAGACCTACGTCTTCATCCCCTCCGACCTGGAGGAGCAGAAGATCCTGGCGACCGGCGTGTACGGGACGAACCTCGTCAAGGTCCGCGGCAACTACGACGACGTCAACCGCCTGTGCACCGAGCTGTCGGGCGAGCGGGACTGGGCGTTCGTGAACGTCAACATGCGCCCGTACTACGCCGAGGGCTCGAAGACCCTGGCCTACGAGATCGCCGAGCAGCTCGGCTGGGAGCTCCCCGACCGCTGCGTGGTGCCGATCGCGTCGGGCTCGCTCTACACGAAGATCGCCAAGGGGTTCGAGGAGTGGCTGGGGCTCGGCCTCGTCGAGGGTGAGCTGCCGGTGATGAACGGCGCCCAGGCCCAGGGCTGCTCGCCCGTGGCAACGGCCTGGGAGGCCGGCCACGACGTCTGCCGCCCCGTCAAGCCCGACACCATCGCCAAGTCGCTGGCCATCGGCAACCCCGCCGACGGGCCCTACGCGCTGGAGCTCGCCCGGCGCAGCGACGGTGCGATCGACGCCGTGAGCGACGACGAGATCCGGGCGGGCATCCGGCTGCTGGCCGAGACGACGGGCGTCTTCACCGAGACCGCCGGCGGCACGACCACCGCGACGCTCGCCAAGCTCGCCGCACGCGGGGACATCGATCCGTCCGAGCGCGTCGTCCTCGTCATCACCGGCGAGGGGCTCAAGACGCTTGACGCCGTCCGCGGCACGTTCGAGTCCCACGAGATCGGCGCCTCGTTCGACGAGTTCGTCGAGCAGGTCGAGGGCGCGGGGGCGCGCGCCTGATGGCCGTCACCGTCAAGCTCCCCGCCCAGCTGCGGGCTGCGGCTCAGGGCCAGTCGGTCACCGAGGTCGAGGGCGCGACCGTCGGGCAGGTGCTCGAGGCGCTGTTCGAGATCCACCCCGAGCTGCGCGACCGGCTGTCGGACGGCGACGGGGCGCTGCGGCGCTTCGTGAACGTCTACGTCGACGGCGAGGACATCCGCTTCGGCGACGGGCTCGAGACGGCGGTGCCCGACGGGCGCGAGGTGCAGATCCTGCCTGCGGTCGCGGGCGGCTCGTAGGGCGATAGCGTGGCGGCGTCCATGACGTCGCTGCTGAGCCTCGTCCGCGCCCTGCGCTTCCGGCTGTGGGCGCTCGCCCTGCGCGCGCGCCTGCACCGGGCCGGCGGGCGCCTGGTGCTCCAAGCGCCCGGCGGGACGCCGCGCTTCCATGCCCTGCCCCACGTGGAGGTCGAGCGGCTCGGAGGCGACGGCGGCACGCTGACGCTGTCCCTCGGCCGCGACTGCAAGCTGGGGCGCGACCTCGTGCTCGAGGTCTGGGCCGGGGCGGACAACCGCCTGGAGCTCGGCGACCGCGCCACGCTGGAGTCGTGGTGCCGCGTGCAGCTGCAGGGCGGAGCCGTCGTGCTGGGTAGCGACGTCCATGTGCGCGACCTGTGCCTGCTGAAGTCCAAGTCCTCGCTGACCGTGGGGGACCGCACGGTGCTCAGCCGCGGCGTCAACGTCCATGCCACCACGGGCGTGGCGATCGGGGCGCGCTGCGGCATCGGCGAGCGCACGTCGATCATCGACTCCGACCACACCCACGACGGCTCCGACGGCTTCGCCCTGGACGCCCCGCTGCGCACCGGTCCGATCGCGCTGGGCGACAACGTGCTCGTCTCGGCCAACTGCGTGCTGCTGCGCGGCGCGACCGTCGGCCCGAATGCCGTCGTCGGCGCCGGCGCGGTCGTCCGGAGCGGCGAGTACCCGGGACGCTCGCTCGTGGCCGGCTCGCCCGCGGAGGTCGTGCGAGAGCTGTGACCGAGCGCCTCGGCACCTACCGGCGCAAGCGCGACTTCGCGGCGACCGCCGAGCCCGCGGGACGGGAGGAGGAAGCCACGGGGGATGCGTCGCCGCGCTTCGTCATCCAAGAGCACCACGCGACGCGGCTGCACTGGGACCTGCGCCTCGAGCGCGACGGCGTCCTCGTCTCCTGGGCCGTGCCCAACGGACTGCCCACCGAGCCGGGCGACAACCGCCTGGCCGTCCGCACCGAGGACCACCCGCTGGAGTACCTGGACTTCCACGGCGAGATCCCGAAGGGCAGCTACGGCGCGGGGACCATGACGATCTGGGACCAAGGGACCTACGACGTCGTGAAGTGGGAGCCGCGCAAGGTCGAGGTCCATCTGCATGGTGAGCGCATCGACGCGCGCTACGCGCTCTTCCCGCTCGACAAGGACGACGAGCCCAAGAACTGGATGATCCACCGCATGGACCCGCCGGCCGACCCGGCGGCGGAGCCGATGCCCGAGAAGATCACGCCGATGCTCGCGCGCCTGGGCGGGCTGCCGCCCCGCGAGGAGGACTGGGCCTACGAGATCAAGTGGGACGGCGTGCGCGCGATCGCGCACTCCGAGCCGGGGCGGCTGCGGTTCTACTCGCGCAACCTCAACGAGATCACCGACCGCTATCCCGAGCTCTCCAGGCTCAACCGCGCGCTGAGCCACCACCGCGCGATCCTCGACGGCGAGATCGTGGCGTTCGACGCCGAGGG
>JAOPZW010000296.1 GCA_025963905.1 Solirubrobacterales bacterium | reverse complement strand
CACGCTCGCCTTCTCGCGGAACACGACCGTGCGCGGCGGGCCGCTGGAGCTCAACTGGAACATCGGACTCGGCGCGATCTGGCTCTACGTGCTCCAGGGCTCGATGAACGCCGAGAACGACATCACCGACAGCAACATCCTCGACAGCACCTACAACGCCTTCCTGTTCGTCGCCGACTTCCCCGTCAAGGACCAGTACAACATCACCAACGTCCACGTGAGCAACGTCAAGGTCGACGGCACCGGCACATCCGTGGTCAGCGCGCGCGGCGGGCTGGGCGACGTTCGAGAACGTCGACGCGCGCAACGTCGGCGCGCCGTTCATCAACAACTGCGGCACGTTCCACTTCACCGGGACGCCGGAGTTCGACGTACGCCTCCTCGGCGGCAATGACGGCGGGTGGGCGGCGTCGGTCGGCTGCGACGACCGTCCCCCGCGCGTCCCGCCCCCGCCGCCGAGCCCGTGGTGAGGCGCGCCGGCGTCGGCGACGACCAGCGTGGCCCGTTCAAAGGCGTCGATCGGAGGCGACGTGCAGCCCGGCGAGAGCGGACGCCGTCACGCCGCTATGCGCGGACATGCTCGGGGTCGCGTCAACGGTTCGCCACGAGGTCCGAGAACATCAAAACGGCCAACAACCAGGCCAGCGAGCTGAGTCGCAGCGAAGCGCTCGTCGAGCCGTCGCGACGCATCGAGCTGAACACGACACCCGCCGCGGCGCCAAGCAGTCCGATGCCTGCGCATATCAGTTGTCCTGACGCCTGCCAGCTGTGGCCGTCGGAGTTCTCGTCACCGGAAAGCCCGTACACAGCCCACGAGAAAACGTAGGCGCCTGCGGAAGCGACGAGAACCGCAGCGGTAGAGCTGAGAGAGACGAGGGTTCGGATATTGCACCGGCTCTACGGCCCCCGGAACGCGCCGTTCTCCATGATCGTCTCCCCATCGGCGCTCAGCCGCCCCCCGGCGCGCAGGTCGTCGTTGACGATCGCGTAGCCGTTGCGGGCGAGGCGGAACGCGGATCGGGGTGGAGGCTAACGATCTCGTCCAAAGCCATTTGGTTGTCCGATGCAGTCCATCAGATCCGCCGGGGCTGTAGCCTCGCGCGATGCCTCGCCCGGTCAAGGTTGAACGCAAAGCCGGGCCGCATGGCCCATTGCCCGTGGCGACTGGTCGCGCCACACTCGCGCGCGTGCTCCAGGGATTGATAACGCCGACGCGGGTGCGCGCCGCTCGGCATGGGCTCTGGGTCGGCGCAGCGTTAGCGGCGCTCGGCGCACTCGCGGTAGCCTTGAAACTTAGGATCGGCGTGGACTCGCACGCGTACTGGGCCGCGTGGCACCAGGGCAGTACCTTGTACGCGGCAGCGCCCGAGCAGCAGGACGCGTACCTATATTCGCCAGCCTTCGCGCAGGCGATCTGGCCGCTTGCGCAGCTCCCCTGGCCTCTGTTTTGCGGACTGTGGGTCGCGATGGCCGCCGCGATCTACTCCTGGCTGCTAGCGCCGTTACCGAGCAGGTGGCGGTGGCCGCTGCTGCTGTTCTGCACCACGGACATCCTCTCGGGCAACGTCTGGTCGCTGTTTGCGCTAGTGCTGGTCTGGGGCGCGCGGTTCCCTGCCGTCTGGGCGCTGCCGCTCCTGACCAAGGTCACGCCGGGGGTGGGGCCGTTGTGGTTCCTCGTGCGCCGAGAGTGGCGGTCGCTGGCGATCGCGTTGGGAGCGACGGCGTTGATCGCGCTGCTGTCGTTCCTGCTGATGCCGGATGCCTGGCGAGACTGGGCGAGGCTCCTGTTGCATCCGGAAACGTTTCGTACGCCGGGGCGCGCCGACTTTACGCCGCTGTTCCATCCGCCCCGGGCGTTCCTGTTCGCGGTGCAGCTACCAGTGGTGGCCGCTGTCACGGTGTGGGCGGCGAGGACAGATCGTCCGTGGTTGTTGGCCGTCGCCATGTTCTTCGCGTCGCCGGTGTTCAACACGAACGCTTTGGTGCTGCTGGCAGCGATCCCGCGGATGCGAGTTCGTCGGCCGATCGCGCATCCCGGCTCGCGACCCTCCGTAAGAATCAGCGAGTTCGCCCCCCTACGCGAACGACCCCCTAGCTGACACCTGGGTAGACGGCCCCAGAGTCGCTGGCGCGCTCGTCGAGCTACCCCGACGCATAGTCGCCGATGCGGAACAGCTGGCCGACGTGCACGCTCACAGGGGTTTTCCTCATCCTGACGCGGTCCGGCGGACTGAGCGCGCACCCGGGCTCCGGGGGGCGTCGCCGGGTTCAACGTATCTCCGAGGCCACGGATTCGACTACGACGTTCCATCGCAATAGAGTGGGCCGCAGTGGTCGGTTCAGCAACGCAGACGCACCGCGACGTCGCGCGCCGACCGCTCCGCTTCCTTGAGCGGGAGCGCCTGATCGTCGCGGTCGTTGCGATCTACGCGGCCGTTGCATTGGTCCGCCTCCCCCGGACCCTGAACCAGGACGCGTGGCTGGCGCTCGTGTCCGGCCGACTCATCGCCCACGACGGCCTCCCTCACCACGAGACCCTCACGGTGTGGGCCTCCGGGTCTCGGTGGGTGGACCAGCAATGGCTCTCACAGCTCCTGATGTACGCGCTTCATACCGTCGGCGGTTTGCGCCTGGTGGGGCTGGTACACGTCGCACTCGTCGTCTTCGCAGTCGCCGTGGCGGTCGTCGTGGCGCGCAAGAGGGCGGAGCCGCTGACAGTCCTGCTCATCGCCATGGTCGCGATCGGCCCGATCACCTACGTATCGGGCGAAGTCCGCACTCAGGGGTTTGGCGTCGCGGTGTTCGCCGTCGTGCTGGCGCTCCTGCTCTCTGACGCCCGAGCGCCGTCGCGCCGCGTGTGGGTGGTGCTCCCATTGCTCGTCGCGTGGGGGAACCTCCACGGCTCCGTCGTGCTGGGCGCAGGCCTCGTCGGATTGCGCGGGCTGACGATCGCCGTCCCCGCGCTCCGTGCTCGATCACGCGCCGACACGATCCGCGGCCTGGGCCTAGCGGCCGGCGCCATAGCTGCAATATTCGCCTCGCCTTACGCGGCTGAGTTGCCCTGGTATTACAGCCACACCGCGTTCAACCCGCTCTTTGGTGTCGTCATCACTGAGTGGGTGCCCACGACGCCTGGGCCATTGACGGCACCGTTCTACTTGCTCCTGCTCCTAGCGGCATGGACGATCGGGCGTCGGGGAGACCGGATGACGCCGTTCGAGAAGCTATTGCTGCTGGTCAGCGGCCTGGGTGGCATGCTCGCGCTGCGCTATACGGGATGGTTCGCCCTTGCGGCGCTCATGACCCTGCCCGCGGCGCTGGACGCCGAGCTTCCCAGACTGCGCGAGGGCTCTTCACGCGCGGCTCGTCTCGGGATTGCGTTGGCTCCCGCTGGCGCCCTCGCCGTTGCCGTCCTCGTGACAGCCACACGTCCGGCGCGATCCTTCGAAGACGGATATCCCGCAGGTCCCGCAGCGGTCGTAGCAAGCGTGGCCGCGTCAGACCGGCACGCCAGGATCTTCTCCGAGGTGCGCTTCAGCGACTGGCTGTTGTGGCATCACCCGGAGCTTGCGGGACGTCTCGCGTTCGACGCCCGGTTCGAGCTCCTCACGACCCACGAGCTCTTGGATCTCGTGCGTTGGTCGACGCAGGTCAGCGATGGCTGGCGGCGCGCCGCCACCGGCTATGACGTGATTGTCCTAGACCGGAGCCGCGACCCGCCCGCGTCCGAGCGGCCGGCGACGTACCGTGCGCTACTCGAGCGCGGCGGATTCCGGCTGGGGTATCTGAGCCGGACGACCGCAGTTCTGCTACGGACGGGAACTGCCGCGAGATGAGGATGACGCGGCGGTGTCGCCAGCCGTGTTCACGAGCCAGGCGCCGCTACCTCACCGATCTCCTCCGAGCGCATGGGCGTTCCCATCTGGCGCGCGGCGAGCGCGGTGAGCATGTTGCCGCGGTGTTGTCGCGGCTTGACGGACCCGAATCGAGCTGGCGACGAACACCGGGTGAGGGTGCCCCCCAGCGCTACCGGAACGCGCCGTTCTCCATGATCGGCTCCCCGTCGGCGCTCAGCCGTCCGCCGGCGCGCAGGTCGCAGATGAGGTCCCAGTGCAGCGCCGAGCTGTTCTTGCCGCCGGTCTCTGGGTAGGAGCGCCCGAGCGCGAGGTGGACGGTGCCGCCGATCTTCTCGTCGAAGAGGATCACGCCGACGGGCCGGGTGATCCCGAAGTTCGTGCCGATGCCGACCTCGCCCACGCGCCGCGCGCCCGCGTCGGTCGCCAGCGCGCGCTGCAGGTACTCGTCGCCGCGCTCGGCCCGCGCTCCGACGACCTCGCCCTCGCGAAACTCGAGCTCCACGCCGTCGACGTCGATTCCGGCCGGCGCCGAGCGCACCGTGAAGCGCACGCACCCGGTGACGCTCGTCTCGTGGGGACCGGTGAAGACCTCGCCGCTGGGCATGTTGCGCTTGCCGTCGGAGTTGACCCACGTGCGGCCCTTGACGCGCAGCGTGAGGTCGGTGCCCTCGGCCTCGACACGCAGTTCCCGCACGTCCGACAGGCGATCGATCAGCCGCTCCTGGAACGCGCGCAGCCCGCCCCAGGCCGCGGCGGGATCGGGCTGGTCGAGGAACAGCGCGCCGGCCACGAACGCCGAGAAGTCCTCGAGCGTCATGCCCGCCTGCTCGGCCAGCGCGGCCGTGGGCCACAGCGTCGAGCACCACCGCTTCTTCATCGTCGCCTCGCGCACGTCGCGCCGCGCGCGGGCGTAGCGCGCGATGTGCTCGGGGTCGACGCCCGCGAGCTCACGCACGTCCCCGGGCGCCTGGATGCCCAGGAGGCAGTCGATCTTCTTGGCCTCGGTGAGCGTGAGGTCCGGGTAGTCGTCGAGGTGGCGATTACGCGCGTGGGCGTAGTAATTCGGCGTCTGGCCCGGTAGCTCGACGCGCAGCATCGGCCAGGCGTCGCGCTCCAGGATCGCGCGCTGGACCTCGAGCAGCAGCGGCGCGGCGAGCGTCGTCGAGCGCACCAGCACCTGCTGACCGGGCTCGACCTCGAGGCAGTAGCCGGCCAGCAGGTCCGCGTGGGCGGCGGGGTCCAGGGCCGCGTGGACGGCGTTCACGGCGCCTGGAGCTCGGGGAAGTGCTCGGCGAGATGCTCGCGCAGCACGTCGCGGATCCAGCGGCGCTCCTCCTGTGTGGCGACGCGGAAGCGCAACAACAGCTCCCGCTGGCCCTCGGTCGCCACGTCCGACACAACCCAGCGCACGGCCAGGCGCTCGAACAGGAACTCGACGGCGCGGTGCCACGCGTCCTCCTGGGAGAGGACGTTGCCCGAGAGTGTGGCCGCGTACTGCGCGCGCGTCTTGGGGGTCATCGCGCCGCGCAGTGTCAGGACGTCGCCGCTCGGCGACGTGTAGTCGCTCTCGGGCGCGGCGAGCTTCGTCTCGCGCGCCTTGGCCCGGCTGCGCTTGCCCATCCCGCCAGGTTAGGTGGTCGCCGCCGCCTGCTCGAGCTGCGCGCGGACGTCGCCGGTCAGCGGGTCGGCATGGCCGGCCCACGCGGTGGCGGGCTCCATCGCCGCGAGCTTGCGGATCGACGCGCGCGCCTGCTCGGTGTCGGCGTTGAACGCCGCGTGGGGCACGCGCGGGTGGCCCTTGCGCCCGCTCTGGGGATCGAGCGTGTAGAAGCAGTCCGAGGCCAGCACCAGGCGGTCGGACTCGCGCCACAGGCCGATGAGCCCCGGCGCGTGGCCGGGGAGATGCACGACGCGAAAGCCCGCGATCTCGTCGCCCTCGTCGACCGTGCCGGCGATCTTCACCGGGCCGCCGTCCCACATCTTGAGCAGGTGCGGGAAGACGTACCGCCCCGCGACGTTGAGCTTCGAGAGGTCCATGTAGTGCGCGCCGCCGTCGCCCTCGGCGTCGGCGCGGTCGGCGGGGTGGCAGAACACCGGGGCGTCGAGGCCCGACGCGACGCCGCGGTGATCGGCGTGGGCGTGGCCCAGGATCACGCGCGTGATGCCTCCCATCGAGGCGCCGGCCGCGGCGACGGCATTCGTCATTGCCTTGATGCCGGCGTCGAAGAGCAGCACGCCGTCGCCGTCGCGCACGAGGTAGACGTTCATCGTCTTCGGGACGCCGCCGCGCATGAGCCACACGCCGTCGGCGATCGGCTCGGGCCCGGAGACCAGGCGCCGCCCGAGGCGCGTGCGCGCGTTGTAGGCCTGGAACATCCGCTGCTCCAGCGGGGACTCGGCCGGCGGCATGAGCCCGAGCTGGCGCGCGAGTTTCATGCCGTCGGGGAAGGCGTTGTTCTCGACGAGCTCGCCGCCCCGCACGATGAGGACGTCGACGCCCTCGAGCTCGATCCGCGCGCCGGTGGCCTCGATCCCGTTGAACGGCGCGCCGGCGAAGGTGCCCGTCGCGCGCCAGCGCACCGCGGCGCGGTCGTCCTGGACCGTCGTCTCGACGACCTCGAAGAGGAAGTCCGGGAACGCGGCGAAGATCCCGCCCAGGAACTCGCGGACCCCGTCGGGCGCGGCGGCGTCGACCTGGCCGCGCACGTTCTCGCGCCCGCCGGGCCTCCACAGCGCGACGGCCGCGTCGAGGTCGCGCCGCGCGAGCGCGGCGAAGTACGCATCGGCGACCCGGGCGGTCTCCTCCGCGTCGATCTGGTCGGCGTCGATGCTCGTCGTCGGGGCCTTGGCCACGGGTCGCTCCTCCGTCTGGACTGCTGACGGCGAGACTCTACGCGTAATGTCCGGGGCCGATGACCGCCCCGACCCGCAAGCGCGAGCTCGGGCGCGGCGAGCGCGTGCTGCCCGGCGTCTGGCGGCTGCGGCTCCCGCTCCCCTGGCCCGGCGTGCCGCACTGCAACGCCTGGGCGGTCGCCGCGGGCGACGGCATCGTCCTGTTCGACACGGG
>JAOPZW010000280.1 GCA_025963905.1 Solirubrobacterales bacterium | reverse complement strand
GAGGCCGGGCTGTCGGACAAGGTCGACATCCGCGTGGCCGACTACCGCGAGATGCGGGGCGAGCGCTTCGACGCGATCGCCAGCATCGGGATGGTCGAGCACGTCGGCTCCGAGCAGATCGACGTCTACGCCGCCCAGCTCGCGGGGCTGCTGAAGCCCGAGGGGCAGCTGCTGAACCACGGGATCGCGCGCCTGCGCCACACGAACACCGACGCGGGCGCGTTCTCCGAGCGCTACGTGTTCCCCGACGGCGAGCCGCTGCAGCTCTCGCGGGTGCTGCTCGCGCTCGAGCGCGCGGGCTTCGCCACGCATCACGTCGAGGACTTCGCCGGCGACTACGCCGAGACTCTGCGCCACTGGGCCGAGCGCCTGGACGACAACCACGACGAGGCCGTGCGCCTCGCCGGCGCCGAGCGCGTGCGGGTCTGGCGCCTGTACCTGCGCGCCGCCCGCAACGGCTTCGTCAAGAACTTCACCTCGATCTACCAGGTGCGCTGCTCGCTTCTCCCGCAGCGCGCGGCGGGTCAGACGGGGAGCTCGGCGACCGGCGGCGTCGCGACGATGACGGTCGCCGACTCGAGCACGTCGGCGCGGGCGTAGTGCCCGACGGCGTCGAAGGTGCGCTTGGCGTGTAGACCGCGCCCGAGGTCGCAGTCGGCCAGCACCATCCCCTCCTCGCCGTAGAGCGGGCCCGCGATCGCCTCGCCTCCGCGCGGGTCGAGGATCGCGGCTCCGCCCGAGCCGAAGTCGTCGGCGTCGGGCACCGCGACTGGGAAGTCGGGCGGGAACGCGGCCCGCGGGATGTACTGGGGAACCGACACCACGAATGCCCCGGACTCGATGGCGATGTGGCGCATCGAGGCCAGCCAGCCCTCGCTGTCGTCGGCCGTGAGGGCCACCCAGATCTGCGGGCCGCCCTGGTACATCGTGTAGCGGGCCAGCGGCATCCGGTTCTCCCAGCAGATCAGCCCGCCGATCCTGCCGATCGGCGCATCGACCACGACGAGGTCGTCACCGGCGCCGATGCCGTGGAACAGCCGCTCCTGGTGGGTCGGCATGAGCTTGCGGTGCCGCGCGATGAGGCCGGTCGGCCCGATGTACAGGAGCGTGTTGTAGAGCGTCCCCGGCCGCTCGGACTCCCGCTCGTTGACGCCGATCGCGCAGTAGAGATCGCGCTCGCGGCAGACCTCTGCGAGCCGGTCGACCAGCGGCCCGGGCACGTCGACCGAGTTCTCCCACAGGCGCTGCCAGAGCTCGTCCCAGCCACCGAAGTGCGAGGCGTCGCGAGCCCAGGCGTTCGAGGGGTACAGCGGGATGAAGCACTCCGGCAGCACCGCCAGCTGCGCGCCGGCGTCGGCCGCGTCGTGCAGCAGGCGCTGGGCCTTGCCCACCGTGGCGTCGGCGTCGAGGATCACCGGCGTCGCCTGGATGGCTGCGACGCGAACCGTCCCGAAGGCCGCCATGGCGCGAGCGTACCCGAGCGCGCTCCGCTCGCCCGGATATTCTCGCCACGATGACCACGGGGCCGCGTGAGCTGCGGGTGCAGACGGAGTATGGGCTGGTCAGGCTGCTCGCCGAGGCCGGCGCGCTCGCCGACGCCACTCAGCGCCTGTTCGAGCTCATCGCCGGGACCTTCGGGTGGTCCGCCGGCGGGCTGTTGCTCGCCGACGCCGAGGCGGGCCTGCTGCGCTGGGCCGACGACTGGAGCACCGGCGAGCCCGAGCTCGTCACGTTCCTGAGGCTGAGCCGGCGCCTGACGTGGGTCCGCGGCATCGGGCTGCCCGGGCGGGTATGGGAATCGGGCGAGCCGGCGTGGATCCCCGACGTCACCGCCGATCCCAACTTCCCGCGCGTCCAGGCGGCGGCGGCCGCCGGGCTGAAGGCCGCCGTGGCGTTCCCGATCGCCGGGCCCGAGGGTCCGCTGGGTGTCATGGAGTTCTTCGGGACCGAGGCCCGCGAGCCCGAGGCCGAGCACGTCGAGCTGATCCGCACGGCCGGCCGCCAGATGGGCCAGTACCTCGCCCGTATCCGCGCCGAGGAACGGCTGCTCGCCAGCGAGGAGCGCAGCGCCGCGATCGTGCACGCGGCACTGGACTGCGTCATCACCATCGACGCCCCGGGCGTGGTGATCGACTTCAATCCCGCGGCGGAGGCCACCTTCGGCTACTCCCGCGAGGAGGCCGTGGGCCGCGAGCTCGCCGACCTCATCGTGCCCCCCGAGCTGCGCGACGCCCATCGCACCGCGCTCACCCGCTATCGCGAGACGGGGCGGGCATCGATCCTCGGACGCCGCCTCGAGCTGACCGGGATGCGCGCCGACGGCACGAGGCTGCCCGTCGAGCTGACCATCACGCGGATCGGCCATCAGGACCCGCCGATGTTCGCCGGCTTCCTGCGCGACATCACCGAGCGCCGGCGGGCGCAGGACGAGCTTTCCGCGCTGCTCGTGCGCGAGCACGAGGCCCGGGTGCGCGCCGAGACCGCCGAACGCGAGGCCCGCTCGATCTCCGACGCCCTCCAGCGCAGCCTCCTGCCGCCCCACCTCCCGCTCGTGCCAACGGTGGAGCTGGGCGCCGGGTACCTCGCCGGTGGCGAGAGCATCGACGTGGGCGGGGACTTCTACGACATCTTCGACCTCGGCGAGGGTCAGTGGGGCATCGCGATCGGCGACGTCCGCGGTAAGGGGGCAGACGCCGCGGCGGTCACCGGCCTGGTCCGCTACACGCTGCGCACGGCCGCGGTCGGCGAGCCCTCCCCGCGCGCGGTGCTGCAGGTCGTCAACGACGCACTCCTGCGCGAGCTGCCGGACGGCGACTTCTGCACGGCGGTCTATGCGCGCCTGGACACGACGGGCTCGTCGCCCCGCCTCACGCTTGCCGTCGGCGGGCACCCTCCGCCGCTCGTGGCGCGCGCCGGGGGCGCCATCGTCGACGCCGGGCGGCCCGGCACGCTGCTCGGGGCGGTGGCGCAACCGGAGCTGACCGACGCCGAGGTCGTCCTGGGACCCGGAGACGTCCTCGTCCTCTACACCGACGGCGTCATGGAGAGCCGCACTCCAGGCGGGCGCCTGGGCGTCGACGGCCTCTCCCTGCTGCTGGGCACCTGCGGCGGCCTCGACGCGGAGGCGATCGCGGGACGCCTGCTCACGGCCGCCGCCGGCCCCGGCCGCGAGGCCCCCGACGACGACATCGCGCTGCTGGTTGTGCGCGCGCCGGACTGAGCCTGGATCCACCGATCATCGTGGATGAATCCCTGTCGTGGGCGCGAGTCGGGACCCACCCGCCCGATCGGCGGCGCACCCACAGGGTGGTCCCTTTGGAAGCCGCCGATGAATCAGAACCCCACCCACCCGTGATCCACGGCTGGGATTCGCCGCGAGAATCGGTGGATCCAGGCTGAGCCTGCGGTTCAGCCTGCGTGGAGGGTGACCGGAGCCGCGTTCGTGTTGCCCCAGCGGTCGCGGGCCGCGCCCGCCGGGATCGTCACATCGGCGCCCGCGGGCGCCGCCGCGCTGAACCCGGTGCCCTTGCGCTGGGAGACCGCCACCGTCTGCGACCCCACGCGGAACTGTACGATGCCGCCTGATGCCGCGGACGGGCGGGCGGTCAGGTCGACGTCGATCCGGGCCTTCGGATAGGCGAGGCTGACGCCGACCCGGCCGGCGGAGGCCGGCGCCGGGACGACGGTCAGGGCGGTCGACGGCGTCACGCGGAACGGCTCGGACGCCAGCTCGTAGCGCGTGGCGGTGACCGCCAGGCGATAGGTGCCGGTCGGCGCGGTGAGCGGGACCTCCCACGTCACCTCGTAGTTCCCCTGGTCGTCGGCGCGCCACAGCATCGCCAGCCCGAGGTCCGTGTCGACGGTCTGCCAGCGGCCGGCGACGCGCCGCTCGGCGTGGACGAACGGGGCATCGACCGGCCGGTCGTGGCCGCTGGGCCCGCCCCGCCAGGCCAAGCGCGCGTGACCCAGGCGCTGCACCTCAGCGCCGGGCTGCCCGGTGACGGTGCCCTGCGCGGCACCCGCGGGATACGGCGGGCCGTCGGGGCGCACCCCGTAGCTGGGATCGAGCGGGTAGGCGTCGGGCGCCGGCCGGCCGCTCACCATGCGTCCCGCGAGGTCCACCAGGCGCTCCTGCAGGAACGTCGCCTCGTTGACGCCGAAGAGCGTCGAGGCGCCCTCGTAGCTCTGCTGTCCGTACTCCTCCGGCGTGGTGATGTACTGGATGTAGTCGCCCGCCAGGCCCGCGATGACCACGCGCCGGACGCCGGCGCCGCCCATCGTCTCCAGCAGCGCGGCCTTTATCCGGGCGCCGACCTCCTTCGTCGGCTCGCCCGGCAGCGCGGCCAGCGCGTGATCGCCGATGCGCAGCACGCTGATCGGCACCGCCGGAGGCGGCTCGCCCGCGGGGACGATGACCTTGTCGCCCTGCACCGGGTCCGGGATCGGGTTCGTGACACCCTCCAGCGGCACGCCGGTGATGTCGAACAGCGGTCCCCGCCCCTCCTCGGAGCCGGTGAGGAAGGGCAGGCCCTCGGCGCCCTTCGAGGCGACCGGCCCCGTCGACGTCGACTGCCCGCAGAAGCATGTCCGCGTCCAGCGCAGGTCGAGCGCCGGCGTGCGCGAGAGCCCGCGCCCGGCGGCGCGCCAGGCGCTGAACATCGCGTCGGCCTCGGCGGTGCCCACCTCGTCGGCGCCGGACGGCCCGTTGTGGACGATCCCGGCGGTGATGTCGCCCTCGTCGCTGTTCGGATAGGCGTTGACCACGGTCTGCGTGCCCGGGACGTGGCCGGCCCGGCGCACGAGCGCGGTGAAGACGCGCCACGCCGCGGCGTGGTGGTCGCCGCTGTAGGCCTCGAGCTGGGACTTCACGACGGTGCCATGGTCGGAGAAGTTCGACCAGGCGCCGATCGGGACGTGCACCGTGCGCCCGCCGCGACGCACGAGCTTGTCGACCCGCAGGACATCGACGTTGGGGTCGATGGTGTGGTTGGGGCCGTCGGGGTCCATCTGCGGGGTGCCCTTGCCATAGGCCATGTGTATGCCGTGGTCGGCGAGGTGGGCCTCGATGCTGCGGTTCTGGGTGATGCCGTACAGGTCGGCGTGGCCCCACCCCGCCGCCGCGTGCGCGCGGTCGGCGTCGGCGCGGCGGATCGAGGTCGCGATCTGCCTGACCAGGAACGTGTAGAGCTGGCGATCGGCGGGCGCCGGTGACAGGAAGCGCACGAAGCTCAGCGGATCGGTGACGGTCTGCAGGCTTGGCGCCGCAGTGTTGTAGATCGGGTTGTTGGCGAACCCGCCCGGGCCCGAATGCGTGTGCGAGGCGGCCAGCAGGACCGTGGTGTGGTCATAGCCGAGGTCGGCGACGGCGCGCGCGACATCCTCCTGCAGCCCCGCGGGGATCGCGAACAGCTCCGCCGCGACGAGCGCGACCTTGCGCGTCCCGCGCTGCAGCACCAGCGTGTTGGCGAAGAGCCGGGTGCTCTGGCCCCGCGCCAGGCGGTCGGCGCGCGTCCAGCCGCCGAGGAAGTAGCCGGTCTGCGGAGGCGTGATGTCGGCCTGCCCGGCGCCGGCGCGCAGGCTCCCCGGCGCGCCCTTCGCCGCAGCGGCGGCGGTGCCGGGCAGGAGCGCCGCGCCGGCGACGGCGAGCACCGCGATCAGGCGGGCGACATGAGGCAGTGTCCGATGCACCGCAAGGTAGTTCATCAGTTTGCGTGCGCGGAGGCGACGGTCAGCCGCGGGAGGAGGACATGGACGAGCGGACCCATCGACAGGGCGTACACGACCGTCCCGACACCGACCGTTCCACCGAGCGCGACTCCGACAGCCAGCACCGTCAGCTCGATCGCCGTGCGGACGACCCGCACCGACCCGCCCGTCCGGCGGACGAGGCCGGTCATCACGCCGTCCCGAGGGCCCGGGCCGAGTCCCGCTCCGATGTACGCGCTGCACGCCACCCCGCTGAAGCCGACACCCGCGATCAGCATCGCCACCGCGATCGGCGTCGACGCCGCACGGGGCAGCAGCGCGAGCGCCGCGTCCACGGCGATGCCGATGACGAGGACGTTGCTGATCGTGCCCACGCCTGGTCGCTGCCGCAGCGGCACCCAGCCGAGCATCACCACGGCGCCCGTGAGCATCACGACGGTGCCGAAGGACAGCCCGGTGCGATCCGCGACGCCTTGGTGGAAGACGTCCCACGGGTCGAGGCCGAGGCCCGCGCGGACCTGCAGCGCCATGCTGGCGCCGTAGAGCACGAGGCCGGCGTAGAGCTGGGCGAGGCGGCGAACCGGGCGGTGCACGAGGCCATCATCGGGCAGAGGCGCCCTTCGATGGCTCCCGCCCCGCTAAGAACCTGTTTCAGAAAGCCGGCACCGTCAGGAAACCGTCTCGCGGCGCCGGACGCCAGGGCGGGCGGGTCCGATTCTTGCGAAGGCCACCAGCATTCGCTGCGCCGGCGGGCGGCGTCCGACA
>JAOPZW010000271.1 GCA_025963905.1 Solirubrobacterales bacterium | reverse complement strand
CGTCGCTGGCACGCCGCGCCGTGGTCGGCGCTGCGGCCCTGGCTGGCCGGGTCGCTCGCGGTCTCCGTCGGCCTGCTCTACGCGGTGTGGGTGATCGCCTCGGCGCAGACGCCGGACCTGAGCCGCTACGCATTGCCCGGGCTCACAGAGCCGGCGACGTGGAGCGCCGTGGGCCACGTTTTGTTCCGCAACTCGCTCGTGCTCGCGCTGCACGCGATGGCCTGCGTCGCCGGCTTCATCGCCGGCAGCTCGCTGCCGCTCCAGGCCGAGCAGCACAGCGGCCTCTGGCGCCGCGTGCACGAGAAGGCGGGACCGGCCGCGATCGCATTCGTCGTCGGCGCCACGGCGTTCTCGCTGTGCACCCAGGCCTACATCCTCGGCGGCGGCGCGGCGACGCTGTCGTCCCAGCTGCACGTCTCCAACTTCATGCTCATGCTCACGCTCCTGCCGCACGCGCTGCTCGAGCTCGTCGCGCTCTTCCTCCCGCTCGCCGCGTGGATCATCGCGAGCCGCCGCGGCGACTGGCACGAGCTGCTGGCGGCGACGTTTGCCACCACGCTGGTCGCCGCGCCCGTGCTGGTGCTCGCAGCGGTGCTCGAGGTCTTCGTCTGGCCCGACCTGCTGCGCGCCGTGTCGCCGGTCGTGTGACGGTTCGGCCCACGTTCGTCCCGTCCCCCGCCACAAGGAGGCTCACCGTGCCGTCTCACTCTCGCCTTGCGATCTTCGCGGGCGCCGCGCTCGTGCCCGCGACCGCCGCGGGCGCCTACGCCGCCGGGGCGGCGCATCACGCCGCCGCGCAGACGACGCGCGCGGTCCTTGCGCAAGCGGTCGATCCGACGGGGGCGCACGGGCGGACGCTCGCCCTCTCGCGCGTGGTGATCCCGCCGCATACCCGGCTCGGGCTGCACCGCCACCCCGGCACCCAGATCGCCTACATCCAGAAGGGCACGCTGACCTACACGGTGAAGACGGGATCCGTCAGCGTCTACCGCGGCGCGGGCGACCAGAATCCGACCGTCGTGCGGCGCGTCACCGCCGGGCACACCGGCAAGGTGAACACCGGCGAATGGGTGATCGAGCGGCCGCAGACCGTGCACTTCGGCGCCAACCAGGGCGACCGGCCTGTGGACATCCTGCTCGCGACGCTGTTCACGAACGGCAGCCCGCCATCGATCGCGGTCCCGCGTTAAGGGCACGAGCGATCGCGGTCCCGAGGTGGCCGGCGGCGCCACTACACTTTGTATAGTGTGAAGGGACGACGGCACGCGACCCGGCTTTCCCAAGGAGACGATCCGCTATGGCAGGCACCCTCTTCGAAGTCACCGACACGAACTTCCAGGCTGAGGTCATCGAGTCCGAGCAGCCGGTGCTGGTCGACTTCTGGGCCCCGTGGTGCGGCCCGTGCCGCGTCGTGGCCCCGGTCCTCGAGGAGATCGCCGCCGAGCGCGAGGATCTGCGCATCGTGAAGCTCAACGTCGACGAGAACCAGCAGACCGCCGCCAAGTTCGAGGTGCTGTCGATCCCGACGCTCATCCTCTTCAAGAACGGCGAGGTGGCCAAGAAGGTCATCGGCGCCTACCCGAAGCGCAAGCTCGAGGCCGAGCTCGAGCCCGTGCTCGCGTAGGCCACCGCTTCGCGACGACTTCGTCGCGCCCCTGTGACTTCTGACGCCCGCGCGGGCCATCTGCGCGGGCGTCGTCGTACGGTCGCCCTCCTCGCACCCGATCCGAGGAGGAACCATGGACACCGACGCCCTGCGCACCGTCGTCGAGGCGATTCCGAAGGGCCGCTGGATGAGCTACGCCGACGTCGTCATCGCCGCCGGCGGCGCGCCGCGGCAGGCGCTCGGCGTCAACCAGCGCCTCACCCGGGCCTCGATCCCGGGCGCACACCGCGTCCTCAAGGCCGACGGCAGCATCGCCGCGACCGCACTGGGAGATCCCGATGCGGTCCGCCGGCGCCTCAAGCGCGACGGCGTGCGCTTCGAGCGCGGGCGGGCGAGCCAGGAGGCGCGCGTGCGCCCCTAGAGGCCCTAAGCCCGCTCGAGGCCGATGTGCA
The DNA here is from genome assembly GCA_025963905.1 of Solirubrobacterales bacterium. GTDB lineage: Bacteria > Actinomycetota > Thermoleophilia > Solirubrobacterales > Solirubrobacteraceae > JAOPZW01. The sequence continues at coordinate 2,799 of JAOPZW010000271.1, read as the reverse complement.
GGTGACGTCCCTCGATGGTCGCGACGTGGCCGTTGGGTGCGCCGTAGACGACGCTGGTGGCCAGCGTCTCCCCGGCGACGTAGGCCTCGTGCGCGCGGGCGGCGCCGACGAGCTCCTCGTCACCGCCCAGCGAGAGATCGATCCGGTCCTCGACAGCCAGCCCGGCGGCCTTGCGCGCGTTCTGCACCGCGTGGACGATCTCGCGCGCCAGGCCCTCGCGGCGCAGATCGCCGTCGAGGACGAGCTCCAGGGCGACGGCGTGCGAGCCCTCGCGCTCGAGCTGGTAGCCCTCGAGCGGCTGCATCGCCAGCAGCAGGTCGTCGGCCTCGAGCTGATGGTCGTGGCCGTCGACCGCGATCCCCACGGTTCCGCTCTCGCGCAGCGTCGCCGCGACACCCGAGGGGTCCAGCGCCGCCACGGCGGCCGCGACGGTCGGCATCGCCTTGCCGAAGCGCGGGCCGAGCGTGCGGTAGTTGGGCTTGACCTCGTAGGAGCCGAGCTCGTCGGCCTCCTCGACGAAGCGCAGCTCCTTGACGTTGAGCTCGTCGCGCACGACGTCGGCCAGCCGCTCGATCGCCTCACGCTCGCGTCCGGCCGCCACGACGACCGCCTCGTGCAGCGGCTGGCGGACCTTGACCTTCGCCTGGCCGCGGGCGGCCAGGCCGAGGCGCACGGTCTCGCGCGCGACGGCCATCGCCGACTCGAGCGCGAGGTCGCGCTCACCGGGCTGCGGGAAGTCGCACAGGTGCACCGACGGCTCGCTCCCGTCGAGGTTGTCGTAGATCTCGTCCGCGATGAACGGCGTGAACGGGGCCAGGAGCTTGCAGACCGTCACCAGGCACTCCTGCAGCGTCTCGAACGCGGCGCGGTCGCCCTCCCAGAAGCGCCGGCGCGAGCGGCGCACGTACCAGTTGGAGAGCTCGTCGACGTACGCGCCGATCGCCCGGCCGGCGCCCGTCGCGTCGTAGGCGTCCATGCGCTCGGTGACCTCTTCGACGGTGGCGCTCAGGCGCGACAGCGCCCACCGGTCGAGGTCGGTCCGCTCGCCGTCGCGCTCCGGCCGGTAGGTGGACAGGAACGCGTAGGTGTTCCACAGCTGCTTGAGGAACAGCCGCACGCCCTCGGCGACGGCCTCGGTGCTGAACCGATAGCCGTCCCACGGCTGCTTGGAGGTGAAGAAGTACCAGCGGAAGGCGTCGGCGCCGTAGGTGTCGATGACGTCCCAGGGCGTGACGATGTTGCCCTTGGACTTGGACATCTTCTGACCCTCGTCGTCGAGGATCAGCCCCAGGCACATGACGTGCTCGTACGGCGCCCGGTCGAACAGCAGGACCGACACGGCCAGCAGCGAGTAGAACCACCCGCGCGTCTGGTCCAGCGCCTCGCAGATGAACTGCGCCGGGAAGCGCGACGCGAACAGCTCCTGGTTCTCGTGCGGCGCATGCCATTGGGCGAACGGCATCGAGCCCGAGTCGAACCAGACGTCGATGACCTCGGGAACGCGTTGCATCCGCCGCGAGCACTGCGGGCACGGGAAGCCGACGTCGTCGACGAACGGCCGGTGCGGGTCCTCGATCCGCACCCCGGAGAGCTCCTCGAGCTCGGCGTAGGAGCCGATGACGTGGACGTGGCCCTCCTCGCAGCGCCACACCGGCAGCGGCGTGCCCCAGTAGCGCTCGCGCGACAGCGCCCAGTCCACGTTGTTCTTCAGCCAGTCGCCGAAGCGCCCGTGCTTGATGTGCTCGGGGTGCCAGGTGACCGTCTCGTTGGCCGCGAGCAGGCGGTCGCGCATTCGCGACGTCGCGATGTACCAGGACGGCTTGGCGTAATACAGGAGCGGCGTCCCGCAGCGCCAGCAGTGCGGATAGCTGTGCTCGTAGCTCTCGGCGCGCAGCAGGCGCCCGCGTGAGCGCAGGTCCTCGATGAGGTCGGCGTCGGCATCCTTCACGAAGCGCCCGGCGTACTTGCCGATGCGCTCGTCGTAGGTGCCGTCCGGTCGCACGGGATTGATCACCTCGAGGCCGTACTGGCGCCCGAGGCGGAAGTCGTCCTCGCCGAAGGCGATCGCGGTGTGCACGAGCCCGGTGCCGTCGTCCGCGGTGACGAAGTCCGCGAGCAGGACGGTGTGCCCGCGCTCGCCGTAGGCGTCGGCGCCCAGGAACCCGAACGGCGGCTCGTAGCGCACGCCGTCCAGCGCGGCCCCCGGGAAGCGCCCGAGGATCTGGACGTCGTCACCCAGGACGCGCTCGACGAGCGCCTCGGCCAGCACCACCGGCGCGTGGAGGGGGGCCGTCTTGGCGCGTACGTAGACGAGCTCGGGATCGACCGCGACCGCCGCGTTGGAGACCAGCGTCCAGGGCGTCGTGGTCCAGACGAGGAGCTCGTCGCCGGCCTGCAGCGGGCCGCCGTCCTCCGCGACGGGCAGCCGCACGTAGACGCTGGGATCGACGACGTCCTTGTAGCCCAGCGCCACCTCGTGGCTCGAGAGCGCGGTCCCGCAGCGCGGGCAGTAGGGCACGACCTTGTGGCCCTCGTAGAGCAGGTCCTTGGCGGCGATCTGCTTCAGCGCCCACCACACCGACTCGATGTAGTCGGGGTCGAGCGTGCGGTAGGCGTGGTCGAGGTCGATCCAGAAGCCGATCCGCTCGGTCAGCCGGTTCCAGTCCTCGAGATAGGTGAACACCGACTCGCGGCACTTCTGGTTGAACTCCGCGATGCCGTAGGCCTCGATCTCCTCCTTGGAGCTGATGCCCAGCTCCTTCTCGACCTGGATCTCGACCGGCAGGCCGTGGCAGTCCC
>JAOPZW010000255.1 GCA_025963905.1 Solirubrobacterales bacterium | reverse complement strand
CTCCCTGCCCCGAATACGTTCGCACGACTGCGTACATGCCGGCCTTCCTTTAATGTGGCTGGTGCCACTTAGATGGCCTTCCGGCCGAGCCTACACCCGGGCTTTCGCATTGGACGGAGGCTGTTGCGCAAAGGGCGAGTGGTGCAGCGGGTCAGCGCGGTGGCCTGCGCCAGGAGCTTTCGCCGAAGGACCCGGTCCGGTGCTGCGCGCCCGGCTCAGGCGAGCGCCGGCGTCGTGTTGTGGCGCCAGAGCTTGACCAGGTTGTGGGTGGCGGTGATCAGTCGCCATTCCGAGCGGCAGGCCGCCCTGCCTCTGCGTTGGAAGCGGTCGCAGCGGCGATTGAACTTGGTATGGCCGAAGACCGGCTCGATCATGCCCTGGCGCTTGGCGTAGAGGCCGCCGCCGCGGTCGGTGTCCAGGACGCGGCGCATGAAGCTGTAGGAGCCGCCGTCCCAGCCAGGCCGGTTGCCTTTGCGTTTGCCGGCGTCGGGCGGGATCAGCACCTGGATGCCGCGGCTGACGATGTTCTGCATCTGGTCCTGATGCCAGTAGCCCGCATCGGCCAGCAGGACGTCGGGCTTGTCATGGATCCCGATGGCGGCGAGCTCGGCTTGGGCGGCGTCGACCATCGGCTGTAGGTGCCCGAAGTCGGGGGAGTCGGCGTTGATCTCGGCGCCGATAACGATGTGCTGGTCGTTGGTCGCGGCCTGCGCGTTGTAGCCCTGCACCCAGCCGCGCGGCGTCTTGACGTTGCGCGAGTCGGGGTCGGTCGTGTTGATCTTGCCCTGCGGCGTCGCCGGCGGCGTGTAGGGCTTGGGTGGTGAGTGCGAGCCCAGGCGCCGCCCGTTGCGCATCACGCCGCGCGCGCGGTAGGCCTCATAGGCCTCGTTGGCGCGACACTCGGTCGCAAGCTCCTCTTGCAGGCGACGCTTGGACTCCCGCAGCCGTTGCACGCGCGAGGCCGGGATCGGCCGCGCCTCCTCGGCACGCTGCTGCTCAAGGCGACGCTTGGCCTCGGCCAGCCACTTCGCGCGCCCCTCACCGGTCGCCAGCTGCTCGGGCAACTCGTCGCCGCGCCGGTCGCCGAAGCGCTCGTCCTCCTCGCGATCGACCGCGTCGGCCTCCGCCAAGATCTCGCGCGCGATCTGCTCGTAATCGCGCGTGGCGCGCTCAGACGCGCTCGCGTGAACCTTCGTCCCGTCGATCGCGATCACCCCGACCCCCACCAGACCCGCCTGCGCGCACAGCCCCAGCACCTCACCGAACAGGCCGCCCAGCGCGTCCTGGTGGCGCTGGCGAAAACGCGCGACCGTGGTGTGATCAGGCACCTGATTGGCCGCGATCACCCGGCACGCGACGTCCTCCTCACACCAACGCTCGATCCCGCGCGAAGAGCGCTGCCCGCGCGCGTACGCGTAAAGCAGCAACGCGACCATCATCGCCGGGTCAAACGCCGCTCGGCCATGGCCGTCCCAGCGATAGGCGCCATAGAACGCCGCGAGATCCATCTGCGCGACGGCGTCGAGCACGAACCACGCGAGATGCCCGTCGGGCAGCCACTCGCGCACGTCCGGCGGCAACAGAAACGTCTGCTCGCGATCACACGCCAGGAAGTTCTGCGGCATCCCGGCATCCTCTTAACGACGCCGGACAGACCGCCCCTTTGTGCAACAGCCACCATGGAAGGCAGAAGCGCGCCTGGGAGCGGAGAACGTCGTGCGGTGAGCGGCCGCCGGGTCCGCTTGCCAGCGCGTGCCGTGAGCGGGAAGCTTGATGCTCCGTGTTTTTGCCGCTGCGACCCTCCGACCTCGACCGCACCCGCGCGATCGACGTACTAAAGAGTGGGTACGTGGAGGGTCGTCTGAGCACGGAGACCTTCGAGGCACGAGTTGCCGTCGCCCAGCGAGCGCGCTCGGCGGCAACGCTGCGCTCGTTGCTCGGTGATCTCCGTGGCCGCTGGTTTGCCGTTCACGCTCTGCTCGACCCTCCGGCTCGCTCGGCCGTCGATCCGTCGCCGTGGGCGACGCTCATGCTTACGCGCTACAGCCAGGCCCAGCTCGTCGTTGGGCGCAGCCGCACGTGTGGCCTGGTGTTTGGCGGCGACGGAGTTTCTCGTCGCCATGCTGGCTTTGAGCGAGTCGATGGGCAGTGGAATGTCACCGACCTTGACTCGACCAACGGCACCTACGTCGACGGTGTGCAAGTGCAGCGTGCGCCGATCAAGACCGGCTCGCGGGTCCGGCTGGGTGACTCGATCCTCGATGTCGTCTGAGTCAAAGCCATCCCGGCCCAAGGGCAGGGCGGCGAGCGCGGCAGCCACGACGATGCTCGCCACAGCGATGAGCCGGTGGACCAGTGTCCGGTGACATGCCGGACGAGCCAGTCGGGCGGGTCGACGCCCGACTCGTTCAGAACTTCGGCGTGTTCCGACGTCCTCGTCGAGCCGCCGACAACCTCCCGGAACCGGCTCGTTCACGCATTCCAACGGTCGGCGCTCGCTACGGGCTCAACATCGACCTCGCCAGACTCGCTTGCCGCCAGCCATCCGGGCACGAGGTCTACCTGGTGCCCGGCGCCGACGGTGTCGGGCTGTTCAACCAGACCGGGTCGGGCGGCATCTCGATGATCCACGACGCGCGGCTCGGCCACACGGTGGCGGTCAACATCGTCTCCCCCTACCTGGCTCCAGGCCACATCCGGGTGCTGGGGTTGCTGCCCGACGACGCCGAGCAGCCGGCCGTCGTGCGGCGCGACGGCACACGCCAGGCACTCATCGTCACCGGCAACGTCTATGTCATCGAACTGCACGTCCGTCCGATCACCCAGCAGCCCGCCCGGATTGAGTGGACCCGCCAAGGCCGGAGCGACGGGATTGACGTCC
>JAOPZW010000249.1 GCA_025963905.1 Solirubrobacterales bacterium | reverse complement strand
AGCGATCAAGAAATTCCGCGTCAGCGCCACGCTACGAATGACGGATGCGCCGCCGCCCCGGGGCCTCGGCAGTCGCAACTCCCACTTCTACAGGCCAAATGCAGAAGTGCTCACAGGCGCGGCCAGCGCAATCGCAGTGGGCAAGCGGCGGCGCTCCACGTCGCGGTCGCAGTCAGGTGGTCCTCAGCCGACCGGGGACTGCGAACGTGACCGCCCGCTGGTGTCGCCCCTCAGCTCGAGCCGGGGCAGGAGATGGCACCCGCTTTGCGCACGGAAGGTGCATCGTGACCAGTGCCGGCACGAGTCCCGGATCGCGCGGTAAGCAGGGCGCCACGAACCCTGCCTTCGCGCGGGTGCGAGCGGCCGAGTGCCGGTCCGCCCCGTGCCCGCACCGGACGAAGTGCAGGCGTGGTGGGGCCGGAGCCGGCCGCGTCCGCAGTCGGGTTGCAAGCGGTAGCGGCGCCGTGGTCGCCCAGCCCATGAAGTCGACAGCGGGCGAAGCGGGGATCGTCATCGCTCGGTTGTTTGGGACGTCACACCAAGGTCAATCGGTGTCTTGCCGAGGCCCGCAAGAGCTTCCTGCAGCGCTGTGAGTCCCCCTGACGCCGCGGGCGGCGCACAGCGTCTGGACCATATCTCCGACGGGTTCACCGCCCGGGTGGGATCTGACCGGAAACGAGGCCGCCGATCGCCGGGTTGGCCTGGCCGGCCGCGGCCGGCGGCTCCGGCGGCGCCTCTGCCCAATACGGATGGGCGGCCTGGTAGTCGATCGCGATGCGGAGCAGAGTCGCCTCGTCGTGGGGCGCGCCGCCGATCTGGACGCCGAACGGCATGCCGGTACTGGCGCTGCGCCCGACGGGCGTCATCGCCACCGGCAGGCCGGCCGCGTCGGCCCACCCGTAGTCGCCGCTGACGCTCCCCGTGAAGATCGTCAGCCCCGTGGTCTGGTCGCGTGTTGCGCCGTCGACGCTGCTCCCCGGCTTCAGCACCGCCGTGAGGCGAAGGCCGGCGAGCGTCTCCCGCCAGGCGTTCGCGTAACGCATGCGCTGGCGCTGGTAGTCGATGTAGTCGCCCGTCGGCGACTCTGCCGCGGCCCGCGCGGCCACGACGAGCGCGGCCACCTCCGGCGTGTAGCGGGCGAGCGCCGCAGGGCCGAACTGCTGGTGGTATGCCCATGCCTCGCCGAGCGCGCTGAGGATCGAAGGCTCGTTGGCAGGCGCGGCGAAGCCGACGACCGTCGCCCCCAGGTCCCGGACCTCGCCGAGGTATGACGCCCACAGGCGCGCCGTGCCCGCGGGGAGGCTGTCCGCCGCGCCGTCGGGGACGCCCAGCCGCAGGCCGGCGAGAGGCCGCGGCCCGGGCGTGGGCGCGCACAGGTAGGTGGCCGGCCGCGGCGGCGGCGCCAGGCTCGCCGGGTCGCGCGGGTCCGGCTCGGCGATGTGGTCGAGCAGGAGCGCGACGTCGGCGGCGGAGCGCGCCATCGGGCCGGCGTGGTCGAGCGTCCACACGCAGGGAATCAGGCCGTAGGTGCTCACGCGGCCGTAGGTCGGCTTGATCGAGGAGACGCCGCACGCCGAGGCGGGCGAGCGAAGGCTGCCGCCTGTATCGCTTCCCGTGGCCGCCGGGACCATCCGTGCCCCCAGCGCCGCTCCGCTGCCCCCGCTCGACCCGCCGGGGCTGCGCGACGGGTCCCAGGGGTTGCCGGTCTGGGGCGTGGCGACCCCCGCGGCGAACTCGTGCATCTGGGTGTGGCCGAGCAGGACCATCCCGTTGCGGCGAAGCAGCGCCCAGACCGTGCTGTCGCCGCGGGCCACGTTCCCCTCCAGCACACGGGAGGAGGCCGTGAGCGGGAGGCCCTCGACCGCGTAGAGGTCCTTCAGGCCGAGCGGGATCCCGCAGACGAGCGGAGCCAGGCTGCCACGCCGGGCGCCCGCGAGCCGCTGGTCGGCGGCGTCCGCCTGCTGGAGCGCCAGCTCGGGATAGGTCCGCACCCAGGCATTGAGGAACGGGTCGCGCTGCTCGATCCGAGCGAGGCACGCCTCGGTCAGCTCGCGGCTCGAGAGCCGCCGCGCCTGGAGCAGCGCGGCGGCCTCCACGACGCCAAGATCCGCCGGATCGCCGATCTGCACTCCGCGCGGATCGGGCAGGAGCGCACGCGCACCGGCCGGGCGGCCCTTCAGCAGCTCGCGGCGGGACACGGTCGCGCTCACGCGGGCAAGCCCTCCGGCGTCGCGCGCCACGCCGGGTGATGCGCCTGGTAGTCCAGGACGAGCTGCAGGAGGGCCGTCTCGCGGTGCGGCGGGGCGCCGATCTGCACGCCGAACGGCATCCCGGTGGCGCGAGAGCGTCCAACGGGTGTGGCAGCGACCGGCAGCTCGCCGTAGTTCGCCCAGCTGTAGTCGCCGGTGACGGATTCGCTGAAGACCGTGATCCCCGCGAGGTCGCGCCGGGTCGCGCCGTCGAGTGTCGTCCCCGGCTTGACGACGGCGTCCAATCGATGGGCGCCGAAATGCTCTTGCCAGCTGCGCGTGTACATCAGCCGCGCCCGCTGGAAGGTCAGGTAGTCGAGCATCGGCAGCTCGGCGGCGGCGTGCGCGGCGGTGAGCACCGCCGCGATCTCGGCTCGGTACTTCGGGAGCGCCGCCGGCCCGAACTGCTGGTGGTAGGACCACACTTCGGCGATGTCGCCCGTTATGCCCGGGGGCGCCGTGGGCTCGGCGACTTCGACGACCTCGCCGCCGAGCGCGCGGACCTGGTCGAGGAAGGTCTGCCAGAGCGGCGCCGTCCCGGCGGGCAGTCCCGTGCCGGCATCCGGCGCCACGCCGAACCGCCGTCCAGCGAACGGCCGCGCGGACGGGCCGGCCGCCAGCGGATACAGCGCGGGCGGCGGCGGGACCGCGAGCGACGCGCCGTCGCCGGGGTCGCGACCGGCCATGTAGCTGAGCAGGAGGGCGCAGTCGGCCGCGCTGCGCCCCATCGGTCCCGGATGGTCTCGGGACCACACGAGCGGGATCACGCCGTACGCGCTGACGAGCCCGAACGTCGGCTTGATCGACGAGACGCCGCAGGCCGACGCCGGCGAGCGCAGGCTGCCCCCGGTGTCGGTGCCGGTCGCCAGCGGCGTCATCCGGGCACCGACCGCCGACCCGCTACCGCCGCTCGAGCCGCCCGGGCTGCGGCCGGGGTCCCACGGGTTGCCGGTCTGGGGCGTGCCGACGCCGAACGCGAACTCGTCGGTATGCGTGTGGCCGAGCAGCACCATGCCCGCGCTGCGGAGCCGCGCCCAGACGGTCGAGTCGCCGGTGGCGACGTTGCCGTCCAGCACACGCGAGGAGGCGGTCAGCGGGAGCCCCTGGACGGCGTAGAGATCCTTGAGCCCGATCGGGATGCCGCACACGAGCGCTACGCCGCCGCGGCGGCGCCGGGCGTCGGCGAGCCGTCGGTCGGCGGCGTCCGCCTGCTGGAGGGCACGCTCGGCATAGGTCCGCACCCAGGCGTTGAGCGCGGGCTGGCGGGCGTGGATGCGACCGAGGCAGGCCTCGGTGAGCTCCCGGCTCGAGAGCCGGCGGGCCTGGAGGAGCGCCGCGGCTTCGACCGCGCTCAGGTCCGCGGGGCTCGAGGCGTCGATCGAGGCCGGCGCGGGGAGCCGCGCGCGAGGATCGCCGGGGCGTGGCCGAGCGAGCGCGGTCCTTGGCAGAGCCGCCCCGGCGGCCAGGCCCGCGGCGGCCGCAAGCGTCGTCCGGCGGGTGACGCGCGGCCACGCGGGGTCCGCCTCTCCGTGCTGGGCGGGCCCTGACCCGGCGCCGGCGGTCACTGTGGCGATGCGGCGGTCGTGGGAACGACCGGAGTCGTCGCCGGGTGCTCGGAGTCCGTTCCCGTGGGGTCGGGCTGGAGCGGCGGCACCGGGACGCTCACCACCGGCGTCGTGATCGGGTGCGTCGCATCGGTTCCGGTCGGGTCGGTCACGGGAGTCGCACCGCCCCGGACGTCACGCGTCGCGTCGTGCCGGCCGCTTGCCGTCGATGCGCACGGCCCGGGCCCTCGGGTACGTCGAGCGAGCCGGCCGGGACGGCGCCGGTGTCGCTCCGGCAGGGCTGGTTCAGCCGTGCCGAGCACGCCGGCAGCGGCGCGTGTGCCCTGGCGCCGGGGAGGTCGCCGAGCACGATCGCCGATGCCATCCCGGGCGTGTGCTGCACCACGTTGGTGGCGACGCCGGGGAGCCCGACGAGCGAGGTGCTGGGGACGTCGATCGACAGCCGGATCGCCGATCCGGCGCGGAAGACGTGGTCGAACGGCTGGATCTCGACACGGGCCAGGACGGGAACGCCGGGGGAGAGCGGCTCGGCGTCTGCCTGCAGGTCGGTGTGCAGCGGGCGCAGCGCGGTCGATCCCTGCGTGGCGAGCTTGCGGTGCGAGAGCCGCAGCCAGCCGTTCTCGACGAACTCCTCTTGGCCGTCGGGCCGGATCTCGCTCAGCATGATCTGGACGTCGGTGTCCGTCGCGGTGGAGGACATCCAGAGATTCGCGCTGCCGCTGCCCAGGAACTCCGCGTCGTGGGCCAGCCTGGGCGTGGTGTAGGTGACCTCGCTCCCAGGGAAGATCGGGTCGGTGAAGACCTCGGGCTTGTTCGCGCCGGTAGCGCCGTCATAGGTGTACGAGTCCGCCGGCTCCGCCCCGGCCGGACGGACGAGGCCCAGGCGCCCGCCGGCGCGCAGGTAGAGCGCCAGTGGCCTGATCGCCCGCGTGGCGTCGGACCATGTCGCGAAGGAGCTCTGCCAGGCGCCCGCGCCGTCGGGCACCTTGTCGCGACCAGGGGCCCCGGCGACCTCGTGCACGAGCACGAGCTTCGGCGTCTTCTGCCACCCGTTGTCGACGTGCTTGAGGTAGTGATCGAGGAAGCGCACGCGACGCGCCCGCGAGATCGGGCAGTCGGTGTGCGAGCCGTCGCCGCCCACCACCCACGTCGTCCGTGGATCGAAGTCGTCACGGAACTCGTTGAACGCGCGGCTGTAGACCGTCATGTCCTGCCAGTTGACGCAGCCCAGGATCGGGATGTGGACGCGACTCGCGAGGGCGGCCGGGTCGCGCGTCCAGAACTCGTCGCGGTACGGATGCAGCGTGGTATCGAGCGTCTGGGCCTGGTTGGGCGCCAGCTGCTGCGCCTCGTTGACGTCGCATGCCGGATCGGTGGCTCCCTGCTGGATGGCAGCGCCTCCGACCACTACCTGGCGGCCACCGGCGAGCCACGCCGGGATCAGGCTGTTGTACACCCCGCCCGGATACGAGATGTCCCGGTACAAGTCGGGGAAGACGTTGCCGGGCATGATCGCCTTCAGCGCAGGCCCGGCGTACGCGGCGGTCGCGATCTGCGACGTGCCGGTGAACGAGAACCCGAGCATGGCGACGGCCCCGTCCGACCACGGCTGTCGCGCGGCCCAGTCAACGACCTCGGCGCCGTCCGGGCCCCAGATGTCGGCCCGCGTGATCTGGACCGTCCCCTGCGAGCAGCCGGTGCCGCGGAAGTTCACGCCGAGCATCGCGTACCCGCTGTCGTTCCAGGTCGGATCGCTCGTGGCACCGGCGGCGTAGGGGTCGTATTGCAACACGACCGGGAACCGGCCCTCGGCCTTGGGGAGCGTGAGCGTGTAGCTGAGCATGGTGCCGTCCTTCAGCGGCAGATACCCGTGCTGGACCACGCTTGCGCCGGCGCTCGCGGCCGGGAGGAGGAGAAGCACGGCAGCGCACGCGACGCCTCGAAGGGCGGAGATCATCGCCGCAACGAAACCGGCCGGACGACGCTCGGGCAACCGCTGAACGGGTGCCGCTCGCACCCGAACGGCTGGTCTTTCACGTGGCTGGGGAAGGGGCCCGTTGCGCATGCAACCTCAAACGGGTGCATCGGGCGGTTCGCCCTCGACCGCCGGTCGGAGAACGGCGACGCGACGTTCGACCGGCGGTCGGCCATGCGATGAGCGGTCTCGGGTCGAAGCGGGATGCGCGTGCAGCGCTCCGTGGGAGACTGGGGGAGGGTGACCTTCCGTCGCAGATTCCTCGCCACGCTGAGTGCGCTTTTCGTGGTGGCCGCGACGGGCGCCGCGGTCGGGCGACCGGCGACGAATGCCGCAGCGCCGCCGCCGGGCAGCCCCTGCCGGCTGCCACAGGTGCTCTGCCCGGACCTCGTGATGAGCCCGGCCCGCGACCTCCACCTCGTCCCGCGCCCTGGCGGCGAGCTGCTGGCGGCGACGAGCGCGCTGGTCAACATCGGCGCGGGCCCGCTGCAGCTCCGCGCCCGGCGCGAGGGGGCGGGCACGATGGCCGTCGAGCAGGTCCTGAGCGCGCAGCCGGGGGCGGCGGCGGTGGTCGTCCCGGGCACGGGCGAGCTGTACTTCGTTCACGTTCGCGGCAAGGGCAGCTACTGGAAGTACGAGGATGCGGCGCGCTTCGAGCTGTGGTCGGAGGATCCCGCCGGGCGTCGCGTCGCGCTCGTGCGCACGGGGCCCAAGGTGTTCTACTGCCTGCGCGACCTGCGCCGAGTTCGCACGTTCGCCAGAGCGCCGCGCACGCAGGTCTTCCCGGCATGCTCACAAGCCGGCGCGCGCTCGCAGGTGACGCTCGGGACGTCGGCCGGCTGGGCCGACATCTACCCGTGGTCCTACCCCCGCAACTGGAT